>JBKEBH010000257.1:0-4246 GCA_047973065.1 Paracoccus sp. (in: a-proteobacteria) | reverse complement strand
GAGGTTCAACGGTCGCATCGAAGAGGTGCTGCAATCGCACCACTTCCGGTCTGGCGAAGAGCTGGAGACCGCGCTGAACCGCTACGTTTGGCTCTGCAATCAGAAACTGCCGCAATCATCTCTTGGCAGCAAGGCTGCCCGTGCAAGCTCTGAAAGACTGGCACAAGCTCAAACCAGAGCTGTTCAAGAAACAGCCATACTACCTGGCGGGATGTGACAGCTACCTGTTATCGTAGCTGGGTCTTCGTATGATGGGCGTCAGGCGATTCGGCAAATATGCCGCATTGCTGAGAACGCAAGGAACGGTCCCGAAGGACCGCTCCGATTTTCTCCGATGATCGCCGCCAGGGCGGCGCGCGTTCTGAAAGCCGATCAGAACCCGGCCTTGATCTTTTCGAACTCGGCCAGCTGCTTTTCGCGTATCTGCGGATCGTTCGGGGTCTGGTTCAGGATCGGGGCATCGACCGGGCTGAGGCCTTCGATCACCGCCGGCTCGTCCTTGATGCTCTCCATTCCGGCGATGGTGCTATGACCATAGCCGATGGTGTCCAGAAGGCCCTTGGCAGCCTGCGGGGCCAGCCAGGCGTTGATGAAGTCATAGACCTTGTCTTCATTGCCGGGGCCGTCCTTCATATTGACGAAACCGCAGATGAAGTTTGACGAGCCTTCCTTGGCAGCGCGCTGGAAGCCGACCGGATAATCGTCATCGCGCAGATAGACCACGCCGTCATTCCACGACCAGGCGACATCGACCTGCCCCGAGGCCATCAGCTGAGCCTGGTCCTGCGGGTCGGCCCAATAGGCGGCGACATTCTGATGGGCGAGGCGCAGCCAGTCGGCGGCGGCCTGGAACTGTTCGTCGGTGACTTCGGTCCAGTCGGTCACGCCGGTTGCCAGATAAGCCAGCGCCCAGACATCGTCCGAGCTGTTGGGCAGCGATGTGCGCCCGGCATAGTCGGGACTGACGAAGATCTGGAGGGTGGACAGATCCTCGGCCGGGACCTTTTCGCTGTTATAGGCGATGGCAGTCGCGCCCCAGTCGGTCGGGATGAACCAGACGCCTTGATCGTCGGCGAAAACCTTGGACTGGGTGAATTGCGGGTCGATATCGGCATAGGCCGGGATCTTCGAGATGTCCCAGGGCTCGATCAGGCCGGCATCGCGGTATTTCGACACCATCTGGCTGCAGGGATGGACGATATCGGCCATGAAGCCCGAGGCGATCTTCTGGAAGGCTTCGTCATCGTCGCCATAGAAGGCGAAGGTCGGGTTTTCGCCGTATTTGTCGACATAGCCCTGAAAGATTACCGGCTCTTCGAAGCCAGCCCAGTCGAAGACGGTCAGCTCGGAATCGGCAGCAATGGCGGGAGAAGCGAGGGCTGCAAGGATAGCGGTCGAACGCAGGAAGGTCATATGCGATGGCCTTTCGGTTTGAGATGGGTGCCCTGACGCTAGCGGCGCATGGTTCACCCTGCAAGCTTTTCCGCTTCGCGCAGGACCGCGATTCCTGCCGGATCGCGGTCCTGCGCGAAAGTTGGCCAACCCCTACCACTACCAGCGGCCCGAGGCACCGCCGCCCCGCGATGAGCCGCCGCCGAAGCCGCCGCTGCTTGATGACGAGCTGGAGGAGCTGGACGAACCTGAGGACCACCGGGAAGAGCCGGAGGAATGGAGTGAACCGTAGCTGCTTTCCCGGTAGTCGGGGTTGCGTTGCAGGCTGCCATTCTCATCCATGTAATAGGCTGAGCTCGCCTGGCCGGGCGGGCGGGTGCGGCCGCGTCGGATGATGAGGGAAAAGACCAGGATAAACATGCCGAAAGGCAAGAATATGAAGAAAATGGAAAAGAAATCGGAAGAGCCGGATGAATCCGATTGCGCCCGGCTGCGCTGCTGCGCGGGTGTGCTCAGCATCTGCGCAGGTTGACCGGCGGCCTGGGGGCGGGCGATCTTTTCGATCACCGCCAGTGTGCCGGAGCGCAGGCCACCCGAGTAATCGCCGTTGCGGAAGGCCGGGACCATGATCTGATCCATGATCTGACCTGCCACCCGGTCGAAGCTGGTCGGATAACCGGCGCCGAGCTCGATCCGGGCTTCGCGGTCATCCTTCAGCACCAGCAGCATGAAGCCGTCATTGCGGCGGTTATCGCCCACGCCCCAATAGTTGAACAGCCGGGTGGCGAAGTCTTCCATCCCTGACGGGCCGCCATGACTGGCCTGCTCGTTCAGGGTGACGACAGTGCCTTCGACACCGGTTGCGTCATGAAGCGCGATCAGCGCCTGATCGATGACCATGGTGTCATCATTGGTCAGGAGCCCGGCGAAATCGTTGACCGAGGTATAATCCCAATCGGGCAGCGACTGGGCGCGGGCTGGCGCGCTCAGTCCAAGGGGGCTCAGGCCAAGCGCGGTCAGGGTCAGGGCGATACAGAGGAAAAGCGCATGCCTCATGTTTCGATGATCTCCGGGCCGCCGGCGATCTTCTGGTCGATCTTGCCGATCGCCTTGTCGTCCTTGCCGGCATAATCCACCGCATTCAGGATGGTCTGGATGGCGGTGATCCGGGCGCGCTTCTTGTCGTCCGAGCGGATCACCGTCCAGGGTGCGAACCTGAAATCCGAATGTTTCAGCGTGTCGCGGATGGCGTTGGTATAATCGTCCCATTTGCCCAGCCCCTCGACGTCGATCGAGGACAGTTTCCACTGTTTCAGCGGATCCTGTTCGCGGTCGAGGAAGCGCTGAAGCTGTTCGGACCGTCCGACATTGAGCCAGAGCTTGACCAGGATCGTGTCGTCATCGACCAGCATTTCCTCGTAATGGGGCAGCTGTTTGAAGAATTCCCTGCGCTGCTGGTCGGTGGAAAAGCCGAAGACCCTTTCGACCACGCCGCGATTGTACCAGCTGCGGTCAAAGAGCGCGATCTCGCCATCCGCCGGCAGCCAGTCGGTATAGCGCTGGAAATACCATTGCCGGGCCTCGCGGTCGGTGGGTTTGGGCAGGGCGACGATATAGGCCGAGCGCGGGTTGAGGTTCTCGCGCACGCGCTCAATGGTGCTGCCCTTGCCGGCAGCGTCGCGGCCCTCGAAAATCACCACCAGCCGCTTTCCAGTGACCGAGATATCATGCATCATCCTGACCAGCTCGACTTGGAGCTGCTTCATCCGGTCCTTGTAGTCGTGCTTGTCCATTTCCTCGTCGTAAGGATAGCCGGGGTCGAGCATGTCATCCTTGCCCGCCTTGCGGATCGCCTTGCGGATTTCCTCGGGCGCGCCCTTCTCCAGATATCTGGTGATCTCGCCGACATAGGGCAGCGGATGGGCGGGGCTGGTCTTGGGCATGGCTGAACTCCGGTACTCTCACGCCATTATGCTGCGTCATGCACCTGCTGGAAAGAGGTCCGAATATGGCGTCATGACTGCCCTATGAGGCGGCCGGGTCCAGCAGCTGCATATGCGTGCGTCGATGAGAGAAGGGTGCGGCCTTTGGATCATGGGGGACGCAGACCTTCATCGCAGGCCTCAGTGTCGACGCGCTGATTGCGCCTTGGGTCATCAAGGGCGCCATGGACGGCGAAGCCTTTGCCGCCTATGTCGAGCAGGTGTTGGTCCCCGAACTGGAACCAGGCACCGTCTTCATCCTGGACAATCTCGCCACGCACAAGAATGCCGCTCCAGCCAAAGAATTGCGCGAAGCCGGATGCTGGTTCATGTTCTTGCCGCCATACAGCCCAGACCTGAACCCCATTGAGATGGCATTCCCGAAACTGAAAGTCCACCTGCGCAGGATCGGCGCGCGAACATTCACAGACATGTTCGATGCCCTCGCCGAAATCTGCGGTCTCTATATGAGGGAGGAATGCTGGAACTACCTCACGGCTGCCGGATAGGTCTCAGGTTAAAAGTCGGATGCTTTAGATTTGTAGAGTTGTTGCAGAGCCTACTGAAAACGACGAAGGCCGCCCTGATGGGCGGCCTGTATAGCATTGTAATATCAAAGATATTTTGGCTCCGGCGGTAGGGATCGAACCTATGACCAATTGATTAACAGCCTGAGATTGCGAGCAAATCATGGTCCATTTGGCCTTATTCGGGGCGTACGACCCCTTGAAAACATAGCAATATCATCCCGGTAGCACCATCCAGGCCCACCTGGATCAATCGCAAACACTGTACTCGGGACTGCGCCTTGTTGATCGTAACGACGAGGCCAAACAGGTATTGGAAATGGGGCTCGCCCTTTGCTCTGGGGA
>JBKEBH010000205.1:0-7956 GCA_047973065.1 Paracoccus sp. (in: a-proteobacteria) | reverse complement strand
TCAGGGCGATCCGCACCGCCTCACGCTTGAATTCTGCTGTCGGTTTGTTCGTCATTGTCCGTCTCCTTGATCGCTCTCATGCTCTCAAGAAACCGGCACTTTTCCGAGACAAGTCCATGTCGCCACCCCCTGATCGAGGTGATCGAGCGTGGCGCGTACCAGCCGGCTTTGCGCATCGAGCAGCTTGTCGCGTTCCAGCCGCTCGCGCCGCACGGTGACGGTGACCTCGGTCTGAAGGATGGCGGTGCCGCCGTTCGAGGTAGCGCGTTCCGAGACCTGGATCCAGCGATCCCCGGTCAGCTCGAGGATGAAGCCCAGCTGAAGCTCGCGGTGGCGCTGGCGCCGCTCGGCCAGCCACTCGATGCGGCTCATTCCTTCGCTGGGCAGAAGGGCGCAGGAGCGCGAGACCAGGGCGAAATAATCATCCAGCAGCAGACCGGGTACGACATTGCCGCGGATATCGGGAAAGAGCCGCGCGAAGCGGCTGTTCGACATGATCAGCCGCCCATCCTGCCCGAACAGGGCAAAGCCCTCGCGCACTGCTTCCAGCGCGTCGGCCAGATCGGCGCGGGCGGCTTCGGCCTCGCTGCGGGCGCGGTCGAGACGGGCGCGCGACTGGTTGAGCTGGTCCATCGCGGTTTCCAGATCATGGGTCCGGACCCGGACCTTGGCTTCCAGCGCGGCGGCGGTGTGGAAATAGTTATAGGCATTGTCGGCGCCTGACGCCTCGACCCGGCCCATCAGCGCGGTGATGATGCGGTCAAGCTTTTCCAGCTTACGTTCGGGATCGTCGTCGGGGCGCAGCAGGTTGCTATCCATCGCCGGCCTTATCGGCAAAGATGGCGACCCCGGTAAAGGTCTGGTTGACATGCATGGCGCCGTGCTGCTCGCCGTAGGTGTTGAAGCCGATAACCCGGTGGCGGCGCATGAGATCGGACATCTCATCGACCAGCTGCGCCGAGGTGACCTCGATCTTGCGCAGCACGCAGTCGAAGCCGAGCATCGCCTCGACTTGCCGCCCCTGCGTCAGGTGCTGCAATGAGCCGTCGAGATGCTTCAGCAGGTCGTGACGTTCGGCCATGGTCAGCACCAGCCCCTTGTCCACGGCCGAGAAAAAGCGGATCTCGCCGTTTTCCTCGACCTTCTGGATGGCGCGGACATGGTAATCGCCGCCGGCCTGCACCAGCACCGGATGGGCGGCGAAGATGAAGGGTGACAGCCGGTCCGGCGAATAGCCGATCAGCCGGGCATATTCTTCGGCCGCCGGCTCGTCATTGATGCGCGAGACCAGCCGGGTTGCCGGGTCGGCTTCGGTTACTACCATGCGGATCGGACCGGGTGAGAAGTTCTCGATCCGAAAGACCTTGATCGGCAGACGCGAGCGGATCAGGGTCAGGATCGAGATATTCTGGCGAAACGCCCCTTCCCAAAGCAGCCAGGTCTGCGAAAATTCCAGCCCGTCGCCGGCCGAGCCGCCAAAATGGGCAATGTCGCCAAGGCTCGGGCTGACCGCGCTGACGACGTGATCCTCGTGGCGGGCCAATCCGTCATTGAGCAGGAAGGCGAAGCGGTAGGGCAGGGCATGATCGCCGTCTGGCGCGGCGGCAATCAGATCGAGCACCCGTTCCGCCAGATCGGCCGGTGCGTCTTCGGGGTTGATGCAGGCGGCCTCGGCCGAGAAATGCGCCGCCGAAAAGCCGATCGCCACCACGCTGTTGTCGCGCATGCCGGCCGGCGTGATCTCGCCGGCGGTGGTGCAGCCGATGATCAGCGTTCCGGGAAAGCGCGCGGTTGCGGCGGCGGCGAAGGCGGGGCAGGCATATTCGGGCGACAGGAACAGGCACAGCAAGGCCAGAGGCTGGCTGCCGATGGCTGTGGAAATTTCCTTGATCGCCTGCGCCGGCTCCGCAGCAGCGGACCAGCCGCGCAGGACGGCCTGGCTGGATTGACCAGTCATGTGATGCTTCGATCCCTCCCCTGATCTCGTCATCAATATGAAGCCGGTTTCGATGGCGGGCCTTTGACCCTCGTTCCGGCGATATTATGATTCTGGCAGTATGGTATCGAACCTCACCTTCTGAGCCAATGATACTGCATGGGTCCGTGAATGGGCCTTCATCTTGCGCAGGATCGCGGTGACATGGGCCTTGACCGTGGTCTCGGCAATGTCGAGCTCAAAGGCGATCTGCTTGTTCATCTTGCCAAGGCAGATCATGTGCAGAATCGTGCCCTGCTGCGGGGTCAGCGATTTCATCCGCTCGATCACGCTGTCGGCCTCATCCGGGTCGGGCGTGCAGGGCGCAGGGCTGCCGCTGTCCAGCACGCCCTTGCGCAGCACGGTGCCGATGGCGGCGACGATCTGCTCGCGCGAGCTGTGCTTGGGCACGAAGCCGATGGCGCCAGCCGCCAGCACGGCGTCGATGACCGGCTGTTCGGAGAGCGATGAGACCACCACGACCGGGGTTGCGCCGACCGCCGATTTCACCCGGATCAACCCATCGACGCCCTTTACGTCGGGAAGGTTGAGATCGAGCACCAGCAGATCGAACTTCGCCCCCGCCTCGATCAGATCGAGCGCGGCGGACAGGCGATAGGCAACCCGGATCCCGTGCCCGGGGAAGGCATCCGCCAAGGTCATCTGCATGGCATCGAGAAACAGCGGGTGATCGTCGATCAGAAGGATCCGAAGGTTCGGATCGGCCTGTTCCTCGTCACCGGCCCGTTCGAGATTGTGATCTCGCAGCTGAGACATCGGCCCCTCGTTTTCCTTCAATATATCCTGAATCCCTGTTTAGGCTTCCTGTATTTATGGTGCAGTTGTGCCCGCCGCGACACCCGACCAAGGTCGCATATCTCCCCCACCGATTCTGGGCCAACCTGCAATGGCTCGGATCATCACGGACCGGCGGCCAGGCCGCGCGGCCCGCAGCTAGAGGAGGGGACCCCCATGAATGTCCAGTCAGGGCGCACGATCAGCGATGCATTGAGTGTCGAACATCTCGGTGTCGAATTTCCGTTCAAGGCACGCTACGGCAATTACATTAACGGTGCGTTTATTGAGCCGAAATCCGGTCAATATTTCGAAAATACCACGCCGATCACCAATGAGGTGATCTGCGAGGTCGCCCGTTCCAATGCCGCCGATATCGACGCCGCACTCGATGCGGCCCATGCCGCCAGGGACGCCTGGGGGAAGACCTCGCCGGCCGAGCGCGGGCTGATCCTGAACCGGATCGCCGATGTCATGGCCGCCAATCTCAACCTGCTGGCGGCGGCGGAAACGCTCGATAACGGCAAGCCGATCCGCGAAACCATCAATGCCGATATCGCGCTTGCCATCGACCATTTCCGCTATTTCGGCGGCGTCATCCGCGCCGAGGAAGGCGGGATTTCCGAAATCGACGCCAATACCTATGCCTATCACTTCCACGAGCCGCTGGGTGTTGTCGGCCAGATCATCCCGTGGAACTTCCCGATCCTGATGGCGACCTGGAAGCTGGCGCCGGCACTGGCGGCGGGCAATTGCGTGGTCCTGAAGCCGGCCGAGCAGACCCCGGCCAGCATCATGGTGCTGATGGAGCTGATCGGCGATCTGCTGCCGCCGGGCGTTGTGAACGTCGTCAACGGCTTCGGGCTGGAAGCCGGCAAGCCCCTGGCCTCGTCCAGCCGCATCGCCAAGATCGCCTTCACCGGCGAGACCACCACCGGCCGGCTGATCATGCAATATGCGGCGCAGAACCTCATTCCGGTGACGCTGGAGCTGGGCGGCAAATCCCCCAACATCTTCTTCGAGGATGTGATGGATGCCGATGACGCCTTCTTCGACAAGGCGCTGGAAGGCTTTGCGATGTTCGCGCTCAATCAGGGCGAGGTCTGCACCTGTCCCTCGCGCGCATTGGTTCACGAAAGCATTGCCGGGCGCTTCCTCGAACACGCGGTCGAGCGGGTGAATGCGATCATTCAGGGCAATCCGCTCGATCCGTCCACGATGATCGGCGCACAGGCCTCGACCGAGCAGATGGAGAAGATCACCTCTTATCTCCAGCTCGGTCGCGATGAGGGTGCCGAGGTTCTGACCGGGGGCAATCCGGGTCAGGTCGCCGGCATCGAGAACGGTAATTTCATCCAGCCGACGGTCTTCCGCGGTCATAACAAGATGCGGATCTTCCAGGAAGAAATCTTCGGGCCGGTCCTGTCGGTGACCACCTTCAAGGACGAGGCCGATGCGCTGGCAATCGCCAATGACACGCTTTACGGGCTCGGCGCCGGGGTGTGGACGCGCGATGGCAACCGGGCCTTTCGCATGGGCCGGGCCATTCAGGCCGGCCGGGTCTGGACCAATTGCTATCATGCCTATCCGGCCCACGCGGCCTTCGGCGGCTACAAGCAGTCCGGCATCGGGCGCGAGAACCACAAGATGATGCTTTCGCATTACCGCCAGACCAAGAACCTGCTGGTCAGCTATGACCCGAACAAGCTGGGTTTCTTCTGATCATAAGCGGCCCTGCCGCCCGGGGCGTCCTCCCGGCCCTGGGCGGCGCAATTCACGAATGAGGTTGGGAATATGGTTCAGGACCAGAATGAAATGAAGCTCGCGGCGACCGATGCCGCGCTGGATCTTCTGCGCGATATCCAGGCGGTGCATGGCGCGCGCCTGCTGTTTCACCAGTCGGGGGGCTGCTGCGATGGATCGGCGCCGATGCTGTTTGCGCAAGGTGACTATCTGGTCGGCGACGCCGATGTGAAAGTCGGCGAGATCGGCGGCGTGCCCTTCTATATGAATGCCGATCAATATGAGCGCTGGAAACATACCGATCTGGTGATCGACGCCGGGATCGGCAAAGGCGGGATGTTTTCGCTCGACAACGGAACCGGGCGGCGCTTTCTGACCCGCTCGGATGTCTGCATCCGCTGAGATGTGCGGCCTGATCGCGAGCCTGGTTTTCCTGCTGGCCGGGTTCGCGGCCGAGGCGAAGGTGCTGCCCGCCGAAGATATCGCAACCCGGATCGAGCCGCCCTATTTTCTGGGCGATGAAATCTCGCCCGGGGTCTGGGCGCTGATGGGGCTCGATCAGGTCCAGGCGGGCAGCGTCATCCAGTCAGAGGCGGTGGCGCCGCTGCCGGGTTTTTCGGGCGCGCCGATCAATATCCTGATCGTCATGGAAAACGATGGGCGCTTCCTTCAGGTCGAGCTGCTGGATCACAATGAGCCGATCTTCGTCTCCGGTCTTGGCCCCGCCCCCTTCAACGATTTCATCGCCCAGTATGACGGGCTTTCGGTGACGGACCGTTTCAGCATTGGCCAGCCCGATCCCGGTGCGCAGGAGCTGGACGGGGTGGCCAAGGCAACGGCTTCGGTGCGCATCGCCCATGAGAGCCTTCTGGCGGCGGCGCTGGAAGTTGCGCGCAGCACGATGTCGGGTCTCGACCGCCCGCCGGCCGCCTATCCCGATCTTGCGCATGATGAGGCGCTGAGCTGGCAGGATCTGCTCGATCAGGGGCTGGTCGGTCGGCTTCGGGTCAGCAATGCCGAAATCGACGCCCGCTTTGCCGGCTCGATCTGGGCGGATGACGATCCCGAGGCGGCGGTCGATCCGGGCGGGGCCTATCTCGATCTTTATCTTGTCGATCTCGGCCCGCCCGCGATTGCGGCGGCGGTGCTGAGCGATTCCGGGCAGGCCCGGCTGAACGCCTTTCGCGAGATCTCGCCCGATGCCGAGCCGCTTTTGCTGATCGACACCGGCCGGCATGGGCTGGTGGGCGAGGATTTCGTGCGCAATACCGCGCCTGCGCTTCTGCGACTGGCGCAGGACGGCTTCCCGCTGGAGCTGCGCGACGGCGATCTGCTGCTCGATCTGCGCCCCGGGCTGCCCGAAGGCGCGGCGATGATCCTGCGTGTGGATCGCCGGCTCGGCTTCGATCCGGCCCGTGAGTATCAGCTGTCCGTCGTGGCCGAGCGCGAACACGGTGCCTTCCAGCCCGAGATCGGCACCCAGGAGCTGACCCTGAGCCATGCCACGGATGAGCGCTTCTTTCTGCGCCCTGAGGCTGCGACACAACGCCCGCCCTTTCAGGCAGCGCTGATCGCGCGTTGGCCGGACCTGCTGGCACTGGCGCTGTTTTGCGGGCTGACCCTGACCCTGCTGGCCCGGCAATCGGCGACGGCCGCCGGGCGTCATTTCCACGGGTTGCGACTGGCGATTCTGGCGGTGACGCTTTGCTTTGTCGGCTGGTGGGGGCAGGGGCAGCTTTCGGTTGTGACCGTGACCGGCACATTGCGCGCGGCACTTCAGGGGCAGTCGCTGAGCTTTCTGCTTTACGATCCCTTTTCGCTGATGCTCTGGGGGGCGGCACTGGCTTCGCTGCTGGTCTGGGGGCGGGGCTGGTTCTGCGGTTGGATGTGTCCGTTCGGCGCAATGCAGGAACTGACCCATGCCATGGGCCGCCGGCTCGGCCTGCGCCCTGTCGCGGTGCCGGAGCGGATCGACCGCCCGCTGCGCTGGCTGAAATATCCGGTGCTGGCGGGGCTGATCATTGCGGCAATCTGGGCACCGCGCCTGTCGGACGATCTGAACGAGGTCGAGCCCTTCAAGACCGCTATCACCACCGGCTTTCAGCGTGGATGGATCTTTATCGCCTGGGCGCTGGCATGGATCGTCGCCGGGCTTTTCGTCTTCAAGGCCTTCTGCCGCTATCTCTGCCCGCTCGGCGGGTTCTTTGCGCTGGCAGGGATGCTGCGCCTGCGCGACAATATCCCGCGCCGGGCCGAATGCGGCAGCCCGTGCCAGCTCTGCCGGGTGCGCTGCCATTACGGCGCGATCCGCCGCAGCGGTGCGATCCGCTATGACGAATGCTTCCAATGCCTCGATTGCCTGCGCATCCATGACGATCCCGCGCGCTGCGTGCCGCTGGTTCTGGCCCGGCGCCGCCGGCGCCGGGGGGAGGCAGCATGAAGCGGCGGCGCTTTCTGGCGATCGCGGCGGCGATAGTGCTGCCGGGGCAGGCTGGTGCCAGCCCGGCGATCTGGCGCGGGCGGGCTTTTGGCGGCGAGGCCTCGATCACCCTGCGCGGCGGGCGGCGGGCGGAGGCGGCGCTGCAAGGGGTGATTGCCGATATCCGCCGGATCGAGCGCAGGTTTTCACTGTTCGATCCGGCCAGCGATATCTGCCGGCTGAACCGGAGCGGTGCCATCGAGATGGATGCGGAATGGCGCAGCATGCTGGCCGAGATCGACCGCCTGCACCGGATCACTGACGGGGTTTTTGATCCGACCGTTCAGCCGCTCTGGGCGCTGATGGCGAAGACCGGCGGTGCGCCGGAGCAGGCCGATTGGGCGGCGGCGAAATCCCGGATGGGGTGGGGCAGGGTCATGCAGGACGGTGAGACCCTGCGCCTTCAGCCCGGTCAGGCGCTGACCCTGAACGGAATCGCGCAGGGCTTTGGCTGCGATCTGATCCGCGACCGTCTGCATCATGCCGGCTTTTACGAGGTGCTGGTCGATCTGGGCGTGTTCCGGGCCGGCCGTGACGGTTCCTGGCAGATCGGCATCGACGGGTTGCCGGACCGGGTCCGCCTGCGCGGCGGGGCGCTTGCGCTCAGCGAGCCGGGGGCGATGCGCTTTGGCGATGGCGGCCCGGCCGGTCATATCTTTGACGCGCGCGGCCGGTATCCGCGCCCGGCGCCGTGGAACCTGGTCGCGGTTCACGCCGCCAGCGCGGCGCGTGCTGACGGGCTTTCGACCAGCTTCGCTCTGATGGAGGAAGCCGCGATCCGCCGGGCGGTTGCTGAGACATGTCATGGCGCGGTGCTGGTGGCCGGGGATGGCCGTGTCCTCAGACTTGGCCGTCCCTCGGCTCCAGACCCATTGATTTCGGTTGTTTGAGGTGATTCAGGCTCCGCAAGGGGATCTTATGAATGAGCAATCTTTTCTGGCTGACAGAGGCGCAGATGGCGCGT
>JBKEBH010000119.1:0-5996 GCA_047973065.1 Paracoccus sp. (in: a-proteobacteria) | reverse complement strand
CGGCACCGATCCCTTCGCATGGCTCGCCGACACCATCGCGCATTCCCGACTACAAGATCAACAGGGTCGACGATCTGCTACCGTGGAAATCGAACCGGTAGCGGTCAGAGCGGACGGTTACGCATCATCGGACAAGACGTCGCCCTTGTCACTGGCATGCATCTCGCCCGGATCTTTGTCATAATGCCCAATCTCTCATGGCTGACACGCTTAGCTGGTAAGGGTCGCAAAAGAGGCGATGCGGCTTGAGGAATTTCAGCATCGGCAGGGCGAATCACACGCCAACATGGTATTGTGGTTTTTGCAGGCGCGCGATGCCGCCTGAGCCTCGGGATACGGCAAATCTAGCTCTATGATCCGGCGCGACCTGCCCCCCTTTACCTCAGCTGTGTCGGCCAATGCCTGCGACTGCCTGCTTGTGCGTCTCAGTACAGTTTTTGGTGTCCGGTGTTGATGTGGCGTTGATGTAAGCGGGCGATTGAGTGGTGGCACAATAATACCGCCAGCTTATCTATTTGATATCACGGAATATTTTGGTTGCGGGGGTTGGATTTGAACCAACGACCTTCAGGTTATGAGCCGATCCGAGGCGAAAATGGGAAATCAAACAATTTCAGCGCCTTACGCTACAACCGTTTGATTTCTGGCGATTTCCATTCCGGCGTTCAACTGCATCAAGCGGCTTTGGGCGGAACAACCTGCGCGAAAACTGCAGCCAAGGGTTGAGGTGGCGTTGAGGTAAGGAATTTTTCCGCTCCATCGGGTCTCGGTCCAAAGCAGCCCACGAGCCATCCCACTTGCGCCCTCCGAGCAACCACAGGGAGAGAGACGGTTGCAGGCATCCTGCCCATGGTCCTCTCGACTGCCTTGTCTCCGATTTTTCGCCCCAAGCTGAATGCATTAAACCATCGGGGTCCAGATATCGTGCCGCCGCCCCGAGAGATTGCGCACCTGCTGGTCGACAGCGGTGGGGTCAAATTCCTCGTCGAAGGTGAATGGCGCGCCCACAAGCATGGCACGCATCACCGATGCCAATATCGCAAGGTTCATTCCGAAAGACCCGGCCATGAACCGCAGAGATCGAAAGTTTGGCTGACGTGAGCGGGGGAAGAGAAGCACTCGCCCAGAACCGGACTTCTGCAGAAAGGGCCATCACCATCGGCGATCACTCTAATCATCTTGACAAAACCAAGCAGTAGAGTAGATCTGATTTTCAGACCTCCATCTAAAATGGTTCTGTTTTGCATGGTTAGTAATCACGATGAAGGCCCGCGTCCAGCTGATGGAACCTCCTCTCACCTGCAATCCGAAACCAGACCGGTCGATCCGGTTGCGGGCAAGACGGTGGCCGAGATTCTGGGCGAGATCGTCTGGCTGATGACGCAGGACCCCGCGGGCCGCGAGATGAAGGTGGCCGAGATCGAGGCTCTGGTCATGCCCGCGATCCTGGCGCGGCGGTTCCACATCAAATATGCGCAGGTGCCGGGCATGCGGCGACCGGGAGCGACGCTGCAGCCAATCAGCGTCGCGATTCTTGGATCCAAGTCTTGTGAAATGGGAGCACCTGAAGTGGACACAAGCGTCTCGAACGGTTCGACTTCTGGAACATCCAGCTCTGCAATGGTCGAAATTATGGAATTTTCTGTCAAGGGTTTGCGCCATGGCCAGCAACATTCCGCACTTTTTACGTAACGCGCTGGCGTTATCTTGCGGATTGGCAGTTTTTTTGATCGCTGGATGCAGCGGCCCTGATCCCCTCGATTCACGCGAAGGCCGTCGCGCCACAATGGCCCTTCAGCCTTTCGTCGATCAAATTCTGGAAACGCAGGCGACTGAAGGGCGCTACCCGTCAAATCTCGACGCCCTCTTCTTTCGTCACTCATGGCCGGAATATACCATCACACGCCACACTGGGCACCCCAGACTTAACCCTGATTCAGAATATGCTATCGTCAGCCCAAAGTCCAATCCATCCGTCCGATTGATCGTGAGCTATACCCTGAATTTGGGCGATGCAGAGCTGGTTCTCCTTCAATTTGGCAGCCCTCCCTGCTCGTGGCGGTCAATGAATATGGAATGGGGCTGTCCCCGCAATACCTGATCGGGTCCGAAACTCCTTTCTAAAGGCATCGCAACATGACCATTACAAGACATCTCACCACAGGCGAGATAGCGCTCGCGCGGAGCATATATGGCAATACCATAAATTACGACGCTGTCCTAGTTTCAAATGGAAAATTCGTCCCATTTCAATCCAGTTACACCGCAGTGACGCCGAATGGGAATATCTACTTTAACCAGTCTTACAGATCTGACTTCTCTTCCCCGACCGCAGCGCCGGAGACTCGGGCATTTTTCATTCATGAGATGGGGCACGTCTACCAGCACAGCAGTGGAATAAACGTTTTGTTCAGGGGCGCCTTTGAACAGGCACAGCAACTCATCGGGCTCACTCCCGTATACGACATTCGCACGCTGATCGCCAACGGCACGCCGTTCAATCAGTGGGGCATTGAGGCGCAAGCCTCATATTACCAGCAGCTCTATTATCAACGCGAAAGCAACCTGACCACCGGTCACGACAACATCGTAATGGCGGACTTGAATGGCGATGGATCTCCCGATTTTCCGCTCGGCATCGCCGACTTGGAAGCAGTGAATGATCAGCGTCTCTTTCCTACTGATTTCCAAGCCAACATAGATATTTTTGGATCAATTGGACGTTCATTCGGCACTCAACTGGCCAATGTTCTTTTGGACGGAGAGAGTCAGTTTACGAAAGTCCTTGGCGGCACACTGCTGGGCACCGTCACCGAAAACATCGCGGAAGTCATATCCAGCGTAGGGTTTGATGCCTTTAATGGGCAGCAGTTCAATTTCGGCACTTCGCTCAATTCTGCGATTTCTGAGCAGCTTGGAAATGCGGGGGCCGAATTCCGGGCCGGCCTTGTTGCTTCGATGACATCGCTGTTCATGGGAGAGTTGGGCGAACAGCTTGGCCTGGACGGGTTTGGTGCCGAAATGTTCAACGTCACGGCCGGTAGCTATGCAGGCAGCATTGCAGATCAGATATTCGCGACCAACAATCCCAATTTCAATAATATTGACTGGTCAGCTCCGTTTGAAAATGTGAATGGTGTCTGGGGCGCTTTTTTTGGCTCTCAATTGGCAAACAAGTTGCTCCCGGCCGAGACCTTGGCTGGATCTGTCGGTGGCAGTCTTGGTTCGATTATTGGAACGTCATGGGGCGGAAGTTATCTTGGCAGTTTGATTGGGAATTCCCTTGGCGCCGTTGGCAACTTCCTAATCCCGGGCATCGGCGCGTTCATAGGAACGCTTCTTGGTACCTTCATCGGCGACTTGTTCGGTCACAAGCCGGATCCGGGTGCGGATTTCTGGATGTTTGCCGAGCAGCAGGGCGAAAATATCATCCCCGGTGTCCTTGACTATTATCTCTATGCGATTGCGCGCGATGGCTTCCCGACCGAGACGACCCGCGATCTGGGGCAAGCCGTGCTCGATCTGTCGAAAGATTACATGAGCAATATCGGCGCCTTCGATATGGCGAACGCGAATATCAGTAACTTCACATTGCCGGCAGCGTTCCAAAACAACGATCCGAACCATCTGGGTGCCAATCCGCTGATCCGGGTTCTTCAGCGGATGAAGATCGACGTGGCAGGCGATGGCTCGCTCAAGTTCTATGTGAATGGCCAGAAGGTCGATTCCGCCGAGGCAATGGTCGACGGCGCGGTTGCCGATTTCCTGCGTGATTCACAGCCGATCGGGGGCGACATCTTCCTGAAGCGCGCGGTTGCCAATTCGACCAGCGACAATTCCTTCACCATTGCATCGGCCATGGCTACGGCGGCCGAGTACGAGAAATACCTCGACAACAAGGATGTCGTGAATGCCCTGATCGCCTCGACCCCGGACTCTGCCTTTGCAGGAGCTTGGGTCTACACGCTGGCGGGTGCGGAACGGCTCAAGCTGGCGAATGTCAGTCAGGGCGATTTCAATGGCGGGCTAGGCGGGTTCCTCGCCTCGCTGACGGATGCCGGGATGGGCATCGACCTGTCAAAAACGACCGTTCAGCGCGGTGCCAACGGGGCGGTCCTGGTCAAGGTGACCGTTGAGGATGCCGACAGCATCCCGTCTTACGTCAATCTGTTTGCGAACGCTACGAAGGTAACAGAGGCAGTTGATGGCTCGGCCGTGGTTCAGTTTACCTGGACCGGCAATATGGCGGCGGTCGGCTATACCAATTTGCTCAACTCGACAGCAATAGCGGGCACCAGCCGCTACGATGTTACTGGCGAGAGCCGCGGTCGGGATCTCTGGATCGCGCATGACAACAAGAACTACAACTTCGTCGATACCGGCGTCGATACGATTTCGGTCGGTGCGGCGGAAATCGAAAGCAGCGACGACATCATCATCGCGGGCGGCGGCGCGGACAGCATCAAGGCCGGTACCGGCTGGGATTATCTTGATGGCGGCGCGGGGAATGACACCCTGTTCGGCGGCGCTCAGGACGACATCATCTTCGGCGGCGCGGGGAACGATCTAATCTATGGCGGCCGCCAGATGGACTACATTGAGGGTGGTGCGGGTGCAGACACGATTATCGGCACCGAACTCGGGGACTCCGCCGCCCAGCTTGACCCCCTCTATCATGCGACTGACTATGCGACGGCCGGTTACAAAGGATCGAATGCGGCGGTGAACATCAACCTCGGCGCCAAGACGGCGACCGGGGGACACGCGACGGGCGACAAGCTTTCCTACATCATCAATCTGGTAGGATCGGACTTCAACGATACGCTGGTCGGCGACGGGATCGCCAATTGGCTGGAAGGAGGTGCCGGTGCCGATATTCTCGATGGGGGCAACGACACACTGATCCCGCCAGGAGAAACGGCGGTTCCACCTGATTTTGCCTCTTATTTCCGGGCAACAGAGGGGGTTACGGCATCCCTTGCCAATCCTGCCATCAATACGGGCGATGCAGCGGGTGATGTCTACCGCCGGATCGAAGGGTTGATGGGGTCGAATTTCGACGACATCCTGATCGGCGATGGAGGCAACAATTTCCTGATCGGCAATGCCGGGGATGACATTCTTGTTGTTGGCGCTGGCAAGGACTCGGTGCGCGGTGGCTTCGGCTTCGATGTCATGAGCTATCGGAATACCGGCTCCGCCATCAAGATCGATCTGGTGAACTGGTCTGAAAGCAGTGCCGTGGTCGCGGACGATGTTCGCAATCAACAGGATATCGAAGGCTACGAAGCCACCAATTACAACGATACGCTGCTTGGCGGTGCCGATGGCGATGTGCTGATCGGCCGCGCCGGGAACGACAAGATCAACGGGCGGCAGGGCAGCGACGCGCTTGTCGGAGAGGCCGGGAACGACACATTGAACGGAGGGCTGGGCGCAGACACCATGGATGGCGGTAGCGGCAACGATATTTATTATATCGATGTGCGCGGCGATCAGATCCAGGAGGCTGCGAATGGCGGGACCGATCTGATCATTGCAGATATCGGTATCGATCTAGAGGGCTTCGGCGGCATCTATGCCAATGTCGAGAACGTTAATGTTTTGGGAGCCGCCGATTTCGGGGTCATGGGCTCAGCCGCAGATAACCACCTGATGGGCAATGCCGGCAATAACGCCATGAATGGGCGCGACGGTGATGATCAACTCGAAGGCGGGACTGGAGATGACACTCTCTATGGTGCCAATGGTAATGACACCCTGATCGGAGGAGCTGGAGTTGACCTGCTTAATGGCGGTAGCGGCAACGATATTTATTATATCGATGTGCGCGGCGATCAGATCCAGGAGGCTGCGAATGGTGGGACCGATCTGATCTATGCCACCATCTCGGCCAACCTGAACAACTATGCCCATGTCGAGAACCTGAGCCTTTACGGCGTGCAAGACATCAACGGCTATGGTACGGATGGCGATAACGAGATCACCGGCAATGA
>JBKEBH010000057.1:0-1772 GCA_047973065.1 Paracoccus sp. (in: a-proteobacteria) | reverse complement strand
TCGCCCCTGCGGGCCGGGGTCGATGCCGTGGCCAGCGCCTTCCGGCCGAAGCCCCGGCTGGTGCATGATGCCGGGGCCGCTGCGAAACACCAGTCTGCCTGACCGGCCCAGCGCCGATCATCGCCATCACGCTTCCTCGCGGCGCAGTGCCTTCCAGACCGGCGTGATCCTGCGTCGTATGGTGCGGCCGTCAGGGATTTTGTCACCGTTCGACCGGTTTGCAAACCAGTCCTGCATCTCGGCTATCAACTCCGCCTGTGTGGCAGGCAGGCCATCGTCATGGATGCGCAGGATCAGGGCGACATTCATGCCTTCCCAGTCATAGGGCGTCACTGCGCCCGGACCGGATGCGACCCGGCGCACCATGTCATTCTCGTCCTCGAAGGCATGCACCTCGCCCGCCAGGATCAGCATGTCGGCGATGGTCACCGACACCCCGCCCACCGGATCGGTGATCGGCAGCCAGTCTTCCCGATCTATCGGTTGAATCCGGCGCATGACACCTTCGGTGGGTCCGGTGCCGCAGCGGCGGAACAGCGGCAGCAACTCCATCGGCGAAAGGACCACCTTGCCTGCCACAGCCTCCTCGCTGCAGCGAACCATGGCGATACCCGTCATGATCCGGAACCGGCCCGCATCCGCCCATCCCGCGATATCGGCAATATTGCAGCCCCAGCGGGCAGTAACTTCATGCAGGGTAAAATGCGTCCGGGGCGGCAGGGCCATGTATCAATCCTCTCATTTTGCAGAGGATCTGCCTGGCTCAAACCCGATGCAGCCCGTGCCGCGAGGCGCGGGGGAAGTGCAATCGGTGGCAATGCCACGCGGCGCAGTCCTGCGCCCGATCTCCTGCCAATGAGCTTTATTCCGATGGACCTGCTGTTCTTCTGGTTGAGGCTGCTCTCCTCTTGCGCGCGACCTGTGGTTGCCACCGGCCCGGATCAAGGGGCGGGGCAAGCGAAATGCTGTGGATAACCGCAAGCTGCCGCGACGTCGTTCGATGGTAGCGCCGGACATCTTTGCCGGGTTAGAAGCGGGGTATCGAATGCCGGAGGAAACCATGGCCGAACGCAATGACATTTCCGATCTGCTGGCCTTCATCGGCCGGGAAGGCGACTGGCGCGAGCGGCTGCAGGAGGTGGTCGCCGAGCATCTGATGCCGGCGCTGGAAGAATTCGAAATCGACCATGACGGGCTGGTCGATCTCTTGGGCGAACAATGGTCGGGCGTGCTCTGGGGCTGCGGCTTCGAGGATTTCCTGTCCTGCCGCTATGAGGACGGCAATATCGTCGACCTCTATCTCAAGCGCCGGGGCTGGAAGGAAACGGCGCTGAACCGGGATTATTTCGCCGCGCTGCGCGATACGCCGGTCAGCCTTTACGAGGTCAGCGAGGTGCAGCCCGGCGTCTCGATGTTGCTGCGCGATCTGCTGACGGATGCCGAGCCGGTCACGGTGCGCGAGAAATCCGCCAGCCGCACGCTGAAGCCATGGGACCGGATTGCGGTGCGGGTGGTGGCCGAGCGCGATCACCATGTCATCTCGGGTGCGCTGCTGCCGTTCCGCGCCGAGGCGGTGGAGTTTCTGATCGAAGGGCTGCGCGATGTGCTGAAGCTGAAGAAGCGCGAAACGCTGCGGCTCGGCCGCGACCAGCTGATGGGCTGCGCGCCCGTCTTCACCGCCGCCTGGCTGTTCACCGAACTCGACCGTGCCCTTGCGGCGGCAGAACCGGTCGTCGTCAATTCCGATGGCGACGATGTACTGTTCCACGATC
>JBKEBH010000016.1:0-1538 GCA_047973065.1 Paracoccus sp. (in: a-proteobacteria) | reverse complement strand
CGGCTGCAATCCGAGGCATCCGACCCCGACACCACCGGTCATCAGGGCGCAGGCCGTCAAAACCCGGCGCGGCCCGGCGATGAGGTGCGGGCGATGGTGTTCGATGCCTATGTTCGGGGCGGCGAGGCGGCTGTCAACCGGCTGCCGGACAATGTGCTGTCCGAATATGGCCGCCAAGTCCAGAATGCGCAGTCCACGGGCGTTGACAGCGAGGGCGGCTATCTGGTTCCGACCACGTTCAGCGGCGTCCTTCTTGAGGCCATGGCCGAATATGGCGGCGTGCGCTCGGTCGCGACGGTTCAGCAGACCGCCAGCGGTGAAAACATCCAGTGGCCGACCGTCGATGAAACCGCCGTCATGGGCGAATGGCTGGCGGAAAATGCCATGGCCAGCGACGGTGACGTGACCTTTGGCACCACGTCCATCGCGGCCCATCTGGCGAGTTCGCGCGTCGTTGCCATTCCTTTCGCGCTGCTTCAGGATTCGGGCATCTCGAATCTGGAAGGGATGCTGAACGGGCTGCTGGCCGCGCGCTTGGCGCGTCTGACCAACGCCGCCTATACCATCGGCGACGGGGTCGGAAAGCCCACGGGTATTGTCCTCGGCGCGGGCCTGGGGCACACGACTGCTGCCGGTCTGGTGGACAGTTTCACCTATGACGATTTCATCGACCTCGAACACTCGGTCGATCCGATCTATCGCCGTGATGGATCGTGGATGTTCCATGACACCGCGCTGAAGGTTGCCAAGAAGATGAAGGATGGGGAAGGCCGTCCGATTTGGGTGCCCGGCATTTCCAGCGAAGCGCCCGCCGAAATCCTGAACTACCGCTACACGGTCAATCAGGACATGGCGCAACCGGCTGCGGGTGCGGACTCGATTCTGTTCGGCGACATGTCGAAATACCTGATCCGCGACGTGATGGATCTGACCCTGTTCCGGTTCACGGACTCGGCCTACACGAAACGCGGCCAGGTTGGTTTCCTTGCCATGCTGCGCACCGATGGCAAGGTCATCGCCGCGAACAGTGCCGCCATCAAGAAGCTGCGCCACGCCGCCGCCTGATCTGCGCTGATGCGAATTCCGCCGCCCTGACGATGGGGCGGCGGTAATCCCTGGATAGAAGGTGCAATGAAAATGGCAGCCAAGAAAAATGTGAAGGCCGATGGCGCTACTGGATTGCTGGTCGCGTTCGCGCTGCGGGATCATTCCGAGGGCGACGGTGACGATGCGGTCATGTTGACCCAAGGCCAGCGCCTTGAACTGACCCGCGATGAATTCGATGCTCTTATCGCGAAGGGCGCTGTGGCCGAGGGGGTTTTCGTCAAGATGAAAACGGCGGTCGAGGGCGGGCGTTACAGCCTGAAGCCGCACGAGACCACATGGATCCCGCCGCATGTCTATGAGGCATGGAAGGCTGCTGGATACTGCGAACCGACGCAGGACGATCCGCAGGTAGGTGCGCTTCTGAAGGCGCGGGATGATACCGCGCGGGAAGCTGTAGCCAGCCGTGACGCGGCCCTGCGGGCGGTCAAGGA
>JBKEBH010000015.1:0-4878 GCA_047973065.1 Paracoccus sp. (in: a-proteobacteria) | reverse complement strand
GCGTAGAACAGCCGGGCATGAGCCTTCTGCCTTCCGAGCATCGCGAACCCTCCCAATCCCCATAATCCAACGGAATCAGAAGCCGTTACATCAATCAAGCGAAGAGTTTTTCAACAGAATCAGCCCATCGCTCTTAATCATCCCGCACCTACGGGTCGATGCCAATAAAGCCCTGCGCGTGATCGGTCAGCCTGCCGGATCGTTGCCCTCGGGTTTGTCATCCTTCTCCACCGCGTAACGCGAGAACAGCCCGGCATTGGCCATGAAGAAGGCGATCATGATCAGCGGCAGACCGAAGGTTTTGAAATTCACCCAGACCGTATCGGACATGCTGCGCCAGATCACCTCATTGGCGATGGCGAGCCCGGCGAACAGCAGCGCCATGCGGAAGGTCAGCTTCATCCAGCCCTCGTGCTGCATGGGCAGCGCGTCGCCCATGACCAGTTCCAGCCAGTTGCGCTTGAGGATCAGGCCGAGGCCGAGCAGCAAGGCGAAAACCGAATAGATGATCGTCACCTTCATCTTGAAGAAGCGCTCATCGTTGAGCCAGACGGTCAGCCCGCCGAAGACGACGACCAGCACCAGCGTGATGATCTGCATGGCCGAAAGCTTGCCGGTCAAGCGCCACAGGATCAGCGTCGAAGCGGCCAGCACCGGCACGAAGATCATGGTGGCAAGGATGAAGCCGCTGTATTCGGTGCCCCTGATCGTCACCATGCGGCCCCGCATGAACATGAAGACCGCGAAGAACAGGATCAGCGGCCCGTATTCCAATGCGGCCTTCAGCCCCGGCTTGATCTCTTTTTCCATGCTCTCATCCTATCTTGCGCCAAATTCCATGATTACCGCCCCGGCGGCGATCAGCGCCATCAGGGCGGCGCGTCTCGGCCCCACCTTTTCGCCCAGCACGAGCCAGCCGACAAGGGCCGCGAACACGGTTGAGGTTTCGCGCAGGACGGCAGCCCGGCCGACCTCGTCGATGCGGGTGGCAAGCATGATCGAGCCGAAGCTGGCAAATGCGACTACGGCGCCAATCGCGCCGCGTGCCGCAAGGCCGGGCCATTCCGCACGGGACAGGGCGGCCAGTCGGCGCCGAGCGAAGATCGGCATGAACAGCCCGTCGAGCAGGAAGAACCAGACCAGGAATGTGAAGGGATCGGCCGCCTGCCGGATCCCCCAGGCGTCATAGGTGGTATAGGCGGCGACAAAGATGCCGGTGATCACCGCCCAGATCAGGGCCGGGATCAGGGTTTCGCGCCCGATATCGAGCTTGCGGTAATTATAGACGCCAAGGCCGAGGATGCCGGCGACCAGCACCCCGACGCCCAGCCATTGCACGGCGTTATAGCTTTCCTGAAAAACCACGCTCGCCGCCATTACCGTGACCAGCGGGCCGGTGCCGCGCACCACCGGATAGACCACGGTATAGGCGCCGCGCTGATAGGTCATCGCCTGGGCCAGCTTGTAGCCGATATGGATCGCCATGACCCCGGCCATGATCGGCCAGAGCCCGGCCCCGGGCCAGGGCACCACGAACAGCGCCAGCGGCAGGGCGATGAGGATCACCGCAATATCTATGGCCGCCCGGCTGATCCAGGGATCGTGCCGCCCCTTCTGGAGCGCGCCGAAAACCGCGTGCAGAAACGCCGCCGACAGCGCCAGGATCGAGGCGATGCGGGTGCCCTCGGGCGTGCCCGATATCAGGTCGATCCATTGGGTCATGAGCGGTTCATTCGATTGAATACCTCACCCTTTTCCGCTGTGTTGTGGGGTTTGCCAAGACCCCGGGATGCGGCCGCGCGATCCCGGGCGCAGGGGCCGGCGCTGTTGGGAATTTTCTGACGGGGAAGGCAGATTGCTGCGCTTGCGGTTGGGGCGTGAGGTCAGTCGAGTCGCACGGTGGCCAGGATTTCTCCGGGGTGGCCTCCATTCATGTGCTGGACCAGAATGACATGGCGGGTATCCGGGGGCAGGTCTTCGGCCTTGCCTGCGCCAAGCGTGATGGTCAGGCGCAAGGGGGCCTGACCGTTCCAGCGCGCCAGAATGTCATTGCCGACAACGATATTGTGCTGCGCCAGCTTGCGGCCGGCATTATCGCCGCCGCGCACATCATTCACGCGCTTGGGCAGATAGCGGATCAACTGGACAGTAATGGTCGCGGGCAGGGGACCGATCGGGGTCAGCACGATCTCGTTGCGCGCGCCATTGCGCGTGTGGGTGACGGCAATATGCGGCGGCTCGGCCTTTTCGCGCTTGATGGCGGCCATCAGATGGGCCGGGCGCAGATCGTCCACGGCGATTTCTCCGGCAATGAAGAATTGCGGCGTGAACAGCGTGCGCGCCCCGCGCGGTTGGTTATATCCTTCCTGCCGGGCGCTGAATTCGGGCCGGGCGAAATGGTCACGCCAGCCCAGATAGTCCCAATAATCGACATGCCAGCTGATCGCGAGAATGCCGGGATTGCTTACCAGATCGGCCAGCAGGGCTTCGGCCGGCGGGCAGGCGGCGCAGCCTTGGGATGTGAAAAGCTCGACCACTATCGGAGAGGCTTCATGCTTTGCTTCTGGCGTTACAGCCGGTGGCGGCGGTGCTTGCCTTGCGGAAAGCCCGTTCGCGGTGGGGGGCTGGGACGCTGTGGCATCCTGCTCTGCCGCTGCGGCAGAGGGCGCGCTGCGGGTGCCCTGTCCCGAAGCCGGCGCGGGGGGGGCTTGCTTGCTGCGGTCATCCATCGCGTCGATGATCGAGTTCACATCGTCCATGATATCGGCATAGCCGCCGCTGCCTTTGACGCTGTCCTTGCGGGTCTGTGCCTGTGCCTGACGGGATCCGGCCAGGGCGCGGTCTCCGGTCTTTTTCTCATTCCCGGATCTGTGGGCCTGGCCGCCCTTCCAATCCGCCCCGCGACCATCCGATGCCGGTCTGGCTTGCCCATGCTCGGGTTTTGCAGCTTTGCCGCCGGCCTTCTGGCTGTGCGCGGGTCCGCCGTCCCGAGGGCCTTCCTCTCCCATGCCCTGAGCATGGGAGAGGGTTGGGAACAGGCAAAGCGCCAGTACCAGCAGGGATGCTTTGAAATAACCAGCCAGTTTCGTCATCTCGTTTTCCGAAGGAACGCAAGCGGGATAGGCCATTGCGCGTCAAAACCCAAATCAAGGCTGTGTGACGCGGTATCCAATATGGCGTCGTTGCGATTGTGCAACAACGGCGTGAATGGTATACAATCGCATACATAAGCCGGATCGGACACTTGAAACGTTGCCTTGAATGGGGCATCTGACAGGCGAACCATCCGCCGAACCCATCCATCCGACAGGGAGGCCATCATGCCCATCGTTACCGGAACCGATACCGCCAAGACCCGCCGCACGCTGAGTGCCGGCGCGCAAAGCGTCGATTACTATTCCATCCCCGCCGCGACCGAGGCCGGTCTGGGCGATTTTTCGAAGCTGCCGGCCGCGCTGAAAGTGGTGCTGGAAAACATGCTGCGCTTCGAGGATGGCGGCAAGACGGTCAGCGTCGATGACATCAGGGCTTTCGCCGAATGGGCTGACAAGGGCGGCAAGAACCCGCGCGAGATCGCCTATCGCCCGGCCCGCGTGCTGATGCAGGACTTCACCGGTGTTCCGGCGGTTGTCGATCTGGCGGCGATGCGTGACGGCATCAAGGCGCTGGGCGGCGACGCGCAGAAGATCAACCCGCTGAACCCGGTCGATCTGGTCATCGACCATTCGGTCATGATCGACGAATTCGGCAACCCGCGCGCCTTCCAGCGCAATGTCGAGCTGGAATATGAGCGCAACATGGAGCGTTACACCTTCCTGAAATGGGGTCAGAACGCCTTCAACAATTTCCGCGTGGTTCCACCCGGCACCGGCATCTGCCATCAGGTGAACCTGGAATATCTGGCCCAGACCGTCTGGACTGATACCGATCAGGCCGGCAAGACCGTCGCCTATCCCGACACGCTGGTCGGCACCGACAGCCACACCACCATGGTCAACGGCCTTGCCGTTCTGGGCTGGGGTGTTGGCGGGATCGAGGCCGAGGCCGCGATGCTGGGCCAGCCGGTTTCGATGCTGATCCCGGAAGTGGTCGGCTTCAAGATCACCGGCGCGCTGACCGAAGGCGTGACTGCCACCGACCTGGTGCTGAAAGTCGTTCAGATGCTGCGCGCGCATGGCGTCGTCGGCAAGTTCGTCGAATTCTACGGCCCGGGTCTCGACAATATGCCGCTGGCCGACCGCGCCACCTTCGCCAATATGGCGCCCGAATATGGCGCAACCTGCGGCTTCTTCCCGGTCGATGACGAAACCCTGCGTTACCTGCGCCAGACCGGCCGCGACGAAGACCGGATCGCTCTGGTCGAAGCTTATGCCAAGGAAAACGGCTTCTGGCGGACCGCCGATTATGCGCCGGTCTATACCTCGACGCTGGAACTGGATCTTGGCAGCGTGGTTCCGGCGATCTCTGGCCCCAAGCGCCCGCAGGATCATGTGGCATTGACCGCCTCGGCGCATGAGTTCCACAAATATATCTGCGCGACCCGCAAACTGGCCGAGCCGGCCGGCACCACCAAATCCTGGGCCATGGATGGCGGCGCGCCTGCGCCGACCGATCTGCCCGGCCATCACGAAGGCTACAAGTCCGGCACCGTCGATGGGCAGGATTACAAGCTGCACGATGGCTCGGTGGTGATCGCGGCGATTACGTCCTGCACCAATACCTCGAACCCCTATGTGCTGATGGCCGCCGGCCTCGTTGCCCGCAAGGCGCGTGCGCTTGGCCTGACCCGCCGCCCGTGGGTCAAGACCTCGCTGGCGCCGGGATCGCAGGTGGTCGAGGAATATCTGAAGGCTGCTGGCCTGCAGGAAGATCTCGATG
>JBKEBH010000014.1:0-5145 GCA_047973065.1 Paracoccus sp. (in: a-proteobacteria) | reverse complement strand
TCGGCCGGCGGCCCCTGGAAGCGCCGCACATAAAGGCCTGAAAGAAGACCGCCATCGATCACACGACCAAATGGTCAGAAAACTCTTGCATACCGGGCGGCAACCAAAGAAGCCGGTAGTCGAGTTGGACGATCTGTCGCTGGCGCAGGTCCGCAACGTCATCAACAATGCGCAACAGCAAGGCGATGACCTTGTGCTGAAAATGGGTGATACCACCATTGTTCTGGAAGATTTCAGCCGCACCAACCTGAATTTGAGCGGCTTTATTTTCTGATACCGGCATCCGCGCTCAGATGAGTGGCGAAAAATATGGGGGCGGCTCTTGCGGGAACTGCCGCCAAATCCATGATTGACGCTGCACTTCTGTTCCCAGAGGCGTGACCTGCCTCAATCGGCCTTGAGTTCTATCGTGACCTGAAATCCGTCGGGCAGATTTTCCAGCCCCAGTTCTCCTCCGGCGGCCGAGGCGATCTCGCCGGCCAGAGAAAGGCCCACGCCATGGGACCCCGCCGCATTCGCATTGCTCTCGCCTCGTTGCGTGACCAGCGAAAGCTGCGCCTCCGGCACGCCAGGGCCGTCATCCTGCACAATCAGCATGACGCGATCGGCGCGTGTTTCGGCCCGAACGATAACACGAGCCCGGGCGTGCCGCATTGCATTTTCTGCAAGCGCACCAAGTGCTTCGGTCAGGTCATGGGCGTCGATGCGGGCGACGAGATCGGCGGGGATATCAACGCGCAGGTCGATGTCGTCCCCGCGCGAGGTGCGGCGCAGAACCTTGGCTACCTTTTCGGCAACCTCCTGCAGATTGGCACGTCCTTCGCCCCGAATTCGGCGGCGGCCCAATTCATGTTCCACGCTGCTTCGGATCGAGTCCACAATCCCGTCGATCTGGTCCGCCGCATTGTTGTTGCCGCCATCGCGCAGCCGCTGCGTTTCACCCAGCAGGGCCTGAAGCGGCGTTTTCAGCGTATGAGCAAGATCTGCGGCCCGGCTGCGGGCGCGTTCGATCCGCGCGTCGCGATCGTCCAGCAGGTCGTCGATCGCAGCGGCAAGCGGACGCACCTCGCCCGGCATATCCTGCCCCAGACGGCTGCGCGTGCCATCGCCCAGATCGGCGACGCGGTGATGCACCTGCACAAAAGGCCGCAGTCCAAGCGTGACCTGCAGCGCGGAACCGGCAATCAGCATCGCACCCAGACCAATCAGAAAGGGAACCACGCCACGGCCGAAATAGCTGCGGGCCTCATCCAGGCTGGCGCGGCTGGTCGCGACCGAGATCCGCAGCGGCACGGCCTGAGGACTGACCGTCAGAAACCGGTCCAGAACAAGCAGCCGCTGATCATCTGGTCCCGCGACTTCGTAAAGGGCGAAGTTGCCCTGCGGCGGCGGATCCTCACGCACGGCCAGCACCGTATCCCACAGCGATTGCGAACGATAACTGCGCGATGCGATTTCAACCTGCCAGTACTCGCCGGAATAAGGGCCAAGATAGCGCGGATCGCCGCCAAGCGTTCCAGACGGTTCGGCAAGGGGCTGATCCGGCTCGAATCCCGCAAGGATGACATTGCTGCGGGCCTCAAGTTCCTGCGCCGCCAGTCGCGTCACCTGCCTGTCGAACAGGATTGTCAGGCCCAGCCAGGCCACGATGATCGCCAGCGTAATCGCCAGCGCCGCGCCAAGTGTCAGACGCCAGCGGATCGAGCCATTGCGCAGCCTCATTCCCCGCTTTCCAGATAGTAACCGAAGCCGCGGCGCGTTCCGATGACGCCCGGCCCGGTCTTGCGGCGCAGCCGGGCGATGACGGCCTCGATGGCGTTTACGTCACGGGAATCGCTGTCGCCATAGACATGTTCCAGCAATTCGGTCGGCGGCACCACGCGGTCGGTGGCATGCAACAGATAGCTGAGCAGGCGGAATTCCAGCTGCGTGACGTTCAGCGTCCGGTCATCGACGCTGGCCGTCTGGCGGTTGGTGTCGACGGACAGCCGCCCAAGCTGCTGAACCGGGTTCATCCGTCCCGAGGCCCGGCGCACCAAAGCCCGCGCCCGCGCCACGACTTCTTCCATGCGGAAGGGTTTGGGCAGGTAGTCGTCGGCCCCGGCGTCGATCCCCTCGACCCGCTCATTCCAGCTTCCGCGCGCGGTCAGGATCAGGACTGGCATATTTTGCCCCTCGGCCCGCCAGCGCTTCAGAAGCTGAAGGCCATCCAGCGAGGGCAGCCCCAAATCCAGCACGACCAGATCAAAATCCTCGGTTCCTCCGACGAACCATGCCTCTTCGCCGTCCGAGAGATGCTGCACATGAAACCCCGCACGCGACAGCGCATCCTGCAGATCCGCCGCGATCCGTTCGTCATCCTCGACGATCAGGCAGCGCATCGAGGCAGGCCCTTCGTCAATCTTCTGATGGTGTCAGTCATCCTCTTCATCCTCGACCTCGATGATTACCCCGGTCCGGGCGTCGATCTCGACCTCGAATACGCGGCCATCCGGGCTGACCAGATCGAATTCATAGGCCAGTTCATCTTCTTCATATTCAAGCTGGATCTCAATGATCTCGCCTTCGAAATCTGCCCGCAGGATATCGAGGATCCGGTCCAGAGGCAGGATTCTGCCGTCCAGCACCGCAGCGCGCGCAAAGGCGGCGTCAAGTCCATCCTCGGATTCAACCGGCGGCAATGCAGCGCCTTGCGCATGCAGGGGATTGCCAATCGCGGGAACCAGCAGGAAAGTAAGGGCAAGGGCGCGTGCAAACATGCTGTCTGACTATCCGGGTAGCCCTGACATTTCGCTGACAGGCGGCGTCAGCGGGGTGTCAGGACGAATCACTTATAGGGGCGGCATCGTAATCCAAGTGAGGTCCGAATTATGAAACGCATCGTTCTTGCCACCACAATTGCCGTCACCGTTGCCGGGGCTGCCATGGCGCAACAGGCGCGTCCGCTGTCTGAAACCGTCATTTCATTTGAGCAGCGTGGATACGATATCCGCTCGGCCGAAAATGACGGCCGCTCGCATGAAATCGAAGCCATCACGCCGGATGGTCGCCGCATCGAGGCAATTGTCGATGCCGCGACCGGCGAAGTGTTGAGCGAACATCCCGACGACTGATTCAGTTATCTTCAAAGGAGCATAGTATGAAACGTATGACCATTTTTGTCGCAGCCGGCTCGCTTTCCTTGCTCGCGGCCTGCGGCGGCAGCGGGGGCGGGGGCGGAAGCGACAGCCCAGCAAATGAATACAGCGAAGACGCCGCGCACGCCGGCAGCGTGATTGCCTCCACCGCTTCGATGAACCGGACCTCGGCGGCCTCGATGCCCACGACCGGCCGCGCCGAATATGATGGTGTCGTCGGGATGGCATTCGGCGGTGCGCCCGGCTCGCTGGCCAATGCGCAGATGCTGGGTGATCTGGATCTGGACGCGAATTTCGCCAACGGCACCATCACCGGCGAAATGGACGACTTCAATACAAGCGACGGCCAGCGGATCAACGGTGAGCTGCGCCTGACCAATGGTGCGATCACGGGTTCGCAGCTGTCGGCCGGGGTCAGCGGAAACCTGACCGGCGGGAGCACATCGCCCGGCGCGGTCAACGGTTCGGTCGATGGCGAGTTCCTGGGCAATGGCGCCAGCGCCGTCCAGGGCTCTGGTTCCGCCACAAGCACCGGCGGTCAGCTTGGGATCATCTTCACCGGCGTCAAAGACAACGACTGATCAGCGCATGCCCGGACGTTTCGTCATCAATGCCTGTCTGGCCCCCGGATGGTTCCGGGGGCTTCAGGTCGCTTCCTGCCTGATGTGGTCGGCGATCGGCGCGGCTGCGCAGGATCTTCGCCTGCCGCTGCAGGCCGGGCATCAGGACCTGGCGCTTTATGTGTTGACGCAACGCGAAAGCCGGGTTTCGCCCGACGGGCGCGCCTTGCTTCACAATCAGGGGTTCCTGCACGATCCGCAGGGTGCCGCATTGCAGCGCCTTCCATCCGGCCACGCCCTGACCCCGACCCTGCGGCACGATACCAATATCAACGACGGTATCCCGTCCGACACGATCAATATCGGTGGCCTGGAATTCACCGTGACCGAAGATTCCCGCGCGAAGGACGCGGTGCTTGCCGGCCTGCAATATGCCCGCTGGGACCGGTTTTCGCTTGGGCCTGCATCAAGGCTTACCGTCACGCAGCTTTATCTGGCCGAAATCGAGCCGACCTATGGTTACGACCATTTCGCCGCCAATGTCAGGATATGCGCCGACCGGCCTGTCGCAGACTGGACATGGGCCGACGCCTGCCTGAGCGGGGGTTACGACAATGACAGCATTGATGAGGATCGCAGCGTCACCGGATCCATCGGGGGCAGGCGGATGTTCAACTCGCCCGTTGGCTTTCATCAGGCGCAGTTTTCTGTCGCGAGAACGGCAATGGACGACTATCAGAAATCCGTTCTGCAACTCGGCTTGGTGACGTTGACGCCCGAGCACGGAATGTGGTCGGTGAATGCGCTGCTGGGGGAAAAAATTCCGGGCGAGAATTCGATGCGCTACTTCGCAGGTCTCGAATGGTCTGGCGAGCTGCTGGAACGGCAGGTCACGCTTGGTGCAAGCCATATGCGCACCGATGGCGCAGCGTTGTTCGGCGTGGACCGTGTGGACGATATATCCCGGCTGTCGGTAAGCACAGTGGCCGGCCGGTTCGACCTTGGCGGCTATGTCGAGAACCAGCAGTCGACCATTGATGCGTACGATTCGACCAATATCGGTATGACGTTTGGCCTCAGGTATGATCTGATGACCGCTCTCGCCCTTCGTTGATCCGAGATGACCGGAAAGAAATGGCTGAAGTTGATCGAAGAAATGCCTTCGTTGCCAAGGCAACAATCGCCATCATTGGTGATCTCGCAACGTATTCCCGCCTAATGCGTTGCGTGACGTTAACGAGCGCTTGTCTTCGTGTCTGCGACGAACGGCCGGTCCGGTGAATGCCGCATAGCAGCGCAGCGCCCCTCGAAGGGCGGCTTTTGAACCGATTCTGTTGAAAAACTCTTCGCTTGATTGATGTAACGGCTTCTGATTCCGTTGGATTATGGGGATTGGGAGGGTTCGCGATGCTCGGAAGGCAGAAGGCTCATGCCCGGCTGTTCTACGC
>JBKEBH010000380.1:0-4399 GCA_047973065.1 Paracoccus sp. (in: a-proteobacteria) | reverse complement strand
TGCGCGGGTCATGCAGCGGACAGTCATCGACCACCCAGCCGGGCCAGATCGGATTGCGGCAGTACTCGCCGTCCGCCTGCTGACAGGTGCAGCCTGCGGCGACGGCCTCGGCGGTTCCGGGCGACGCCGGCGGCGCCAGCGAAATGGGCGTTCTTCAGGCCCGGCACCGCCGGGGCGGCTGCGCCAAGGAACCCTACATGTTTGGGATACCAGGTGCCCGGCACCGGATTATGTCCCTGATTGGGCGAAAAATATGACATCGAGACCTTCCGGAACCGTCCGGCCTTGACCAGCTCGGCGAAGGCCGGATCGATGTCGCGCAGATTGGCAACCAGCCGCTCGGCGCCGGCGTCGTAATCGATGCTGTCGATCCAGCCATAGGCAGGGGCATCGATGGCGGGGTGGCCGACCACGATCGGCGCGGGTGTAGCCTTACTGTCATAGGCATCGGCAATCGCACGCAGGTCGGCCGCCGAAAACGTAAGCGGCGCGCCTTCCATGGGCGTGAATGTGCCGGGGCGAAAAACCTCGATCCGGGCGGTCAGCGGTTTGGGATCATCAAGAGACATGGGTCATCCGGGGTTGTTTCCGAATGAATATCCCACCAGAAAAATCGAATAGCCCGGAAATGCTTCCGGGCAGGACCATTATTCTGGATGGCCGATCATCGCCGGGATTAGGCCTCAAATCAAGCGCCACGCGCGGGTAGCAGATCCAGATAGACCCGCAATGGCCCCTGAGAGCGATCCTAACGGGGGGTTAACAGGCCAAGTACATCCCAGATGGATAACGGGGCCATATTGTCCTCACCGCTCCTCTGGCCTCATTTTTTACGCCCCCTGCGTCAGACTGTCAGCCACCGCTCGGCTGCCGAAAAAATATCTGCCTCATCGGCGCGCGAGACCCCCAGATAAGGCCGGGCCGGGATCACGATCTTATGGGCACGGCGCAGGACCTCTTGCGTGTTGATCGCCTTTTCCTTTTTTTTTGCAAAGCGGCGACCGTTGCCGGTCTCTGCTGCCTTGAAGCGCAGGGTCTGTTTTCGGGCCGGCATGTCGATGGTGCCGCCAAGCTGGTGGATGGCCGCATAGTCTTCGAGGACCGAGCCGACCTTGACCCGATCCTCGCTCGCCTCAAAACGTATCGAGCCTGCCAGAAATCCTCGCTCCCGCAGGATCGAGATTGCTGAGTGCCCACGCCGCGCCCGCGCTTTGAGCGTCGAATGGCTCAGCGGCACCCAAGCAGCGCCGGCGGGATCGCGCCCCGTCCGAAACCGTTCTCTGGTAGAATCGGCGAGAAGCTGGCCAACCGTTGAGAAAAACGGTTTGCGACTGTCCATGCGGCCCAGCATTTTTTGAAGCCGCGCCCGCGCGTCGGCATCTTCGATCTGAACCTCAAAACTGACGGCTGACATTGATTTCGCTCCGCTTGTGGCTTATCTTTATGGTGTCGGTCCGGTGAGGCGGTGTGTGCCCTTCAAGCCTGCCCGGCGCGGCGGCCTGAACACCTGGGCCGCTATTTTCTTTTCCAGATCAACTTTCCGACGCGTTGCTTGTTGATGTGGCTATAGTCGGGCTTAGCCCGATTATACGACCCATATCCCGTCACCCCCTGCCAGTGGCGCCGCCCCATCTCGAATACTGCCTGTAGTGCAGTTTCAGGGTCGACGCGGATATAGCGGCGGGTCAGCATCAGCTCGACCTCGTCCGGAAAACCTTCGATCGGCACTTCGCGAACCCCAAGCCAGATTTCGTCAGGATCGCGCATGGCCTCGGCAAGGAGCGGCGCATGATCGCCGTGGCCGCGCTTGACCCCCTTCCACTTCCCGCTAGCCTCGCGAAACAGCTGATCAGAGATCAGCACCCGCCCGCCGGCCGAATCCTCCCAGAGCCGCGCCTCGCCAAGGTTCAGCCCGAAGACATCGAGGAAGCCGCCGACATAATCCTCAACGGGCAAACCGGGATCCATGACCTTGGACTCGAATGGTCGCGCCCTGGCCAAGAGATCGGCCATCGGCCCGGCCTGATCGATCTCAACCAGGTTGCGGCCTTTGGGGTCAAATGTGGTCGGGGTCAGCGGATCATCCAGCAGCGCCGAGGGTACCAGCCCGCGCTCCCACAGATCTCCCGGCATGTAATCCCAGCCATAGCCCACACCCTCGGGCAGCTGGACGGTCTCGCCGCTGGCCTCGTGTGTATAGAACTGGCGGATGATCTCGGGGGCCTGATCTGGCCCGGTCCTGCCCAGGCGCTTCAGCTGCGCCTCAGAGAGTGCGCGCACACCGCAGGAGCATTTCCAGTCATTGGGCGGGAAGTGGACATCCCACCAGGAGTCGTCCCAACGCAGAACTAGGCCGTCCCAGTCAACATGCTGGAGACGTGGATTGAGGGGGATGCGGGTCTCGGCATGGATATATTGCCAGTAGGGCATAGCCCTGACCATCTCTGGATCGCGCATCTGTTTAAGGCGGCCGGCCATATGGCTGGTGCGAATATTGGTCTCAAAGATGGTCCGGACCCGCCAATCGCGCCCGCCATTATAGCCCCAGCCATATTTATCGACGATGCGGTCGAACTCGGCGCCGAATGTCTTGATATCATAGTTCTGGGCGCCCTCGATGATGGCCGCCTGAAATTCTTCGAGCATTGACAGGTCGGCGGCGCCGGCCACCACAAAGGCGCGATCATGCATGCCGCCCATGGCATCGGTCCAGGCCCGGGTCGGTCGGGCCCGCTTTTGGAGCAGGAAATTGATCTGTTCGCGGAACTGGCCGGCACTGAAATCCATCTCGACAAAGTTGGCATCTTGTCGCGCGGCAAACTTGCTGAAGCCGGCCGTCTCGGCATCGGCCATGACGGCTTCGCGCCCCTCGAGGGCGGAAAGCTGCAGCACTTGCGAAAGGAGCGTTCCGAGTGCATCGGGCGTCCAGCGGGCGGCAAGATCAAGGAGTGCGTGGGATGCCGCATCGAAATCCTCGGCCGAAGTGATGGCCCGCCGGATACTCCCGACACGCCTGCTGAAATGCGCAGCAGCCGCGTCGAGGGCCGCATCGGTCAGGCGATGGGCCGGGCTATCTTCATCTGCAAAGCAGACATGGGCGTCGAGCCTTTTTTTTAAGCCGGGGGGCGGCGAAGGCGGCAGGTTGATCGGTGATAAACGGGTCCGGCTCAACGCTGCTGCCAAAGGTGTGACGGGCCGCGACCAGGGCGTCTATGGTCTGATCCGAAAGTTGATCGGTGATGTCGAAACTGACGATGTATTCGCGCGCGATGGCGTCGTCTTCAAAGCTGGATGCCGCCTTGACGACAGCGCGTAGTGCCTTGTCGATATCTTCGGCCGCACCGGCCTTGGCGGAGCGGGTTTCAGCATCGGCCTTCTCGTTCTTGGGCCGCACGCGCCAGACCGAGGGGAGTGCCGCGCTGGGCAGGTTATACTCGACGATCCAGCGGATCAGGCTGTCACGCAGGGTGTCAGCCAACAAATCGGCGTCGCTATCGATCAGGACATCCAGCATCTCCTGATGGACCTCGCCGAGCGCGCGGTTGCCGCCGGTCTCGCCGACCTGCGTGGTCAGGGTCTCGCCGGTGACGCAGATCGAGATCTGGCGATCCCAATAGGCGAGCCATTGGTCATAGCTGACGTTTCCGGAGCGAGCGGCCTCCAGAAACTCGACATCGGTGCCAATCGGGACCGTGATCGCCGAAGAGGTGACAGCGGCAGCAAGGTTATTCAGGAGCTTGTTCTGCTCGCCTTCAGGCATGCCGTAAGGGATTTTGCCGATCACGGTCGGACCAGCGAATTTTTCAAGGAAATGCAGCCAGAAACTGACACCTTCACGCTTGAACAGCACCGCCCAGAACAGGCGGCTGCCAAGGCCGAGGCCGTAGGGGTTATTTCCCTTCACCCCAAAACGATAGACAATGAACTTGCGCGGCGGCAGGGCAATCCCGTCCGTCATCGCCGTCCAGGTCAAAAGACGTGGCTGCCAGTCATGATCGAAGACGAAGCGGCGCTGGTTGTGGGCACGGATTTCTTTGGGTCGGATACGATTGCCATCACGTTCCCAGACCACCTCGCCGACCGCGAATCCCTTCAGCGTAGCATCCTGAAAATCTTCACAGATCCGGTCGAACGGCAGTCCCGTCAGGATGTCGTCGACCAACTCGGCCGCATCCTTGTCGACAGGCTCATCGCCGCCGGGCTCGACCTCCCAGATACGGGCGGTCAGGCCCTTCTTGCGCTTTTGTATCATGGCGAAAGCATGGGTGTCGCGCTCGATTTGAGCTACTCCCCAACTCTTGGACAGATTCCGGGGTAATTTAAGCTACTGCCTGCGCCTGCTGATCGGTTTCGATGCTGTTGAAGTAGACCACGGCAGGCGGCTGGCCGCCATGGGCAG
>JBKEBH010000358.1:0-5893 GCA_047973065.1 Paracoccus sp. (in: a-proteobacteria) | reverse complement strand
TTGATCTGATCCTTGAGGATCGCCGAAATTTCGGCAGCCTGGATTCCCATTATCCGACCTCTTTCATAACATTCTGAAGGGAAGCGAGCTTGGATTTGACCGAACTGTCGATCATCTGCGAGCCCAGCCTGACAATCATGCCGCCGATGAGGCTCTCATCGACGCGTGCATTCAGTTTGACCGTTTTGCCCGATTTCTCGGCCAGCGTGGCGGTCAGACGCTGTTTCTGTTCCTCGCTCAGCGGCGCGGCCGATACGACATCGGCGGTCACCTCGCCGCGTTCATCGGCGATCAGCGCCTGAAGGCGGGACACGAGCTGCGGCAGCGTGAACAGCCGGCGATTCTGCGCCATCAGCGCCAGCGTGTTCGACAGCGGCGCGGAAAAGCCCATCTTGCCGGCAATGGCGGCAACCGCCTCGCCCTGCTGATTGCGGGAATAGACCGGCGAAGCGATCAGCTCGCGCAGTGCATCGCTGTCGCGAAGGGCAGCAGCCAGATCGTCAACCTGCGATGCAAGCTGATCGATCCCTCCGGTTTCCTTCACGATATCAAACAATGCCTGCGCATATCGCCCGGCGATCGAAGCGGAAATCGAAGCGGAATTGGCCACGGTCATCCTTCCGGTTTGCGCGTAACCCCATCGGCAGGCCGTCCCGATGGTTTGGGATGGTCGGTCATGGGGCATGTGCGGGTCATGGGCGGTCTTCACCGCCTCGTTATCTCGGGTGGTCTCTAGCAATTGTTTCCCCCTGCCGCAACCGTCTTGAGCCCGGCGGCCGCAGGGTTTTTGCATCACCTCGCGTGGAGGGTTTCACCGTTACCGCAACCGGGGCGCGAACCCCGCCGAAAACCGCGCCCGCCTCGGGCGGGTTCCCGTCTTCGCAACGCCCTGTCACGATGCGTCCGGCCCCTGCCCGGCAATGGCTGCCAGCACCTGATGATCACGGTAGAGGCGGTGATTCCCCCATGTCTCGCAACCCGTTTCCCCCCGCCCCAGCAGCGAGCCGCGCACAGCTCCCCCGACATGTCCACCGGCCGGGCGCGGGCGGGACAGCCCTTCCAGCACCCCCAGCGGGCTGGGCACCGAAAGCCGCCGGCCGGGACCGACAGGGGACTGAACCTGTTTGGAAAACTCGGCCCAGGTCACACCGGCCACCAGGACCGATGCGATCCGGTTGCCCAGCCTTTCCCAGCCCATCGCGCCGCGCAGCCAGAAGCGCCGATCCGAGGGCGGGATATAGATCGCCGCGCCCGATTTTTCCGTGACAAAGCCAGCCTCCTCGCCCTGCCGCTCCAGCTGACCGGCGCTATAGCTGCGCCCGAAACCGAATGGCGTGGTATCGGTCCGCGCCCAGAGTCCGGCGCGGTTGGGTACCATGATGATCATCCGCCCGCCAGGGCCGAGCGCGCGCCAGGCCTCTGCCAGAAGCGCTGAAGGATGATCCGAGGTTTCCAGCCCATGCAGCATGACCAGCCGGTCGATGCTGCCGGTTTCCAGCGGCCAGGCGGTCTCGTCGCAGAGCACGCTGTGACTGGCCATGCCGGCGGGCCAGGCCATCACTCCTTGCGGGCCGGGCATCAGCCCGGTGACACGACGCGCCTGCGCCAGATAGGGCCGCAGCAAGGGCACCGCAAAGCCGTAGCCGACGATATTCATCCCGGTGACCTGTTCGACTGGCCAGTTCGTCACCAGCCGTTCGCGCAGGATACGCTGCGCCACCCGCCCAAGCGAGCGCGTGTAATAGAAGCGGCGCAGTTCGATCACGTCGTGATGCATGTTTACCGGGTTCGGGTTGCAGTGGATGGCATCAAAGTCCAGACTGTGCGCAAATGAACGGAGTTTTCAATGTCTCAACCCGATACCAATAACGAGTCTCAGTCCGAATCCACTGCGGAATCCGAAATTTCCTCGGAAACCCCGTCTGTTGCCTCCGAGGACGGTGGCTCCGAAGCAGGTGAAGCGCACCGGGTGAGTCCGAAGACCGAAATCGTTCCAATCCGTTGTCTCAAGGACAATTATGCCTATTTGCTGCATTGCAACGGCAAGACCGCACTTTTTGACGCCCCCGAAGCACAGCCGATTCTGGATGTGCTGGGCGAGCGCGGATGGACGCTCAACCATATCCTGCTGACCCACCATCATGACGATCACGTTCAAGCTGTGCCAGAGCTGGTCGAGGCTTTCAGCGAGGTGATTATTCCGTTCAAGCGTGGACATAAGCCCAGAGTCATTCCACCTATCGTCACAGGCGCCGCCATTGATGCCTATCGTCTGCCTTCCCAGGTCAATCAATTCATCGTTCCCGGGCACAGAATGCCAGTGGTCGGCCTTAAGACCAAAGTCATGGGCGTATCTGGCCATACCATCGGCCATCTCGCCTATTTCGTGCCCGATGTCCAAGCGGTCTTCACCGGAGACAGCCTGATGGCGCTCGGTTGCGGCCGGATCTTCGAAGGCACACCTGAAATGGCGTGGGAGAGCCTGAAGAATCTCAACACGCTTCACCGCAAGACCCGGGTCTATTCGGGGCACGATTATTGCGCCGGCAATGCCGCCTTCGCGCTTTCGGTCGATCCCGACAACAAGGCGCTGAAGGCTCGGGTCGAAGCCATTGCCAAAGGCGTTCGCCCCTGCGTGCCCGCAACACTGGATGAAGAGCGCGCCACCAACCCCTTCCTGCGCGCCGAGGCCCTCGCCAGCAGCCTTGGCGTCGCAGATGCACCCGCTGCCTTTGCCAAGCTGCGGCAGATGAAGGATGATTTCTAGGCCGGAGCGGGCAGAACTTGAAATCCATGCGGTCCCCCTGGGGGCCGCATCTTTTGCCCATTTTGGGCCACATCTTGAAACTGACATACATCAGGCACATTTTGTCCGCACAATCTGGAAGATTTCGCCTCACGCGCAGAAAATTGACTTGAATCGCGGCGAAATCCACCAATCCTTAAACTGATGATGACAGTCTGTGCAGGTGACCCGCAGGGTTCAAACCGCCGGAACGACTGACAGGAGACGCCAGTGCCCTCATTTTCGACCTCGCTGGAACAGGCCATCCATGCAGCGCTCGCGCTTGCCAATGAGCGCCGGCACGAGTTGGCCACACTCGAACACCTGCTGCTCGCCCTGACCGAGGAGCCCGATTCCGTGCGCGTCATGCGCGCCTGCAATGTCGATCTGGACGAGCTGCGCCAGAATCTGACCGATTTCATCGACGACGATCTGTCGACGCTGATCACCGATGTCGAAGGCTCGGAAGCTGTGCCGACCGCCGCCTTCCAGCGGGTAATCCAGCGTGCGGCAATCCATGTCCAGTCCTCGGGTCGCTCGGAAGTGACCGGGGCCAATGTGCTGGTCGCCATCTTCGCCGAACGCGAATCCCATGCGACCTATTTCCTCCAGGAACTCGACATGACGCGCTATGATGCGGTGAATTTCATCGCCCATGGCGTTGCCAAGAACCCCGATTTCAACGAAGCGCGCTTGATCGCCGGGACCGAGCACGGGGCCGAGGAAGAGGCCCAGCCCCAGCAGCCGAAGGAAGAAACCGCGCTGCAGAAATACTGCGTCGATCTGAACGCCAAGGCGGTTCAGGGCGATGTCGATCCGCTGATCGGCCGCGATCAGGAGGTCGAGCGCTGCATTCAGGTCCTGTGCCGGCGGCGCAAGAACAACCCGCTGCTGGTCGGCGATCCCGGCGTCGGCAAGACCGCGATTGCCGAAGGCCTCGCCAAGAAGATCGTCGAGGGCGAGACCCCGGACGTGCTGGCCGGTGCCACCATCTTCTCGCTCGACATGGGCGCGCTTCTGGCCGGCACCCGCTATCGCGGCGATTTCGAGGAGCGGCTGAAGGCCGTCGTCAAAGAGTTGGAAAACCATGACGATTCCATTCTGTTCATCGACGAAATCCATACCGTGATCGGTGCGGGCGCGACCTCGGGCGGGGCCATGGATGCCTCGAACCTGCTGAAACCCGCATTGTCGGGCGGCAAGCTGCGCTGCATGGGCTCGACCACCTACAAGGAGTTCCGCCAGCATTTCGAGAAGGACCGCGCCCTGTCGCGGCGCTTCCAGAAAATCGACGTGAACGAACCTTCAGTGCCGGATTCAATCAAGATCCTGATGGGTCTGAAGCCGCATTTCGAGGCCCATCACGAGCTGCGCTATACCAATGACGCGATCAAGACCGCGGTCGAGCTGGCCAGCCGCTATATCAGCGACCGCAAGCTGCCGGATTCGGCCATCGACGTGATCGACGAGGCCGGCGCCGCCCAGCATCTGGTTGCCGAATCGAAGCGCCGCAAGACCATCGGCACCAAGGAGATCGAGGCGGTCGTGGCCAAGATTGCCCGGATCCCGCCCAAGCAGGTCTCCAAGGACGATGCCGAAATCCTGCGCGATCTCGACCGATCACTCAAACGCGTGGTCTTCGGTCAGGACAGCGCCATCGACGCCCTGTCCTCGGCAATCAAGCTGGCCCGGGCCGGCCTGCGCGAGCCTGAAAAGCCGATCGGCAATTACCTGTTCGCCGGCCCGACCGGCGTCGGCAAGACCGAGGTCGCCAAGCAGCTTGCAGACATGCTCGGCGTCGAGCTGCTGCGATTCGACATGTCCGAATATATGGAAAAGCATGCGGTCAGCCGGCTGATCGGCGCGCCTCCCGGCTATGTCGGCTTTGACCAGGGCGGCATGCTGACCGATGGCGTGGACCAGCACCCGCATTGCGTGCTGCTCCTCGATGAGATCGAAAAGGCCCATCCGGATGTCTATAATATCCTGCTGCAGGTCATGGATCACGGCAAGCTGACCGACCATAATGGGCGGACGGTGGATTTCCGCAATGTCGTGCTGATCATGACCTCGAATGCCGGGGCTGCCGATCAGGCGAAAGCCGCCATCGGCTTCGGACGCGAACGGCGCGAGGGTGAAGACACCGCCGCGATCGAGCGGACCTTCACCCCCGAATTCCGCAACCGTCTGGACGCGGTGATCAGCTTCGCCCCGCTCTCACGCGATATCATCGTGCAGGTGGTCGAAAAGTTCATCCTTCAGCTTGAGGCGCAGCTTATGGACCGCAATGTCCATATCGAGCTGACCCAGGATGCCGCGGAATGGCTGGCCGAGCGCGGCTATGACGACAAGATGGGCGCCCGTCCGCTTGGCCGGGTCATTCAGGAAACCATCAAGAAGCCGCTGGCCGAAGAACTGCTGTTCGGCCGTCTCACCAAGGGCGGCATCGTCAAGGTTCGGATCGAAGACGACAAGCCGGCCTTCGATATCGCCGGCCCCGAAGCGCTCCGTATCGGCAGCAAGGCCAAGCCGCCGCTGCTGACCGCCGACTAACACAGTACGTCTGGCCGCACATGCGGCAGACAAGCAGTTCATTGAGGCTCGACAAGGCCCTTGCAGCCGCCACAACGAGAGTCGTGGCGGCTGTTTGCTGCGATTGATGAAAACTGACCGACTTGGGCCTGTCACCCGCCCTTGGTACAAAATTCGCCCGCAGACCGGGCATCATCAGAAAACAAGATGTCGGCTTATGCCTGAACCAGCGGGCCACGCATTCAGGCTGCGTGCGGATCCGCCATTCTTCTTCGCCTTCACCGAATGGGCGCGAATAGTATTGATGGACAACGGACCAGCGATAGAGGCCGTCCCGGTTGGATTTCTCCGCCCCCCAGACTTCAAGCCTCACTCCGCGCGGCTACCAGACAAACGCAAGCTGGAAGCAACCGGGCGATTGTGTTGTGTCACATGGTTTGATAGTGCTGTGACACTTGGTTTGATGACGGAACAGGGCGGAGGTCCTTGGGCTATCCGGGATGGTCCGGGGTGGATCACTTGTCGGATCGGTCTGGGCGGTTCCTCTTCCACCAGTCATGGATTGCGGATTTTCCG
>JBKEBH010000350.1:0-4507 GCA_047973065.1 Paracoccus sp. (in: a-proteobacteria) | reverse complement strand
AACCCGCTTCAACGTGCCGCTGAACCCTGTCCCTCAGATCAGAAGAATACGGTTTACCCATGTGATCCACCTCCAAACAGGGTGAAACACAAATCTCGTCATCACGGAATACCAGGATCCCCGTTTCGTGAAAACCACTCTTGTCACCCGGAATCGAAGTTCGTGACCAGGTGGGCTGATGGGCATTCAGCCGATCATGATCCCGACCACCACTGCCATCAGCCCGAAAACCGAAGCCATCAACGCGCCCATATTGACGGCAACCACCATTTGCATGCGGGCACGGAAGGCGCTTTCGTCCAAGCCGCTGCGGCGCGCTTTGTGAACGGTCCAGATGCACCAGAGGATCCCGGTCAGCCCGGCAAGGGTGAGCAGGGCGCCGGCCCAGATCAGGATATTGGAAATCATCGGGTCTCTCCTCGTTATCCGTGCCGGCTTAGCCGCGATTGCGGAACCGGACAAGACGGCCTATGTCTGCCGCCCTGACAACAGGCACCGCCGGGTCGGGGCCACCGAAGATGGGGAACAAGATGCAGGACGATCATTCCTATAACGTTGCCGCCGATGAGCTGCGCCAGTTCATCGAACAATATGAGCAGCTTGAGGCGGAAAAGAAGGACGTCACCGAGCGCCAGAAGGAAATCATGGCCGAAGCCAAGGCGCGCGGTTATGATACCAAGGTGATGAAGAAGGTCATCGCCCTGCGCAAGCGCGACCGTGACGACATTGCCGAGGAAGAAGCCATTCTCGACATGTACAAGGCCGCGCTCGGCATGGTGTGATGGCGGCCGCCGATCAGGCCGACATGAACTCGACCCCGGGCAGGGCGGCGATTTCGGCCAGATCCTCGGCATAGATGTCCGAAAGCTCATCGACGAGGCTCTGCGACCAGTTGGTCAGAGACAGCTCCACCTCCATCGCCGGGACTTCGTCGAGAGCGGTCAGCGCCCGTTCGACCATGGCGCGGCGCTGACCGGCGGTCAGGTTCGGCGTTGCCGTCATCTCGGCCTTGAGGGCCCGCAGGGTATCCTCTGGCAGGATGTCGGCCAGAATCAGGTCATCCCCCTGAAGCGGGGTCTCGGTCGGAACACCGGCCATGCGGCGCAGCAGTTCGGGCCAGATGAAGGGCAGGTCTTCCTGCGCCCAGATCACGATATCGCGGTCGGGAATGGCATCCAGCCAGCGCTGAACCATCGGAGCCCATCGCAGGGTGCGCGGATCGATCCCACTCATGACCTCGTCATAATTGCCGCCGCAGAACCGCACCACCGCATCGATCTGACGGGCCGGATGGACCAGCCCGGTAAAGAACTCGACAACGGTTTCGGGGAACAGGTTGGACAGGCCGGTCAGACGGTCGGCCGAACGGGGATACATGCCATGATGCGAGATTGCCTTCGGGGGCATCCCGATAAAGCCGGATTGGCTGAGGATCAGGCGCTCGGCATGGTCGCTGTCCATGACCGATGCCAGCAGCAATTCCTGCGTCTCCTCGTCGGCCGCACCCTTCTTCAGGGCGGAAATGGCATCGCCAAAGATCCCGGCATAGCGGCGCGGCGCCGGGATCTGTATTCCCAGCGGCCAGAGGGTTTCGCGGTTGCGCATGAGGGTGCGGATGATCCGATCCCGATCGCTTCCATGAACGCCAACGTGATAGGCAATCTGCATATGTGATCCAACTCGGTAAATTTCCCGACAGATTAGCCGCAGTTCAGTGGCAGGAAAACCCCATCTTCGGTGAAGCTGCTTGACCGGGTGTCGGCTGTGCCGCGAGGGGGCGCCCGCCGCATCGCCGCGCTTGCCGAGCCGCCGGACGCCTGATAAACGATCTCGCGCGTAGCCCCTATAGCTCAGCTGGTAGAGCAGCGGTTTTGTAAACCGAAGGTCGGCGGTTCGATCCCGTCTGGGGGCACGCGAAATTCGCCGGCAGTCGTGTGTCGAGTGGATCTGGCCTTCCCCGCGGCCTCGCTGATCCGTTCCGCATGCGGAAAGGCCTGATCGCGCGCATGCAGGCCCAGCCCAGTTCCGCCTCGACGCTTACCGCCCCGCGCTTGGCGGGCAGAGCAGCGCGGGCTGATCATCGGTCCACCATGCTGCACCTGATCCGGGGCCGGCACCTCAGCGGGTCGTGCGCCTCATCCTCTGATATCTGTCGATGCACATGTGGCACGGTCGAGCCTGCGTCAACGGGTTCAGATCGGAAGCGGGCTTCATGCATATCGCGGCGGCCACGGCGCAATGCCATGTCTGCCGGAAAGTCAGGCCCGGCCTCTCTCGGTCAGGCCCCGGAGAGAGGCAGGCCGTTCAGTTCTGCCAGACCTCGACATCGGGCAGATCGGTCAGCGGGATCTTCAGCGCCTGCATGCTGGCCAGCGACAGCTGGCTGCCCGCGCCGTCGCCGCTCAGCGGGATCAGATCGACATTTGCCGATTTGCCATTGGCCGGGTTCACCACCCGCCCCTTGCCGGGCGCCTTGACCAGCGGTGTCTTGATCCAGAACCCGCTCTCGGTCGCGTCTCCCAACGAGGCGGTGGTCATACCAAGCTTGCCGCCGCCGGTGGACGGTGCCGCAGCGGCGGCCTTTTCGGCGGAGGTGGTGGTATCGAGCTGGGCCGGGGTTTTCCCGCCACCCTGCAGAACACCTTCGCTGGTCTTGCCTGCGGCAACGGTGGTGGTGGGCGTCACGACGCTGGTCGGATCGGCGATCGGGGTGGTGGCCGAGCTTTCGACGGAATAGCGCGTTGGGCCGGTATTGGATCCGTTGGTTAGCCCGCAGGCGGCAAGGGTCAGGGCGGTCAGGCCGAGTGCGGCCGTGGCTTGGATACGGATCATTGGAGGCTCCTCGGTAATCGACGCGCGCAGGCTAACGGTGTCGAGGGGTGCGTGCAATGGCCGCGCTTGCAGGAACGCCAGCTTCGGCTTATTTCCTGATCATGGAAACGCTGCCGCTGATCGACCCTTTTGCCCGTCCGATCACCTATCTTCGGGTGTCGGTGACGGATCGTTGTGACTTTCGTTGCACTTACTGCATGGCCGAGCATATGCAGTTCCTGCCCAAGCGCGAGCTGCTGTCGCTCGAAGAGCTCGACCGGCTCTGCACCGCTTTCATCGGGCTCGGGGTGCGCAAGCTGCGCATCACCGGGGGCGAGCCTTTGGTGCGGCGCGATATCATGTCCTTCTTCCGTTCGATTTCGCGTCACCTCGGAGACGGGCTGGACGAGCTGACGCTGACCACCAATGGCAGCCAGCTGGGCCGTTTCGCGCAGGAGCTGGCCGATATCGGGGTGCGGCGGGTGAACCTGTCGCTCGATACGCTGGATGAGACGAAGTTCGCGCAGATCACCCGCTGGGGCCGGCTGAAACAGGTGCTGGAGGGGATCGAGGCGGCACGGCGCGCCGGATTGCGAATCAAGATCAATGCGGTAGCGTTAAAAGGCTTCAATGAAGACGAGCTATTCACACTGGCAGAATGGTGCGCGGCCGAGGATCACGACCTGACCTTCATCGAGGTCATGCCGATGGGCGATATGGGCGAGGACGCCCGGATCGAGCAATATTGGCCACTCTCAAGCCTGCGGGCGCGGCTGGCGGAACGCTATACGCTGAACGATCTGGCCGAGCGGACCGGGGGGCCGGCGCGCTATGTTCGCGTTGCTGAAACCGGGCAAAAGATCGGTTTCATCACGCCTTTGACCCATAATTTCTGCGAAAGCTGCAACCGGGTGCGGGTGACCTGCACGGGCGAGCTTTACATGTGCCTCGGCCAAGAAGACCGCGCCGATCTGCGCGCGCCCTTACGGGCGGCGGCGGATGACGGGCTGCTGACCGACGCGATCCGCGCAGCGATTGCGCGCAAGCCAAAGGGGCATGATTTCGACTATTCGCGTCAGGGCGCCGTCGGTCAGGTCAGCCGCCATATGAGCCATACCGGCGGCTGATCCACGCGTACACAGGCTGTACACAGCGCGTGCATATAGGCGGGTCGCAGTGAGGGGTCTCAGCGATGCATCTGCATGATTCGCAGGTCGGTGATATGCCGACTATTGCTGCGCTCGTCGCAACCCAGAAACGCGATGAACTTCGTCGTGGCCACCGGCTGCATGTGCCAGCTCAGCACATCAGGCGAGGTACACCGTAATTTCCATCGGCCGCAATAGATCTTCTCGCGCTCAGTGTCGTATTCGAAGCGCCGAGGACCCAGAACGGAGGGGTAGAACGAGTTGTCCACGCGCACGAGGTTGGCATCCTGAGGAAACGATCAAGGGCTTCGGCGTAAAGCTGCGCGTCTGCTCGGGACACGTCATGGGCAGCATCACCGCAGCTTAGGCGTCTACGCCCCCGTCCGTCGGGAAAACAGTCCACTGGACTGCTTCGTGACCTAGGCCCTGTTGACTCTTGGGATTCCCTTTGGCGCGGAATGCTGATTCTCTGCTCCCGTAGCGGGGAGATTTGCTATGGGAACCATGGAACGTCTGGTCTTGTCTGATCGTCAATGGGATCGGATCGC
>JBKEBH010000261.1:0-5114 GCA_047973065.1 Paracoccus sp. (in: a-proteobacteria) | reverse complement strand
CGAAGATCATCGAGTGATGAGCCTGCAGGGTGGGGGTTCCCCCCACCTTGCCCCCAGGCATCGAGTGATCGTGCAAGCGATATCACGAAAAAAGGCCCGCCCCAAAAGGGGCGGGCCTTTTTTCGGCCCTTGTCGGGCGCGCCTGTCGGGCACTAAGCTGCCTTGGGCCGCCTGTGTTTTTTGCCTCGAAGGAGAAGTTCATGCCACAAAGACCTGCCATCGTCCTGGTTCACGGATTCTGGGGCGGCGCTGCCCATTGGGCCGGCGTCATCAAGGAACTGCACAAACGCGGCTATTATGACCTTCATGCGGTCGAGAATCCGCTGACCTCGCTTGCTGACGATGCCGAGCGGACCCGCAAGATGGTCAAGCAGATCCACGGTCCGGTGATCCTCGTCGGTCATTCCTATGGCGGCGCGGTCATCACCGAGATGGGCGATCTGCCCAATGTGCAGGGCCTCGTCTATGTCGCGGCTTTCGCGCCCGATGCTGGCGAAAGCCCCGGTGCGCTCAGTGCGGCGAACCCGCCCGAAGCATTCGGCAATATCGCCCCGGACAGCGACGGCTATCTGTGGGTTGCGCAGGACAAGTTCCGCGACAGCTTCTGCCAGGACCTGCCCGAAGGTGACGCGCTCGTCATGGCGGTGACCCAGAAGGCGCCGCTTGGTGGCACCTTTGGCGACAATGTGACCGCGCCCGCCTGGAAGGCCAAGCCGAGCTGGTATCAGGTCTCGACCCATGACCGCATGATCTCGCCCGCCAACCAGGAGATGATGTCGGCGCGGATGAACCCGAAACGGGTCATCCATCTTGCGGCAAGTCACGCCTCGCTCGCCTCGCATCCCGAGGAAATCGCTGACCTGATCGACGAGGCGGCGACCGAGACCGGATATTGAGATCCTTGTGCCCGGCGCATGTGAGTGAGGGGTGACATGACCGAACCGGCCAAGGCCATGCCGCATCCCGATCTTGAACTCACGCTCGATCTGACTGCCGGGGATCATCAGAACGGCTCCGCTCTGCTCTATCAGCGGCGGCGGACGCTCCGGCGGCTGTTGATCATCGTCCTGCTGCCGGTCCTGCCGCTGATCTGAGGTGGCGGCTCGGCGAAATGCTGGTTGGTGGGGTTTTCTTTCTGTTGCTGGCCTTGTGATGGTCTGGCTGCTGGCTTTCGGGTAGTGTTACTTCAGCGGGGTTCTGGCGCGGCGGCTCATGTGGACCGTTCCCGCCCCGCGAGAGACGCGGTGCCATGCGTTCAGGGCGGATGGGATCAACGTCGGGCTGGGCGATCAGCCCGCGACCGGAATCCCATGGCGCCTGTTCGTTGGCTATTCCTGCGATGACCGGGTGCTGATCCTTTATGACGCGTCCCAGCAGACCTGGGTGTTTCCACGCCGCTTGCTGAGCGATGCCGATATTGCTACCTCTATCCGCCTGGCCGAGGCTGGCGGCGTCGACCGGATCTGACAGCCGGCAGCGCGCTTGGCTTGTGCGCTGCCGGCCACCCTATCGTGAAGCTTGTTTATTCAGGAGCGCCATCATGTTTGACCATATCGGTTTTCCCGTCTCGGATCTTGCTGCATCCCGTGCTTTCTACGAGGCCGCGCTAGCACCGCTGGGGATTACGCTGCGCTATGAAGTGAGCAATGAGATGACCGGCGGACATGGTGCTCATCTCGGCTTCGGGCGTGAGGGCGGGTATTCGGCCTTCTGGATCGGTGACGGCAAGCCTGCGCTTGGCGGCGGTTGTCATATTGCCTTTACCGCGTCCGATCAGGCGACGGTCGATGCCTTCTATCGGGCGGCATTGGCGGCAGGCGGCATTGATAATGGGGCGCCGGGCCTGCGACCGCAATATCATGCCGGCTATTACGGTGCCTTTGTTCTGGACCCGGACGGCAATAATATCGAAGCCGTCCATCACGGCGCGGTCTGACCGTCCTGTGCCGCTTGCCCGCAGGTCCCGATGGAACTAATCTGCCCTGGCAGCCGAAGGAGACGTGTCATGGATCACCCAAAAATCTGACCCGGAACCCGGACGGATTTGAAAGGATATCCCATGACTGCGACATTGCTTGATGCGAGCTCTCCCTATCCGATGCGTCTGCCCAATGGGCAGATCAATCATGGGCTGGTTTACCTCAGCCGGGTGATCGACCATCCCAATATCGAGATCGGCGATTACAGCTATGCCAGTTCCTTCGATCCGCCCTCGGATTGGGCGGCGTGGCTGGCACCCTATCTTTATCCCGGCGCGCCCGAGCGGCTGGTGATCGGGCGCTTTTGCCAGATCGCCGACCGGGTGCGGATCATCACCGATTCCGCCAATCATCCCCGGAAAGGTTTTTCGACCTATCCCTTCATGATTTTCGATCATGCCCGGATGAAGGATTATGTTGGCCAGCTCGGCGCGCTGCGTGACACCGTCATCGGCCATGATGTCTGGATCGGCGACGGCGCGACCATTCTCCCCGGCGCTCGGATAGGCAATGGCGCGATCATCGGCACCAATGCGGTGATTGGTGGCGTGGTGCCCGATTACGCAATCGTCGCCGGCAATCCCGGCCAGATCGTCCGTATGCGCTTTGAGGCGCCCGTCATCGAGCGGCTGCTGGAGCTGGCATGGTGGGACTGGCCGATCACGTTGATCGAGGCCGCGATAGCGGCGCTTGCCCGGCCCGATCTGACGACGTTGGAGGAATTGGCCCCCAAGGGGCGATAACCCGTTTCCGGTCCATGGCCGGAGTTTGATGCAAGAGGCTGTCGATGTTTGCTTGGTTTGAAAACCGGATTGATCCCTATCCAATGGATCCGCCGCAGATGCCGCCCCGGACATTCTGGGGGTTCTTGCTGCATTATTCGCGCGGTGCGCTGTCATGGCTGGTGCTGATGGCGGTGCTCGCGGCGCTGATCGCGCTGATCGAGGTGTCGCTGTTTGGCTATCTCGGCGATCTGGTCAACCGGCTTTCGGATACGCCGCGCGATCAGTTCTGGCAGGTCGAGGGGCGCCGGCTGATCTGGATGGGGGTGCTGCTGCTGATCGGGCTGCCCGGGCTGAATGCACTGGCGACGATGATCATGCATCAGACGCTTCTGGGCAATTTTCCGCAGCGGATCCGCTGGCAGGCCCATCGCTATCTGCTGCGCCAGTCGGTCGGCTATTTCCAGGACGAATTCGCCGGCCGAATCGCGCAGCGGCTGATGCAGACTGCGCTTGCCGTGCGCGAGGTTGCGATGAAGATCATGGATGTCGCGGTCTATGTGGTGGTTTATTTCCTTGGTGCGGTGATCCTGGCGGCCAGCCAGGACTGGCGGCTGGCCCTGCCGTTCATTGGCTGGGGGCTGGTCTATGGCATCCTGCTTTGGCAGATCGTGCCGCGGCTGGGGCGCATCGCGCAGGAACAGGCCGATGCGCGATCCATCATGACCGGGCAGGTGGTGGACAGCTACACCAATATCGCGACGGTGAAGCTGTTTTCGCATTCCGACCGCGAGGAAAGCTGGATGCGCACCGGCATGGATGGCTTCCTGCAAACCGTTCATCGCCAGATGCGGCTGGGTGCGGCGCAGGACATGCTGCTGACCGCGATGAACGTGATTCTGGTCGCGGTGGTCACCCTGGTCGGGCTGATGCTCTGGACCAAGGGGCTGATCGCGGTCGGGGCGGTGGCGGTTGCGGTGCCGCTGGCGCTCAGGCTCAACAACATGTCGCATTGGATCATGTGGGAATTTGCGGCGCTCTTTGAAAATATCGGGACGGTGCGCGACGGGATTTCCTCGCTGGCGTTGCCGCGCGCGGTGGAAGACACGCCCGATGCCCGCCCGCTGCTGCCAGGGGCGGGGGCGGTCGATTTCGATCACGTCACCTTCCGTTACGGCGCCGATGAGAGCGAGCGCCCGCTGGCGGTTCTGGACGATCTGACCCTGCATATTGCCCCGGGCGAGCGGGTCGGGCTGATCGGGCGTTCGGGCGCGGGGAAATCGACGCTGATCAACCTGCTGCTGCGCTTTCACGATCTGGAAAGCGGCAAGGTCACCATCGACGGGCAGGACATTGCCCATGTCACCCAGGAAAGCCTGCGCGCGGCAATCGGAGTGGTCACGCAGGACAGCTCGCTCCTGCATCGTTCGGTGCGCGAAAACATCGCCTATGGTCGGCCCGATGCCGATGAGGCCGAGATTTTCGAAGCCGCGCGCATGGCGGAGGCGCATGAGTTCATCCCCGATCTGTCCGACAGCCATGGCCGGCACGGGCTGGATGCCCATGTCGGGGAACGCGGGGTGAAGCTTTCGGGTGGGCAGCGCCAGCGGATCGCCATCGCCCGGGTTGCGCTGAAGGATGCGCCGATCCTGATTCTCGATGAGGCGACCTCGGCGCTCGACAGCGAGGCCGAGGCGGCGATTCAGTCGCGGCTCGATGTGCTGATGGAGGGCAAGACGGTGATTGCCATCGCGCACCGCCTGTCCACCATCGCCGCCATGGACCGGCTGGTGGTCATGGATGGCGGCCGAATCGTCGAGGAGGGCACCCATGCCGAATTGTTGGCGGCCGGTGGGATCTATGCCCGGCTCTGGACGCGGCAATCGGGCGGCTTTTTGCCGACCGATGATGCGTCGGAAGAGGCTGCCGAGTAAAATAAAGCGACCGGGCGGTGAACTTTTGCCCGGCCATGTCGTTGCATGGCTGGGAAACGGTTTGAACGGCGATGCCGGCCTTGCTGAATTGGCCTCTTGCGTCCTGACGCGTTCCGCACTAATCAGTCCCCCGACTTAGGGGTATAGCTCAGTTGGTAGAGCATCGGTCTCCAAAACCGAGGGTCGTGGGTTCGAGTCCCTCTGCCCCTGCCAGTCCACGAATGCTGCAGAAAACGCAGGTGTGATCCGGCACAGATTCCTGCCTTAACGATGACCATTCGCATTCTACTTGGCGCACATAAGACGGCAACGACGGAACTGCAGGGTTCTCTGCGTTCTGTTCGTCGCAGGCTCTCATCCCGCAAGCTGGGCTATCTCGGACCTGGACGGTTGCGTGCCGATGGGCTTGCCTTTTCGACGCTGATTTCAAAGGGTGAAACCCAGAGGCAGGCACATGTGGCTCTGCGTCAGATGATATC
>JBKEBH010000244.1:0-2594 GCA_047973065.1 Paracoccus sp. (in: a-proteobacteria) | reverse complement strand
GTCAGGGCGATCCGCACCGCCTCACGCTTGAATTCTGCTGTCGGTTTGTTCGTCATTGTCCGTCTCCTTGATCGCTCTCATGCTCTCAAGAAACCGGCACTTTTCCGAGACAAGTCCAGTGGGGCGTCCATGCCGGAAATAACCTTACGGCATCGCTCGGGCGGTCGGATCACGGCTGAATACGCGGATGGCCTGTAAGCCGGATTCTGTCCAAGGGTTGCCCCTCTGGATGACCATTCCTCTGCGCACCGCATTGCTGCGGGCGTCAAGCTGCCAACCCGGACCTCCTGGCGCAAGGCGGCGCCGCCGTTGCCGGCGCGGGGTCCCTATTCGGCATTGCTCCCGGTGGGGCTTGCCATGCGGGCGCTGTTGCCAGAGCCCCGGTGGGCTCTTACCCCACCGTTTCACCCTTACCCGCGACAGGCGCGGGCGGTCTCTTCTCTGTGGCGCTTTCCCTAGGGTTGCCCCCGCCGGGCGTTACCCGGCACCGTTGCCTCATGGAGTCCGGACTTTCCTCGGGCATGAGCCCGCGGTCATCCGGCCATCCGCGTGAGAGGCATATGCGGGCTTTGCCGCGCCGGGTCAAGCACCCGGCATGCCGGACCGCAATCACGATCTCACCGCATCTTTTGCACAACCGCTCTGGCCAAGCCGATTCGATTGCGCTTTACTCGCCCCGTGACAGGGGCGTCCGGCATGCAGCCGGGCTGAGAGGCACCCTTTGAACCTGAACCAGATCATGCTGGCGGAGGAAGTCACGATGGCCCGGCCCGGCATGACCCGGCGGCCCCTCGTCATCCGATCCGCCTTGGGAGGAGAACCGGATGACCCAATGGGGCCAACATCTGCGGCAGATGCGCGATGCCGCACCGCTTGTGCAGTGTATCACCAATTTCGTGGCCATGAATGTCGCGGCAAATGTACTGCTGGCGGCCGGTGCTTCGCCCGCGATGATCCATGACGAGGCGGAGGCGGGCGAGTTCGCCGCCATCGCCGATGCGTTGAGCATCAATATCGGCACGCTCAGCCCGGACTGGCTGCGCGGCATGCTGGCCGCCGCCGAGGCCGCCAATCGCGCCCGACATCCCTGGGTGCTCGACCCCGTCGCGGTTGGCGCGACCGGCTTTCGCCGCGACAGCGCAGCGCGACTGCTGGCGCTGCGCCCGGCGGTGATCCGCGGCAATGCCTCGGAGATCCTCGCGCTGGCGGGGGCGCATACCCGCGGCAAGGGGGCTGACAGCACCGATAGCGTGAGCCTGGCCGAGAGCGGGGCGCGCATGCTCGCCAGCCGGACCGGCGGCGTGGTCGCGGTGACCGGACCCGTGGATTTCGTGACCGACGGCACGCGCAGCTATCGCATCGCCAACGGCCATCCACTGATGCCGCGCGTCACTGCGTTCGGCTGTGCGCTGACCTGCCTGAACGGGGCCTTCATCGCCGGCCAGCCTCATCTGGAAGGGACTGTCGCCACCCTCGCCGCCTTCGGGATTGCCGGCGAGGTTGCCGGGGCCGAGGCCAATGGGCCGGGCAGATTCGCGCCGGCCTTCATCGACGCATTGGCAGCGCTGAGCCCCGGGATGGTCGATGAGCGCGCCCGGGTCACACCAGCATGACGATCGGCATCTATTTCGTCACCCCGCCCGGTGCCCCGGACCAGCTGATCATGGCGGCGGTGCGCGGCGGGGTGTCGATGGTGCAGCTGCGCGACAAGCGGGCCAGCGACAGCGCGCTGATCGCCCGCGCCCGCCGCCTGGCGCCGCCGCTGGCGGCAGCGGGAGTTCAGCTGATCGTCAATGACCGCCTGGCTGTGGCGCTGGCGGTTCCCGGCATCGGGCTACATATCGGCCAGAGCGACGGCTGCCCGCGCGCAGCCCGCGGCAGGCTCGGCCGCAAGGCGCATCTCGGGCTGTCCATCGAGAATGCCGATCAGCTGGCCGCCATCCCGCCGAGCACCGTCGATCTGATCGGTGTCGGGCCGGTCCGCACCACCGCCTCCAAGCCCGACCACGCCCCGCCCATCGGCTTCGATGATCTGGCCCGCATCACCGCCGCCAGCCCGGTGCCCGCCGTGGCGATCGGCGGCATAGGTGCCGGCGACATGGCCCGCATCCGCGCTGCTGGCTGCACGGGCGCGGCCGTGATGTCGGCCATTGCCGGGGCGCGCGATCCTGAAGCTGCGGCCCGCAACCTCGTTCAGGAATGGAGACAATCATGATCCCGAATATCCTGACCATTGCCGGCTCGGACCCTTCGGGCGGGGCCGGTATTCAGGCCGATATCAAGACCATCTCGGCCAATGGCGGCTATGCGATGGCCGCAATCACCGCGCTGACCGCGCAGAACACACAAGGCGTACAGGCCGTTCATTTGCTGGAGCCGGATATCGTAGCCGCGCAGATCGCGTCCATCTTCGCGGATATCCGCGTCGATGCGGTCAAGCTGGGCATGCTGGGCAGTAGCGATATCATCGAGGTGTGGACTTGTCTCGGAAAAGTGCCGGTTTCTTGAGAGCATGAGAGCGATCAAGGAGACGGACAATGACGAACAAACCGACAGCAGAATTCAAGCGTGAGGCGGTGCGGATCGCCCTGACG
>JBKEBH010000214.1:0-8623 GCA_047973065.1 Paracoccus sp. (in: a-proteobacteria) | reverse complement strand
CCTTGAAGCCTGCATCATGGTTCCTGCGCTTCTTCATGTTCTGATCTCCTCGTCCTTGGAGACCAGCAAACGTCAGATCGTAGCTTCCGTCACTGTCCGATTTTCGGGGGGTAGCTCACCTTTTCGACCAGCAGCCCGGTCAATGCTCCGCCGAAACTGACCACAATGATGATATTGCGCTCTCTGTCGGGGGTTGGCGCCATGCCGAGGCAGGCGGAAAGGTCGATGACCGGCAGGACCGTGCCGCGCAGATTGATCACGCCTTTCAGGCAGCGGGGCGCATGGGGCAGCGGCGTTGCCGGGCTCCAGCTGCGGATTTCCTGCACGGACATGATTTCCACGCAGTAATCATGACCGCCGCTCTGAAATGACAGCAGCTCGATCCCGGATTCGGTCGAGGGGGGGGGGAGATCGCTCATCTCTTTGCTGGCGGCCTTCAGTTTGGCCCCGGTATGGGGTGTGGTGCATATCAGGAAGGCGGGATCGACGATCAGCGCGACCTGCCCGTCGCCGAGAATGGTGGCGGTAGAAATGCCAGCGATATTGCCGTAGGGTCGCCGCAGCCCTTTGATGACCACCTGGCGCTGTTCCATGACCGCATCGACGATCAGCGCGGCCGGCTGGCTGTCATGGCGGGCAAACAGCAGGACGATGCCGTCTTCCCTGCGGCTTCGGCTGGCGCGAAAGCCGAGCTGGCACCCGAGGTCGAGCAGCGGGACGAATGCGTTGCGGATGCGGATCACCTCCTCATGCGGGGTCAGGCGGCAGATCCGGCTTTCATCCAGCCGCGCGGTTTCGAGGATCGCAGAAAGCGGGATAGCGAAATTCTGGTCTGCCGCCCGCACGATCATCCCGTCGAGAACCGCCAGGGTCAGTGGCAGCGAGATCGAAAATTTCGTGCCTTGCCCGGCCTTGCTGTCAATGCCGATCCGCCCGCCGAGCGCGGTGATCGCGTTCTTGACCACATCCATGCCGACGCCCCGGCCGGACAGCGGCGAGATTTCGGCAGCGGTCGACAGGCCAGGGGCAAAAATCAGACTGTCGATATCGGTGTCCGACAGGGGCGCATCCGCCGTGATCAGCCCCTTCGAGACGGCGCCGGCACGCAGCTTGGCCCGATTGATGCCGGCGCCGTCATCTTCGATGGAAACCAGCACCCGTCCGGCGCGGTGGCTGGCGGAGAGGACGATCAGCCCTTCGGCAGGCTTGCCGCTGCGCCGCCGCCTTTCGGGCGTTTCCAGCCCGTGATCTATCGCATTGCGGATCATATGGGTCAGCGGATCTGCGAGCCCTTCGATGACGGTCTTGTCGATCTCGGTGAAATCCCCCTCGGTCCGCAGGCGAACCTGCTTTCCGGTCAGGGCGGATGCCTCGCGCAGGATCCGGGCCATACGCTGAAACAGCGGCCTGATCGGCTGCGCGCGGATCACCATCACCGCGTCCTGAATGTCCCTGGTCAGCATGCGAAAGGCATCGAGCCCGCTTGCGATATCCAGGTCATGCCCGATCCCGGCATCCTCGATTCTGCGGGCGAGCATGGCATGATTGATCACCAGTTCTCCGATCAGGTTGACCAGGTGATCGACCTTGTCCAGATCGACGCGGATGGTCGGGTTGTGTTCGGGATGGGCGGCCGTATCGGACGCATATGCGGTTGCATCCGGAGCCTGCTCGCGGGGGCGGGGCCTTGATGCCTCGCCCGGATCGTCGGCCATGTCTGGATCGGTGTCCGATGCGGTATCACGATTCGGCGGAGCGGAGGGCGGGGACGTGCCCGGGCCTGCCGGTGCGATCTCAAGCGTGCAGAGGTCGGCGACGAAGGTGAAGACCTGGTGGATTTTATCCTCGCCAAGCGTGCCGGGCACAGACAGGTCCCAGGAAAGCAGCGGGATTTCGGCATTGTCCTCATCGGGTGCGGGAAGATCGTCGGGTATGCGGCAATGGATATCATGCGCGCCGAGCCGCGACAGGGCGCGCAGGATCAGCAGGGTCTCGTTTCCGGTCTCGTAGAAACCTGGCTGCGGGGTGAAGCTGACCCGCCAGTCCGGCCCGGCGGCGCCCCCGGCTGGCGCGGCGAAGTCGAGGCTCAGCGGCGTCGGGACGAATTCGTCGATTTCCTCGGGGGTGAGGGTGGCCGCGTCGAGCAGCGCTTCGAGCCGGGCGAGGATATCTTCGCTGCCGGCAGGCTCGGCCAGCCCGTCCCGGGCGGCCGAGATCTGGTCTTGCAGCATATCCATGGCCAGATAGAAAAGCCGGATGGTATCGGGGCAGGTCCGAACCCGTCCGGCGCGCAACTCGTCCATGACGGTTTCGACCCGGTGAGCGAAGGCGACGAGATTGTCGAAGCGGAAGGCGCCGGCCCCGCCCTTGATCGAATGAATGGCCCGGAAGGCGGTATTGACCAGCTCGGGATTGTTGTTTCCCGCCTCCAGCGCGGTGAGTGTATCCTGAAGGCTTTCCAGCAATTCCTCGCATTCGGCGAAAAAGGAGGCGCGGATTTCATCCATGGGATCTTCAGCCATGATCCGCCCCTATCCGGTGACCATATGCAGCGAGCTGACCAGCTTCTGAGGATCGAACGGCTTGACGATCCAGCCGGTGGCCCCGGCATTGCGGGCGCGGGCCTTCAGCTCAGGTGCGTTCTCGGTGGTCAGCACCAGAATCGGGATGGCGCGCAGCCGGTCGATCCGGCGCACCGCCTCGATGAAGGCGAAGCCGCCCAGGCGTGGCATGTTCACATCCGAGATGATGACATCGGGGGTAAAACCCTCCAGCAATTCCAGCCCCTGCTGGCCGTCATCGGCCGAGGTGACGTTCATCCCGGCGCCGGTCAGCGAGATACGCAGCATGTCGCGCATGGTCCGGCTGTCATCGACGACAAGGACATTCGGGCTCATGCCGCCACCTCCGGGATGCACAGATGCCGGGGGTCGACCCCGAACAGTGCCAGGGCGGCGTCGAAATCGTCGGAGCGGTCCGCGATCTTGAAGCTGCGTCCGCTCGCTTCGCAATATTGACGGGCGGCGAGCAGGATCTGCAGGCAGAGCCCGCCCAGATGGGTGACGCCGGAAGCGTCTATGGCAACATTCCCGGAAAGTTCCGAGATGTCGCGGGCCAGGGGGCGGGCCACCGTCAGGTCGAGCCGCGCCGGCAGGATCAGCGTCGTCACCATGCCAACCTGCAATCGGATCGCCAGAACTGAAATAGGTGCCGCATCGGAAAATCCTTCGGGTCGGTCTGCCCTGTCGTTCTAATCATCAGGGAGTTAAGCTTCGGTTGATGGCCCGGCAAAATACATCTGCCCGAGAACTTTCACCCGTCAGATAAATTTAAAAATTGAATGATCGAGCGACGGCATCGCCGTGATGGATCCTCAGGGCTGCGCCGATGCGGGCAAGGGCTTGTCAAAGCGGCGGCAATGACCTACATGCGGCGCACTTCACAGGCAGAGGCGGGCCATCCGGGGAGACATCCCGGTTCGGTCCACCGGTTGGGGGCGACCCTGAAATCCTCTGCCCAGGCGCAAACCGGAAAGGAAAAGACATGGCGCTTCCCGAATTCTCCATGCGTCAGCTGCTCGAAGCTGGCGTTCACTACGGCCACCAGACCCAGCGCTGGAATCCGCGCATGGCGCCCTATATCTATGGCGACCGCAACGGCATCCACATTCTCGATCTGACCCAGACTGTTCCGATGCTGGATCAGGCGCTGAAAATCGTGCGCGACACCGTTGCCAAGGGTGGGCGCGTGCTGTTCGTCGGCACCAAGCGCCAGGCGCAGAAGGCCGTGGCCGAAGCCGCCGAGAAATCGGCGCAGTTCTACATGAACCACCGCTGGCTCGGCGGCACGCTGACCAACTGGAAAACCGTTTCCCAATCGATCAACCGCCTGAAAGCCATCGACGAGACCATGGCGCAGGGCGCTGAAGGTCTGACCAAGAAAGAGCGTCTCCAGCTCGAGCGCGAACAGGCCAAGCTGCAGGCCTCGCTGGGCGGGATCCGCGAAATGGGCGGTCTGCCGGACCTGATCTTCGTGATCGACGTCAACAAGGAAGACCTCGCCATCCTCGAAGCCAAGAAGCTGGGCATTCCGGTTGTCGCCGTGGTCGATACCAACTGCTCGCCGGCTGGCGTCGATTATGTCATCCCGGGCAATGACGATGCGGCCCGCGCCATCGCTTTGTATTGCGATCTGGCCAGCCGCGCCGCGCTTGACGGCATGACCGTACAGATGGGCGCTGCCGGCGTCGATCTGGGCGCGCTTGCCGAAGCCCCGGCCGAAGAGGTTGAGGAAGTCGTCGTCGCCGAAACCGACGCCTGATCGCGCCGCACCTGCACAATGTCACCGGACGGGACCCGCGTCCCGTCCGATCCAGATAGAAGGAGAGGCCAAATGGCAATCACCGCACAGATGGTGAAAGAGCTGCGCGAATTGACCGGCGCGGGCATGATGGACGCCAAGAAGGCGCTGACCGAGAACAATGGCGACATGGAAGCTGCCACCGATTGGCTGCGCACCAAAGGTCTGGCCAAGGCTGCCAAGAAATCCGGCCGTGTCGCGGCCGAAGGTCTGATCGGCGTCGCCGTGAATGACGGGCGCGGCGTTGCGATCGAGCTGAACTCGGAAACCGATTTCGTGGCCAAGAACGCTGATTTCCAGCAGCTGGTCCGTGAAATCGCCAATGTCGCCCTGACCACCGGCGAAGATGTCGAAGTGCTGAAGGCCTCGCATCTGAACGGCCGTCCGGTCGAAGAGGTGCTGACCGATGCCATCGCCCGTATCGGCGAGAACATGACGCTGCGCCGCATGCATGTGCTGGAAGGTGATACCATCGTGCATTATGTGCACAATGCCGCCGCTGAAGGCATGGGCAAGATCGGTGTTCTGGTTGCGCTGAACGGTCCGAAAGATCAGGCCGAAACCCTGGGCAAGCAGATCGCCATGCATATCGCCGCGACCAACCCGGCCTCGCTGTCGCAAGCCGATCTGGATCCGGCTCTGGTCGAGCGCGAGAAGTCCGTTCTGACCGAGCAGGCACGCGAATCGGGCAAGCCTGAGGCTGTCATCGAAAAGATGATCGTCGGCCGCATGTCGAAGTTCTTCGAAGAAGTGACCCTGCTGGGTCAGAAATTCGTCATCAATCCCGATGTGACCGTGGCCGAAGCCGCCAGGGAAGCTGGCGTTGAAGTGACCGGCTTCGCCCGTGTCGAAGTTGGCGAAGGCATCGAGAAGAAAGAGGAAGATTTCGCAGCAGAGGTCGCCAAGACCCTCGGCGGCGCCTGATCGCTTCCTTTTCGAAAATGAATTGCCGGCCCTTTCTTTTGGGGCCGGCTTTTTCATTGCAGTCTTCCCGCTGATGCGGAACATCAAGAGACAGCAACGAGGACGATATGCCATTCACCATCGCCATTGACGGGCCTGCGGCCTCGGGAAAGGGTACGATCGCCCGGGCTCTGGCCGAGCGTTTCGGCTTTCATCATCTCGATACCGGGCTGCTTTACCGCGTGGTCGGCGCCAAGGGCGGCGATCCGGTTGCTGCGGCCAGGGGGCTGAGCGCCGAGGATCTGGCGCGGCCCGATCTGCGCAGCAATGAGGCTGGGCAGGCGGCCAGCCGGGTTGCGGCGATCCCCGAGGTTCGCGCGGCTCTGGTCGAGTTTCAGCGCCGCTTCTCCCGGCAGGAGCCGGGGGCGGTGCTGGACGGGCGCGATATCGGCACGGTGATCTGCCCGCAGGCCGAGGTGAAGCTTTATGTGACCGCCTCGGACGAAACCCGCGCCCGTCGCCGTGCGATCGAGCTGGGCGCCGATCCGGTCGAAACCCTGACGGCGCTGCGCGAACGCGATGCCCGTGACAGCGCCCGGGCCACGGCGCCGCTGCGGCCGGCCGAGGATGCGGTGCTACTCGATACCAGCGACATGACCATTGATCAGGCGGTAGAGCAGGCCATCGCGGTCGTGACTGCCGTACAGGCCGCCTTGCGTGGATAATGGCTGTTTTGTCAGCTGAACTGATGCGCTGGCGCTTGCATCCGGGCAGCCGGTTTCCCACTTCTGTAACCTGACCCCGCGGGCCAGCCCGCATAAGCTGAAGATCACAAGGATTGTGTTGATGTCGGACCAATTGATTGAAAAACTGAATTGGCGCTATGCGACCAAGGCCATGGACCCGTCAAAGGCGGTGCCGGCCGAAAAGGTCGAACGGATTCTTGAGGCGATCAGTCTGGCTCCGACCTCCTCGGGGCTGCAACCCTTCGAGGTGATCGTGGTGACTAATCCCGAGATCCGCGCCAAGCTGCGTGCGGTCGCCTGGGATCAGGCGCAGCTGACCGATGGCTCGCATGTTCTGGTCTTCGCCGCCTGGGACAATTACACGCAAGAGCGCCTTAATTCTGTCCCGGAACTTCTTGAAAAGGAACGTGGCTTCACCAATGAGGGTATCACGGCCTATTACGCGAATCTCAGCGACAACTATCTGCCGCGCCCGGCCGAGGTGAATTTCGAACATGCTGCCCGTCAGGCCTATATCGCCTTCGGGCTGGGCTTGGCCGCTGCCGCCTTTGAAGGCGTGGATGCGACCCCGATGGAAGGGTTCGACCCGGCGCAGGTTGATGAAATCCTTGGCCTGCGCGAGCGTGGGCTGCGCTCGGTGGTGATCATGCCGCTTGGCTATCGGGACGAGAGCCGCGACTGGTTGATGGGCCTGAAAAAGGTCCGCCGTCCACTTGGCGAACTGGTCACCGAGATCGTCTGATCGGTCTTGCGGCTTGTCTGCAATGAAGCACTTTCCGGGGCGGCTGCTTCTGCCCCGGGACCCCGACCGGATCAGGGTTTTCGGTCGGTGCAGAGCCGTTCAATGCGGAAGTGACGGCGCGGACTCATGCCTCGCCAGATCCATCCATCCGAACTGGGCAACGGCCGACGCCATTGCGGTTTGGGCAGAACTGTCAGCCGCCAGAAACCGCCCTGATCCAATTGGAAATCAAGCTGCCCCGGTCCACTGACCCGCGCATTTTCCCAAAGAGCCGTGTCATAGGGAGCGCCGATCCACGCCCTGTCGCATATCCCCGCAGGTCGAGATCGGTCAATGTGATCGTCAGGATGTTTTCAAAAAGCGTACCGCGCTGCTGATTACAAGGTATCCGCAGATTGGGTCATGATCCTCCAGAATGTAGGCGACATCGATCTCGGCGCCCTCGATCCTGGTTTCATGCGCGCCAATTCTCAGGCGGCCATGCGGAACTCACCGGTGAGCTGGTGAAAGTCCAGATCTGTGCGAGCAGGTGGGTACATGGCCCTGGCTTTCAAAAGAACAGGCTGGCCCCAAAGGCGCCGGCAATCGCACCGACAAAGGTTCCGATACCGGAACATATGCCAGCACCCGGCCCACAGGCAACGCCTGCCAAGGCACCGCCAGCTACTCCTCCCAAGACGCCGCCGCCCAATATGGCGCCTTCCTCGGTCACGGCGACCGTTTTGTCTTCAGCATTTGCCACATTATAGATGGCAATGCTGATAGACAGTATCAACAGTCTCCGTCCGTCCCTTGACAGACGCCGTATCAGCATATTGAACTTTGGATCGGACCTGCCGGCACTTTCGACGATAGCTCGAAGGACCTCATCCTGCTGTCCTTTGAAAGGCTTTCAAACTTTGCAGATCCGCCAAACAGGGCCTGCGTTTTCTTGTTCAGAAGACTGTCAAGCGTTCGCCCTGCTGGTTTGACTTGTTGTGCGAAGGCCCGCCCGGACCTCCGCCTTCATCTCTCGCGGCATGGCTGCGATCATTCGACTGTATCTTTGTTGTGGAGAGACATCCCAATCCATTCCGGCTGCAGCGGCTTCGATAGCGCCTCGAAGGGCTGTAACCTCTCGGTCGAAATCGGCTTCCGTAGACACGATCAATCCTCTTACTCAATATTGGGTCAGCTTAGAGAACGAGCTTGATCCGATCAGGTGCGCGAACCCGCCGAGACCGCCTCGGGGCCTTGCAAGTGCTGGGGTTTCGGCCTATATGCGCGCAAGTCTTCAGGATGACGTGATGAATGATATGGCCAGAACAGGCCGCTTCTGATCGGGTCGGGCGCATGCCGCGACCCTTTGTCATTCCGAAAGGCGCATAAAGACCGGCGGAGCCAACCGTCAGGCCAGCATAACAATGTAAAGGAAACCAGAAGCTAATGGCTGAACGCGCTAGCATGGAAGAATTTGAGGCCCTCCTGAACGAGAGCCTTAACATTGACACCCCCGAAGAGGGCTCTGTCGTCAAAGGCAAGGTCATCGCCATCGAGGCGGGCCAGGCCATCATCGATGTCGGCTACAAGATGGAAGGCCGCGTCGATCTGAAAGAATTCGCAAATCCCGGTGAAGACGCCCAACTCGCTGTCGGCGACGAGGTTGAAGTCTATCTGGACCGCGTCGAGAATGCCCGCGGCGAGGCTTCGATTTCGCGCGAGAAGGCCCGCCGCGAGGAAGCTTGGGATCGTCTGGAAAAAGCCTATGCCGCAGAAGAGCGCGTCGATGGCGCCATCTTCGGCCGCGTCAAGGGTGGCTTCACCGTCGATCTGGGCGGTGCCGTGGCCTTCCTGCCCGGCAGCCAGGTCGATGTCCGCCCGGTGCGCGACGCCG
>JBKEBH010000157.1:0-17358 GCA_047973065.1 Paracoccus sp. (in: a-proteobacteria) | reverse complement strand
CGCATCACCGAGATTTCCGAGGATGGCGGTGCCCATGGCAAGGGCCATGTCGTCGCAGAATTCGACATCCGGCCCGACCTGTGGTTCTTCGCCTGCCATTTCCCCGGCAACCCGATCATGCCCGGATGCCTGGGTCTGGACGGGCTGTGGCAGCTGACCGGATTCAATCTGGGCTGGCGGGGCTGGGAAGGGCGCGGCTATGCGCTTGGCGTCGGCGAGGTCAAACTGACCGGCATGGTCCGCCCTGATCGCAAGATGCTGACCTACCGGGTCGATTTCACCAAGGCCGTGCAGACCCGCCGCCTGACCATGGGCGTTGCCGACGGGATCGTCGAGGCCGATGGCGAGGTGATCTATCAGGTCAAGGATATGAAAGTCGCGCTGTCGGCCAGCTGATCGCACCGACCTGCCCGGCCCCGCGCGCCATAGCTGCGGGGCCTGTTTTCATTGGAAAACCACGGAAAATCGTGAGTATGCATGTGACGATTGGCCGGATCTGACCGGAGCGCGGGGTTGTCTGGCGGCAGCCGCATGATTATCGTTACACAAGCGGGGCCTGGCCCCGGAACGAACGGGAAGAGGAGCGTTTATGCGCCGTGTCGTCATCACCGGGCTGGGAATTGTCTCGCCCATCGGCAAGAACGCCGCAGAGGTCACCGAAAGTCTGAAGGCGGGCCGCTCAGGCATCGTCTTTGCCCCGGAATATGCCGAACACGGCTTCCGCAGCCAGGTCCACGGCATGCCGCAGATCGTCCTGGAAGACCATATCGACAAGCGCAACCTGCGCTTCATGGGTCCGGGCGCGGCTTATAATTTCCTGGCCATGGAACAGGCGATTGCCGATAGCGGGCTGGAAGAAAGCGACGTGTCCAACCCGCGCACCGGGCTGGTCATGGGTTCAGGCGGGCCGTCCACCTCGAATTTCTTCCTGGCCCATCAAATCGTCATCGAAAAGGGCGCGCCCAAGCGCATGGGACCGTTCATGGTCACGCGCGGCATGTCCTCGACCAATTCGGCCTGTCTGGCCACGCCCTTCAAGATCAAGGGCGTGAACTATTCGATCACCTCGGCCTGTTCGACTTCCGCCCATTGCATCGGCAACGGGGTCGAGCAGATCCAGATGGGCAAGCAGGACATCGTCTTCGCCGGCGGCGGCGAGGAACTGGACTGGACCCTGTCCTGCCTGTTCGACGCCATGGGCGCGATGTCATCCAAGTATAACGACACGCCCAAAACCGCCTCGCGCCCCTATGACGCGACCCGCGACGGCTTCGTCATTGCCGGTGGCGGCGGGGTCGTCGTGCTGGAGGAACTGGATCACGCCCTGGCGCGCGGCACCAGGATCTATGCCGAGGTCACCGGCTATGGCGCGACCTCCGACGGCTATGACATGGTTGCGCCCTCCGGCGAAGGCGGCGAGCGCTCGATGCGCGTGGCCCTGTCCACCCTGCCCGAGGACCGCAAGATCAGCTATATCAACGCGCATGGGACCTCGACCCCGGTCGGCGATATCGGCGAGGTCCGGGCGGTCCGCAATATCTTCGGCGAGGGCTCGACCCCGCCGATCAGCTCGACCAAATCGCTGACCGGCCACAGCCTGGGGGCGACCGGCGTGCATGAGGCGATCTATTCGCTGCTGATGATGCAGAATGGCTTCATTGCCGCTTCGGCAAACGTGACCGAGCTTGACCCCGAGCTCAAACCCGAGGAAATCGCTACCAAACGTGTCGATAGTGTCGATTTCGACTCGGTCCTGTCCAACAGCTTCGGTTTTGGCGGAACCAATGCGACGCTGGTGATGTCCAAGTACCGGGGGTAAAGTGATATGGGCGATCTTCTGAAGGGCAAACGCGGTCTGGTCATGGGGGTCGCCAATGACCGTTCCATCGCCTGGGGGATCGCCCGCGCATTGGCAAATGAAGGCGCCGAGCTGGCCTTCACCTATCAGGGCGACATGTTCGCCGAGCGGGTGCGGCCCTTGGCGCAATCGGTGGGATCGGATCTGCTGATCGATGTCGATGTCAGCGATGATGCCAGCCTGGACCGTGCCTTTGCCGATATTACGGAGCGTTGGGGCAAGCTGGAGTTTCTGGTCCATGCCATTGCATTCAGCAACAAGGACGAGCTGACCGGCCGCTTCATGAATACCAGCCGGTCGAATTTCAAGCATTCAATGGCTATTTCCTGCTATTCGCTGATCGAGGTGGCGCGCCGCGCCCATCCCCTGATGAGCGAGGGCAGCTCGATCCTGACCCTGACCTATGGCGGCTCGAACCGGGTGACGCCGTTCTATAACGTCATGGGTGTGGCGAAAGCGGCGCTGGAAGCCACCGTGCGCTATCTGGCCAATGATCTTGGCCCGGACGGGATCCGGGTCAATGCGATCAGCCCCGGTCCGATGAAGACCCTGGCCGGCGCGGCGATCGGCGGCGCGCGCAAGACCTTCCGGCATACGGCGGCGAATTCACCCCTGCGCGCCAATGCCACGCTGGATGCGATTGGCGGGACTGCTGTCTGGCTGACCAGCGATTGGGCGGCCTCGACCACCGGCGAGATCATCATGGTCGATGGCGGCTATCACGTTCTGGGCATGCCGCAGAGCGAAAATCTTTGACAATGGACCGGGGCTCCGCCCCGGACCCCGGGATATTGGAGCCAAGGTGAATGGGCACGTCTTTCTTTACCGCAGATGATGGCGCGAAGCTGGCCTATTCGGATCAGGGGACGGGGGTGCCGGTTCTTTGCCTGGCCGGGCTGAGCCGGAATATGGCCGATTTCGACTATGTCGCGCCCCACCTGGCGGGCGTGCGGCTGATCCGCATGGATTATCGCGGGCGCGGGCAGTCCGGCTGGACCGGGGCCGAGACCTATACTGTACCGCGTGAGGCCAGGGATGCGATCGAACTGCTGGATCATCTGGGGATCGCGCGGGCGGCGGTGCTGGGCACGTCGCGGGGCGGGTTGATCGGGCTGTTTCTGGCGGCCACGGCCAGGGACCGGCTGGCGGGCCTGTGCCTGAACGATGTCGGACCTCAGATCGAGCGCGGCGGGCTGGAGCGGATCTTCGACTATCTCGGCCGCAACCCGGCGGCGAAGACTTATGAGGAGCTGGCCGCCAGGCTGCCAGTGGCCATGCCGGGCTTTACCAATGTGCCCGAGGGGCGCTGGCTGGACGACGCCCATCGCCATTACGAGCCGCACCCGGATGGCGGGTTGCAGATCCGCTATGATCCGGCTTTGCGCGATGCCTTCATTGCCGCTTTTCAGGGTGAGCTGCCCGATCTCTGGCCGCTTTGGGCGGCGACCGAAGGGCTGCCCGTGGCGGTAATCCGGGGCGCGAATTCCGATCTTCTGTCGCCCTCGGCCTATCGGGAAATGCAGACACACCGCCCGGATGGGATCTATGCCGAGGTGCCGGACCGGGCGCATATCCCCTGGCTCGATGAGGCCGAAAGCCTTGGCGCGATCCGGGCCTGGCTGGACGCGGTACGGCAATCGGGGCTGATCTGAGCCTTGCCCCGCCTGTCGCGGGCCAGTGAGACCTCCCCCGTGTTGTGACCCGCCGGCAAGGAGAGTAAGCCTCGGGCCATAAGTAACAACCGAGGTGAACCCATGTTCGAGAATGTTCTGAAAGGCAAAACCGCCATCGTGACCGGATCGAATTCCGGTATCGGGCTGGGGATTGCGCGATCCATGGCCGCCGCCGGGGCCGATGTCGTGCTCAACAGCTATACCGATGATGCGGCCGATCATCAGCTTGCCGCCGATATCGCCGCCGAATTCGGCGGTAATGTCCGCTATATTCAGGCCGACATGTCCAAGCCCGATCAGTGCCGCGCCCTGATCGAAAAGGCCGGCGGCTGCGATATTCTGGTCAATAATGCCGGCATCCAGCATGTCGCGCCGATTGCCGAATTCCCGGTCGAGAAATGGGATGCGATCATCGCCATCAACATGTCCTCGGCCTTCCATTGCTCGGCCGCCGCCCTGCCCGGCATGCAGGCCAGGGGCTGGGGGCGTGTGATCAATGTCGCCTCGGCCCATGGTCTGACAGCCAGCCCCTACAAATCTGCCTATGTCGCGGCCAAACACGGTGTCGTGGGTCTGACCAAGGTCACCGCTTTGGAAGAGGCCGGCAAGGGCATCACCTGCAATGCGATCTGCCCTGGCTATGTGCTGACCCCGATTGTCGAAAAGCAGATCCCCGACCAGATGAAGACCCATGGCATGAGCCGGGATGAGGTTGTCAAGAAAGTCATGCTGGCCCGCCAGCCTTCCGGCGAGTTTGCCACGGTCGAGGAAATCGGCGACACCGCCGTCTTCCTGTGCACGGGCGCGGCAGCCCAGATCACCGGCACCACGATCAGCGTCGACGGCGGCTGGACCGCAATGTAAGCGCAAGCCGGGCCGGTTTGCGGCCCGGCCTGATCGTTGCTCAAAGCGGCGGGTGGACAAGAACTGCCGCTTCAAGATCCCCCGCCGGCAAGCGCGGCGCGGCCAAGACAGGACTGCGCTTCAAGATCCAAGCGGCGCTCGGGAGCGCAGGATCTTTCGTCAATGCCGCGCATCTTCATCCACGCATACCAACCGCGATGGGTATTGTTCAGCCACGGCAACGGAAAGATATCTTCAGGGGGCTTGAGTGGGCCATGGCGTTCAATCAGGGATGGTGCGCAGATCGGGGTCATATCCGCGGCAAACAGATAGTTCGCCACCAGCCCATCCCAATCGCCATACCCATAGCGCAGCGCAACATCTATATCCTGACGCGCGAAATCGGTGATCTTACCATCGGTCAGCAGCCGAACGGCCAGATTCGGGCTCTCGATCTGAAACCGCCCCAGCCGATGGCACAGCCAATTGCTGGCGATGGTGGTCATGGCCGAAATTCCTGCCGATCTGCGTCAGGATATTGGCCTTGATGGCGGCGCGCCGCTGCATGTCAGCCAGCGCCGGGGACGGAGCCTTGTTCATGACACGCTTCAGGATCGCGCGCCTGGCGGCTATTTCCGGTAAGCGAGGGCTCCGCATTGCGGGGCCTTTCCTTCAGGGCGCGGTACAGGCGGCGCAGAAATCATGGATCCGGCGGATCGCCTCGGTCAGGACCTCATCGCTGGCGGCGTAGCTAACCCGGAAATGCGGCGAAAGTCCGAAGGCCGCGCCGAAGACGATGGCGACCCCGGTTTCATCCAGAAGCGCCGAAGCGAAAGCCGCGTCATCGCTGATCACCGTCCCGCCGGCCGTGACCTTGCCGATCAGCCCGGCAATCGAAGGATAGACATAGAAGGCCCCCTGCGGCGTGGGGCAGCTGAGCCCCGGACAGGCGTTCAGCCCGGCCACCACCAATGCACGGCGGCGCGCAAAGGCCTCGCGCGAGGTCTCGATATAGTCCTGCGGGCCTTCCAGCGCCGCTAGCGCCGCATATTGGCTGATCGTGCACGGGTTCGAGGTCGATTGCGATTGCAGCTTGGCCATGGCCCGGATCAGCGCCGCCGGGCCGGCGCCATAACCGATGCGCCAGCCGGTCATCGCATAGGCCTTGGAGACCCCGTTCATGGTCAGCGTGCGGTCCTTCAGGCGCGGCTCGACCTCGGCGGGGGTCACGAATTCGAAACCGTCGAAGACCAGATGTTCATAGATATCGTCGGCCAGCACCCAGAGCTGCGGGAAATCCAGCAAGACATCGGTCAGCGCCTTCATCTGATCGCGCGAATAGGCCGCGCCCGAAGGGTTCGAGGGCGAGTTGAGGATCAGCCACTTGGTCCTGGGCGTGATCGCGGCGCGCAGGGCCTCGGGGGTCAGGCGAAAGCCGTCTTCGGCCGGGCAAGGTAGAATGACCGGGGTGCCGCCGGCCAGTTCGACAATATCGGGATAGCTGACCCAATAGGGCGCGGGAATGATGACCTCATCGCCCGGATTGACCGTCGCAATCAGCGCATTGAACAGGATATGCTTGCCCCCTGCCCCGACGCTGATCTGATCGGGCGTGTAATCCAGCCCGTTTTCCCGGGCAAATTTGGCGCAGATCGCCCGCTTCAGCTCAGGGATGCCGTCCACCGCGGTATAGCGGGTCCGACCTGCGTCGATCGCCGCCTTGCCGGCCTCGCGGATATGTTCGGGCGTGTCGAAATCGGGCTCGCCTGCCGAAAGCGCGATAATGTCGCGCCCTTCAGCCTTCAGCTCGGCGGCGCGGCCGGTCATGGCGACGGTGGGCGAGGGCTTGATGCGGTTGACCGCCTCGGACAGGAAGGCCATGGCACGCTCCTTGGAATTGCTGCCCGACCGTCATAGGGTGCGGCGCAGAATGCAGCAAGCGAGGCAAGCGATGGAAACCCCCGAGATCCGGCTGAAACGGCTGAGGATGCGCAGCTGGCGGCGCGGCATGAAGGAAATGGATCTGATCCTTGGCCCGTTTTCCGATACGCAACTGGCCGATCTGCCCGAAGATCTGATGGCCCAATATGAACAGGTCATGGGCGAGAACGATCAGGATCTCTATCGCTGGATCATGGCCCGTCAGCGCGGCGAAAGCGATGGGCCCGATGAAATCACTGCGGTCCTCGACGTGATCGCCAGGGCGGCTCTGGCCCGTTTCACGCCGGATTCGGAACATTTTACGAATAAGCCGCAGAAATCTTCGGCAGATTAACCGAAGATTCGGCTTTTTGCGCCACCTTTCGGCTATCGAGAGGATGGTGACATGAAGGCAGTGCGGCCCGGACCGAAAGACAGCGCCGAAGACAACCGAATGGACGCCTATTTCCAGTGTCTTCAGATGCTGGAACGGCTGCATCGGCTGATGCTGGATCTGATCAAGGACGATTTCGAGCGGGTCGGCCGCGGCGATCTGACCCCGATTCAGGCGCTTCTGATCTATAACCTTGGCGAGGCAGAGGTTTCGGCCGGGGAACTGCGGTCGCGCGGGATGTATCAGGGCTCGAACGTTTCCTACAATCTCAAGAAACTGGTCAGCATGGGCTATGTCCATCATGAAAGAAGCGATCAGGATCGTCGTTCGGTTCGGGTCCGGCTGACCGATAAGGGGCAAAATGTCCGCGAACAGCTGAGCCGCATGTTCATCCGACATGCAGCCGATCTGTGCGATACCGGCATTCTGGACGACCCGCCGCTGGATCAGGTGAACCGGCAATGGCACCGGATCGAACGTTATTGGAGCGAGCAGATCCGCTATATCTACTGATACCTGCGGCCAGCCCCTGCCGCGCCGATCAGTATTGCAGCTGCCCCAGCCGGCGCAGCCCGGCAAGCGCCTCGCCTTCCAGTCGGAAATGCCCGGTATGAGGATATCGCATCAGCGCATCCTCTTCCTGCGCGCCCCGCCCGATGTTGTGAATGACCAGCGGAGTGCCGTCCTCCGCCATGCGGTCGCTGACCAGCAGGATATGGGGCAGATTGCCGGGCAGCATCATGGTGACGATATCGCCAGGCCGGAAATCCGCCGGATCGTCGCCGGCGGGCAGCTCCGCCCCCAGCCGGTTCAGCAATGTCGCCAGATTGGGCACGCGGCGATGATCAATATTCGCATCCGTCCGCGTCAGTCCCCAGATCTTCGGATAGGCGTCGAAATCCGCCTTCATGTCGCGATTGACCACCAGCTGCAGGTCGATATGGGCACCGTCCCGCAGGGCCCGGATCAGCACATCGGTGCAAACCCCGCGATCGCGCGCCACATCGCCGCCGGGAAATTCCAGCGAGACATAGGCCGGATCGTAATGCACGCTCTCCCCGATCTGCGTCCGCGCAGCCGCGATGATCGCCGCAATCTCGGCCTGTGATCCCGGCGCGGCTATCGCCGAGGCCTGAGCGTCAGCCCCGCCCGCCACCGGGACCGGATCTGCCAGTCCCAGCAGCGCCAGCAGACTGGCCAGGACCAGCCCCGCCGCCAGCCGCCAGCGCATCACCAATGGCCGGCATTGGGCATGCTGGCCCAAGGCTCCTGCGGTTCCAGATAGCCATCCTGCAACAGCTCGATGGAAATATTGTCAGGGCTGCGCACAAAAGCCATATGCCCGTCACGCGGCGGCCGGTTGATCGTAACCCCGGCATCCATCAGCTTCTGGCACAACGCATAAATGTCATCAACCCGGTAGGCGAGATGACCGAAATGCCGGCTGTCCGAGGGCAGCCCGTCATCGCCGTCCCAGTTATAGGTCAGCTCGACCGGGCATTCTTCCTGACCGGGAGGCGCCATGAAGATCAGCGAAAAGCGGCCCTGTTCGCTGTCCATCCGCTTGGTTTCCTCCAGCCCCAGCAGGCGATAAAATGCCATGGATTTTTCCAGATCCTTCACACGAACCATGGTGTGCAGATAACGAAGCGCCATCGGATATCCTCTCAGAAGCAGGTTTCACCCCATTGTGCCACGCGCCCCGCCACACCACAAACCCCAACCACCGCCGGGCCCATCGCGCCTTTTCGAAGACCAGGACTGCCGCTAAAAGGAAGGCCAGCAAAACGGAGCCGAGACGTGCAGCAATATCATCAGGCGCTCAGAACCATCCTTGAACAGGGCGAGGTCTCGACCGACCGCACCGGCACCGGCACGATTGCCTGTTTCGGCATGCAAAGCCGCTATCCCTTGTCCGGGGGCTTTCCGCTGGTCACCACCAAGAAGCTGCATCTGCGCTCGATCGTTCATGAGCTTTTGTGGTTCCTTTCGGGCGATACCAATATCCGCTACCTGCAGGAAAACGGCGTCTCGATCTGGAACGAATGGGCGGACGAGAATGGCGATCTCGGCCCGGTCTACGGCCATCAATGGCGCCGCTTCGCCACGCTGGAGCCGGCGGGAGAGTTCAAGGGCGGCCGGCCGCTGTTCTTTGCCGGCGCCGTCGATCAGATCGCCGAGCTGGTCGAAAACATCCGCAAGAACCCCGACAGCCGCCGGCTGATCGTATCCGCCTGGAACCCGGGCGAGGTCACCGAAATGGCCCTGCCCCCCTGTCACACGCTTTGGCAGGTGCGGGTGCTGAACGGCAAGTTGCATCTTCAGCTTTACCAGCGTTCGGCCGACATGTTCCTGGGCGTGCCTTTCAACATCGCCTCTTACGCGCTGCTGCTGGCCATGCTGGCCCATGTCACCGGCTATGAGGCGGGCGATTTCATCCACACGCTCGGCGATGCGCATATCTATTCGAACCATGTGGAGCAGGTGAAAACCCAGCTGGCACGGACCCCGAAACCGCTGCCGCAGCTGCGTTTCACCCGCAAGGTCAATTCGATCTTCGATTTCCGCTTCGAGGATTTCGAATTCCTCGATTACGATCCCGATCCGGCGATCAAAGCCCCGGTGGCGGTCTGATGCTGACGCTGATCGTCGCCCGCGCCCACAATGGTGCCATCGGCAAGGATGGCGATATTCCCTGGCATATTCCCGAAGATTTGCGGCTGTTTCAGCGCGAAACCACCGGCGGGGCGCTGATCATGGGCCGGCGGACCTGGGAAAGCCTGCCGGTCAAGCCGCTGAAGAACCGGCTGAACTGCGTGCTGACCCACCGGACCGGGCTGTCGGATCACAGTTTCGCCGCCGCCGCAGAGGCCATCCGCTTCAGCCGCGCCGAGGGCTGGCACCGCATTTACGGCATCGGCGGCGAGGCGGTTTATCGCGAGCTGCTGCCTGTGGCGGACCGGCTGATGATAACCGAGGTCGAAACCGAAATCGTCGATGCCGATGCGTTCTTCCCGGATTTCGATGAAAGCGACTGGCTGGAAATCGCGGCGCAGGATCTGACCGGAACCACGCCCCCCAGCCGTTTTCGCGAATTGATCCGGCGCCGATGAAGCCCTGCCAATACAGCGCCAGCTGGCCCATAAAAAAAGCGCCCGCACAAGGCGGGCGCCAGTCATGAGGCAGGTTTCATACAGGCAAGAAACCTATCGAGCAGTGATTTATATATAGGCGAAACTGCACCCGAGTCCAAGGCTGTTATTTGTTATCGTCAACCCGCTCGGATAGTCTGAACATTGAAATTACTGGCATTTGCCGCAAGGGAGCCAACGCCGTCATGCGAATCTTCAAGAATCCTAACGAATCCGCGATCAAGGCCGCATTCCTGACCGGCTTTGCGGCTTTCGTACCTGTTGCTACGATGCCGCTGACAAGCCTTGCCGAGCCCGCACATGCCATTGCGATGTATGGTGAACCCGTCCTGTCAGAGGGCTTTTCCCATCTGCCCTATGCCAATCCCGAAGCCCCGAAAGGCGGCGCGATTCGCCTGGCCGAATCGGGATCCTTCGACAGTCTCAATCCCTGGGTGCTGAAGGGCAATCCGGCCTGGCCGATCTACACCATGCCCGGGGTTCTGGCCGAAACCCTGATGCTGCGCAGCCTGGATGAGCCCTTCACGCTTTACGGCCTTCTGGCCGAAAGCGTCGAAACCGATCCAGAGCGCACATGGGTCGAATTCACCCTGCGCCCGGAGGCGCGTTTTTCGGACGGATCGCCCGTCACCATCGAGGATGTGATGTGGTCCTATGAGACCCTCGGCACCCAGGGCCATCCGCGTTATCGCAGCGCCTGGTCGAAGGTCACCAGGATGGAACAGACCGGGCCGAACACGGTCCGCTTCACCTTCAGCACGCCCGACCGCGAGCTCGCCCTGCTGATGGGGATACGCCCGATCCTGAAAAAGGCGCAATGGGAGGGCCGCGATTTCAGCCAGCCCGACCTGACCATTCCGGTCGGCTCGGGCCCCTATATCGTCGATCAGGTCGATCCCGGGCGCAGCCTGATCCTGAAGCGCAATCCCGACTGGTGGGGCAAGGATCTGCCGGTCAATCAGGGCCTGCATAACTTCGACAGCATCACCTATGATTATTACGGCGACAACAACGCCATGTTCGAGGCCTTCAAGGCCGGCGAGATCGACGTCTGGCGCGAGCTCGACAGCGCCAGCTGGCAGAATGCCTATGACTTCCCGCGTGCAGATTCGGGCGAGATCGTGAAATCCGAAATCCCCAACAGGCGCCCTTCCGGGATCATGGGTCTGGTCATGAACAGCCGCAATCCGCTGTTCGAGGATTGGCAGGTCCGCCAGGCGATGATCGAGGCCTTCAACTGGACCTTCATCAACAACACGCTCTCGGGCGGGCGGGAAAACCGCATCACCTCCTATTTCGCCAATTCGGATCTGGCCATGCCCCCCGGCACCCCGGCCGAAGGCAAGGTGTTGGAGCTGCTGACCCCGTTCAAGGACCAGCTGCTGCCCGGCGCCATCGAAGGCTATGCCCTGCCCGAGGGCGCCGATCAGCCGCTGGACCGGCGGTCCATGCGCCGGGGACTGAAACTGCTGGCCGATGCCGGCTGGACGGTTCAGGACGGCGCGCTGCGCAACGGCGAGGGCCGGGATTTCAGCTTCGAGATCCTGCTCAACCAATCGGGCAGCGCCATGACGGGCGCCTCCGAGATGATGCAGATGGCCGAGATTTACAGCGAATCGCTGCGCCAATACGGGATTTCGCCGAAGATCACCGTGCTCGACAGCGCCCAATATGTCGAACGCACCAACAATTATGCCTTTGACATGACCTGGTATGACCGCGCCCTGTCGCTGTCGCCGGGCAATGAGCAGATGCTGTACTGGGGCGCGGCCGGCGTCAGCGAACCGGGCACACGCAACTGGATGGGCATGAACTCCGCCCCGGCGGAGGCGCTGATCGACACCATGGTGAACGCGCAGAGCCGCGAAGATTTCATCGCTACGGTCAAGGCGCTTGACCGGGTGCTGACCACCGGGCGCCATGTGGTGCCGGCCGGGTATTCGCCGATCAGCCAGCTTGCCCATGACGCGCAGCTGAAATATCCTGAAACCGTTCCGATCTATGGTGATTATCCCGGTTTTCTGCCCGAAACCTGGTGGCGTGAGAACGGCGGCCAGTAAGGGAGCCATCGCTGATCTTGCGGCTTTCCCTGGGAAAGCCGCCGCTAAAACAGGAGCCGCATATGAAATGGCATCACGTTGCTGACAATTGGCCCGCCTTCTACGAGGCGATCATCGACAAATGGCCGGATGCGAATGAGGCGGAACTGGACGAAATCGACGGCGATCAGCGCGCTTTCCTGCGCTATATCGGCAAGCTGGAAGGGCTCGATCCCGAAGAAGCGCTCGAAGAAATCCGCGAATGGCTCGCCGGGGAAATCCCTTCGGATGTCGTCATGGACGAAAGCCACGACAATATCTCAATCCGAAATTCCGCCAAATATGTCGGCGAAGGCGAAGACGAATATGACGACGACGCCCGTTTCGGCGATGATAATGAGAACGGCGAGGATGGCGAAACCGGCTAAGCCTGCGCCGATACTCTGACCAGGTGATTGTCCCAGGCCAGATCGTGACGGGCGATCAGCGTCAGCCCGCCCGGATCGGCGGCCCAGATCGCGCCGCCGCCATCGGTCAGCGCAAAACGCGCGTCATCCAATGGCGCAGCCCCGCAGATATCGGCGCGCTTCAGACTGGCCAGATGCACGCCCTGCCCATCATGGATCATCACCACCCCGCCCCTTGGCGAGGTCATGGCGATCAGCCCGGCAGGCACCGCCGCGATCGAGCCGGCATAGCCCTTCATCGCATATTCCTCACCCGTGCCGGGCGCATGCGTGCTGAGCCCACGGGCATCCGCCAGCCCAAGCAGCGGCACCGCCGCACCCGCATCGCCCTGCCACTGCATGGCGAAAGCCAGGGTCTCGTCGGGCAAAGCCGCCAGATGGCGGATGGAATTCTGCGCCAGTTCCGCGCCAAGCGCCCGGGTCGAGATCAGGCCGCCTTCGCCATCCAGCAGGGTCAGATTGGGCGCCATCCGGTCGAGATTCAGCGGCGTGCGGTCATTCGGGTCGGTCTCGATCCCACCATTGGCCACCGCGATATCGCCGCCGGGCAGCAGCTTCAGCTCATGCGGGCCGATGCCGTGGCTGTCCCATTCGCCGAGCCGCCTGTAACCGGCCCGAACATCCCAGACCCCGATCCGCCCGGCCGAGCCTTCGGCCACCACTTCCGAGGTATAAAGCCGGGCTCCATCCGCCGAAAACGCGCCATGGCCGTTGAACTGCCGCCCCTCCGGCGGGCGCAGCTGGCGGATCAGGCTGCCATCGCGGCAATCGATGACCAGCCCGAAGATCCCGGGGCGGCGCGCAAAGGCCACAACCTCGGCCCGGAAAGGATGAGCCGCGGCCGCATGGCCGCGCCCCGGCATAGGCACCGTGAAGGGGATGGCGCCGCTACGGGTGATCCCGTGCAGGGCATGGCTGCCATCGGGCTGGCGGGCGGCCGCCACCCAATCGGGCGATCCGGCTGCGGCCCAGCCCCGGACCGGCAATATCGCCGCCGCCGCCAGACCTTTCAGCAAGCTGCGCCGGTCGGTCATCAATCGCCATCCTGCGAATTGAACCCGACATCGAGCCCGAGCGCCTCGCCGATCTCGGTCTCGACCGCGTATTTGGCATCGCGCACCGCATATTGCAGCGCCACGATCCGTGCACGCCCGCGCGGATCGGCCGCGCCCGCCAAGGCAGGGTCTTCCAGATTTTCTGCCATGGCAATTGCCCGCTCAAACGCCGAAGCGGTCGCTGGCGCGTCGGGATAAAGCGCCAGTGCATAATCTCGCATCCCCCGCAAGGATAGCGCGACATTGCGCGCCCCGCGCTTGGCGGCAAGGCTTTCGGCGCGCTCAGGGCGCGGCCTCTCGGGCGCTCCCAAAGGGCGGCCCAGCCGGGTGTCGGCCAGATACTCCAGCCCGGCGACCAGCTGGGTATAGGCCGCCTGCCGGGCCTCGTCTTCGGTCAGATAGGCGGTGTTGCCCGCCTGCCCCGCCGTCAGCAGAAGCGTCGCATAGCCCGGCCATTCATCCCGGATTTCCGCTGCCATCCGGGCCAGATCCGCCGCCGTCGCCTGGCGCAAGCGGCAGAGGGCGGCCTCATCCCCCTTCAGTGCGCCGGCATAGATCAGCCGCTCAAGCCCGGAAAGGCCTCGTGCGGCAACCGAGATCGAGGCAAAGGCCTCGGGATCGCCAATGACCGGAGAATCGGCGTCGATCAGCCCCTGCTGGGTCCGCAGCCCCGAAGATTTCTTGTCGGGCCAGAAGGCGATGGCCAGCGAACGCCCCTGATCCTCGACCGGCCCGAGATGCAGGAAATCAATCGCCGCCCAGGCGTCCCAGGCCTCCTGATAAGGCTCCCGCAGGGCCGAAGCCGAACAATCGGCCTGAGCCGCCTGGTCAAGCTTTGCCGCAGCCTCGGCAAAACGGGCATAGGCCGGGGTCACGACATCGGCCGACAGCTCCGCCACATCGGCATGGACGGGCACCGCCGCCATGACGGCCAGGCCCCAGATCCACAGGATCCTTTTCATCTCGCCTCCCGCCCCATGTCCGGCATGAGGTCTTGCTGGTCAGGCAGATCCGAACGGAGCTGCCTCATCTGTTCCGAGATCGCCGAATATCTGTCAGGGGTCACCCGATAATTCCGACAGTTTCAGGCGGAATACGCCATCTTCCAAAAGGATCGCAAGCAGCAAAAGGCCCGCCGCGGTCGCGGCGGGCTCAATTCAGAGCAAAAACCGGGATCAGTCTTCCGACACAACATCGCCATCATCGGGCGAGGCATCGAATTCCAGGCCATGGCTGGCACGGATTCTGTCTTCGATCTCCAGCGCGCGATCCGGGTTGTCGCGCAGGAACTGCTTGGCGTTTTCACGGCCCTGACCGATGCGTTCATCGCCGTAAGAATACCAAGCGCCCGATTTTTCGACCACGCCGGCCTTGACACCAAGGTCGATCAGCTCACCCATTTTCGAGATGCCTTCGCCATACATGATGTCGAATTCGACCTGACGGAAGGGCGGCGCCACCTTGTTCTTGACCACTTTCACCCGCGTCGAATTGCCGACCACCTCGTCACGATCCTTGATCGCGCCGGTGCGGCGGATATCCAGACGCACCGAGGCATAGAATTTCAGTGCATTCCCGCCCGAGGTGGTTTCCGGATTGCCGAACATGACGCCGATCTTCATGCGGATCTGGTTGATGAAGATCACCATGCAATTGCTGCGCCCGATCGAGGCGGTCAGCTTGCGCATCGCCTGGCTCATCAGACGGGCCTGAGCGCCGACCTGATGATCGCCCATATCGCCTTCGATTTCCGATTTCGGGGTCAGCGCCGCCACCGAATCGACCACGACCATGCTGACCGCGCCCGAACGCACCAGCGTATCGACGATTTCCAGCGCCTGCTCGCCCGTATCGGGCTGCGAAATCAGCAGCTCATCCAGGTTGACGCCAAGCTTGCGGGCATATTGCGGATCGAGCGCGTGTTCGGCATCCACAAAGGCGCAGACCCCGCCTTTTTTCTGTTCCTCGGCAATGCAATGCAGCGTCAGCGTGGTCTTGCCCGAGCTTTCCGGCCCGTAAACTTCGATGATACGACCCTTGGGCAGACCGCCAATCCCAAGCGCGATATCGAGCCCCAGCGAGCCGGTCGAAGTCGCCTCGATCTCGGCAACCGGATTATCGGCGCCAAGCTTCATGATCGAGCCCTTGCCGAACTGCCGTTCGATCTGTGCCAGGGCACTGTCCAAGGCCTTCTGCTTATCGGCCGATCTCTTGTCCATATTCGCGTCGCTCATCATGCCTCACTCCTAGTCCTTATGTCAGAACGCGGCTCGCGGCTCAATCGGCGCGCCTTGATGTTCCGTTATTGTTCTCATTAAGCAAATGCCATAAGCTTGGCAAGCATCTGTGTGATCAGGCCATATCAACGATTCCTTAAGCAATGGTTTACACACTCCCTGGCCGGACTTAATGCTGAACCGGATATAGTGTGGGAACGAATGAATGTTGATCTTCTGGGAACAGCGGCTGGTTTTTCTGGCAACGCCGAAGGCGGGTTCGACTGCCATCGAGGTTGCGCTTGAGCCCCTTGCCAGTCTGGCCGTACAGCGCCCGCCCGAAATGAAACACGCAAATGCCGCACGTTTTCAGCGTCACATCCATCCCTGGCTGCAGGAAATGACAGCCGATCACTTCACCACCGTTGCCCTGATGCGTGAGCCGCTCGAATGGCTGCGCAGCTGGTATCGCTTTCATCTGCGCGACGCCGCCGATGGGCCTGCCGAACCCGAGATCAGTTTCGAGACCTTCGCACAAAGCTATCTTGAGCAGCCGAAATCGGTAACTCAGGGGATAGGAACCCAAACCGCTTTTCTGACCGGCGCAGCCGAGCCGGTGGACCGGATCTTCCGCTATGAGGATATCGACGCCTTCACCCATTTCCTCGATGAATGGCTGGGCTGCGAGATCAACCTGCCGCGGATAAACGTGCCGCCTTCGGCCGATGTCTCGCTGTCCGGCGAAACCGAATCGCAGCTACGCGCCGCGCTGAGCGGTGATTTCGCGCTCTATTCCTCGCTCAGCTAGGCGGCGTCTGCATTTAGGGGATTCTCAAATCGTCATTTGTTTGATTCAAGACCAGAAACGGGAGGCGATCTTGAGCCGGCGGACTTTGACAGACAGGCAATGGGCAATCATCGAACCTTTGGTTCCGGGCAAGGAAGGAGATCGTGGGCGGACCGGTGCAGACAACCGATTGTTCCTTGATGCGATCCTGTGGCTGGCGCGCGGCGCGTCGCCTTGGCGTGACCTGCCGCCTGAGCTTGGCAATTGGCGCACGGTGCATTCGCGGTTCCGTCGGTGGACGATAGCCGGTATTTAGGAGATTCTTTTCAAAGCGTTAAGCTAGGGCCCCGACTTCGAATATGTTCTGGTGGACGCAACAATCTGCAAAACCCACGCCGACGCGACCTCTCAGAAAGGGGGCTTGAAGCTGCCGGTATTGGCCGATCCAAAGGTGGGCTGACTACCAAAATCCATGCTGCGGTGGATGCTCTCGGCCTGCCAATCAGAACCGTGATCACCCCTGGCCAATGGGGTGACAGCCCGCAGGAGCGCAGCTTGATCGAAGGCCTCAAGGACGTCGGGCATGTCATCATGGATGCGGCCTATGACGCCGACTACCTTCGGGAGTTCATTGCCGATGATCTGGGCGCGACGGCCCATATCAAGCACAACCCAACCAGAAAGGAAGATCGGCCAATCGACTGGCTACTCTACAAGGAAAGACACCTTGTCGAGTGTTTCTTCAACAGGATCAAACGCTTCCGCTGCATCGCCTTACGTTGCGAGAAAACCGTCAGCTCATTCAAAGCCTTCGTCGACCTCGCCTGCGCAATGTGAGCTACTCCCCAACTCTTGGACAGATTCCGGGGTAATTTAAGCTACTGCCTGCGCCTGCTGATCGGTTTCGATGCTGTTGAAGTAGACCACGGCAGGCGGCTGGCCGCCATGGGCAGT
>JBKEBH010000147.1:0-5417 GCA_047973065.1 Paracoccus sp. (in: a-proteobacteria) | reverse complement strand
AGAAGGGTTCGAGACGCGCCATCTGCGCCTCTGTCAGCCAGAAAAGATTGCTCATTCATAAGATCCCCTTACGGTGCCTGGATCACCTCAAACAACCGAAATCAATGGGTCTGGAGCCTAGGTTGTAACGCGGACCAGAAGGAAGGTCAGGGCCGAGATCGTCAGGACCGCGATGACCGCGATCATCGGGTTCGATTCGATCATGGTGGCCGCCGTGGCCAGCAGTGCGAACATCACGGTTCCGGTATAGGTCGGGTTTTTGGGCATACGCAGCTGAATTGCGATGGTCGCCCCGCAACTGAGCAGCGCCGCCGCCAGCGCCATGATTTCATCGGGAAGTGGGGTGACCATGCTGAGGAAGGAGGCGAAGGCGGCGAATGTCACGATCGTCGCCCAGCCGGTCAGCATGCCGATCATCGGATGGCGGGCCAGTCGCGGATCGGAAAGCGTGCTGCTGCCAGCCGCGATCAGCGCCAGCAGCATGCTCACGCAGAGCAGAAAGCCGGTCAGTTGCGCCCAGACCGCAATCCACGGCCAGATCGCACCGCTGGCGAAGGCGCTCCCCAGCAGCGGGGCGCCAGTCAGGTTGTAATCGGGCGCAGATCTGCGCGGCAGAAGATGGCTCAGTCCGAAAATCGTCAGGCCGGTCCAGAGTGCGACCAGAAGCAGCCACATTGCCGGGTGTTCGGGGCGCAGGAAAATCTCGGCCAGCCCATCGGGATCGAGCTGCTGGGACAGCGCGAAAATTGGTGCCGGGATCAGGGTCTCGGGTCGATCCGACAAGGAAAAGCGCAGGCTGCTGATCACGAAGATCAGGCAAAGGATGCACATGATCAGGTTTGCCGCGCGCTGCATGCTGCTGAATATAGCACCCTCGCGCCGATTCGCGGGTGCATATACGATCTGTTGACGTAACGGCTCTCAGCCGAGCGTACCATCCGCCAGCAACCTGCCGCGCCCACCCAGATAGGGGCGCAGGACCTCGGGTAGGATGACGGATCCGTCTTCCTGCTGGCCGTTTTCCAGCACCGCGATCAGCGTGCGCCCGACCGCCAGCCCCGATCCGTTCAGCGTATGGACGAATTCCGGCTTGCCGCCGGCTGCGGGGCGGAAGCGGGCATTCATCCGCCTTGCCTGGAAATCGCCGCAATAGCTGACCGAGCTGATTTCGCGATACGTGTTCTGGCCGGGCAGCCAGACCTCCAGATCATGGGTGATCCGTGCGCCAAAACCTATGTCGCCGGTGCAGAGCACCATGGTGCGGTAAGGCAGGCCCAGCCCTTCCAGAACCGCTTCGGCCTGCGCGGTCATCCGGCCATGTTCGGCCAGCCCGGCTTCGGGATCGGTGATCGAAACCATCTCGACCTTTTCGAACTGGTGCTGGCGCAGCATGCCGGCGGTGTCGCGCCCGGCGCTGCCGGCTTCCGAACGGAAGCACTGCGAATGGGCAACCATGCGCCGGGGCAGGATCGCTTCCTCGACCAGCTCGCCATTGACGGTATTGGTCAGCGTGACCTCCGAGGTCGGGATCAGCCACCACCCTTCACGGGTCTGATAGCTGTCTTCGCCGAATTTCGGCAGCTGGCCGGTGCCTTCCATCATCTCAGAGAGGACCAGAACCGGTGCCCAGGTTTCGGAAAGGCCGTGCCGATCGACATGCAGATCGATCATATATTGCGCCAGTGCGCGGTGGATGCGGGCAACCGCGCCGCGCAGCAGGACAAAACGCGCGCCCGAGAGCTTCGCGGCCGTGGCGAAATCCATGCCGGGTTTGACGCTGGCGATTTCGAAATGTTCGACCGGGGCGAAATCGAATGCGCGCGGTGTTCCCCAACGCTTGATCTCGACATTATCGGATTCGTCGGCCCCGTCCGGCACATCGTCCAGCGGCAGGTTCGGCACGGTCATCAGCAGATCGCGGAGCTCGCGGTCGAGCTCGGCGGCCTCGGCCTGCATGGCAGCGACCTGAGCCTTGGTTTCGGCCACAAGCACGCGCAGGCGTTCGAATTCGGCCTCGTCGCCGCGCGCTTTTGCCGCGCCGACTTCCTTGCTGGCGCGGTTCTGTTCGGCCTGCGCATCCTCGGCGGCCTTGATCCGGGCCCGGCGGGTTTCGTCCAGCGACAGGATTTCACCCACGACCGGCGCCACGCCGCGCCGGGCGAGTGCAGCATCAAAAGCTTCCGGGTTTTCACGGATGGCGCGGATATCGTGCATGGCGGAACCTGTCCTTGGCTATTGGCCTGTCTGTTACCGGAAGCGGACAGGGATTGAAATATGCTCTGTCCCGAAGTTATTTGGGATCGCCTCGCTTCACAATGCCGGCGCGCTGGCGGGATTTGGTGAGGCCCGTCCCGGCTTTCATCCGTTGCGCCAGGCCCGCCGTCGGATGGATATTTGTGCCAAGATGAAATTCAGCCCGTTTCATCTTGGCACAAATATCCAAGACTGAATCGTGGTGGAGACGAGAGGCTCTGATCAGGGCTCAGCGCGAAGTCTTCACGTCATTTCGCTGTATCAGCAGACCGAGCCCGGTCCAGAAATCCGCAGGGCTGGAATAGCCCTCCATGCGGCCGATTTCCAGGCCGTCCCGGGTCAGGATGAAGGTTGGTGACAGATGCGGGCGGCGACCGATGATCAGACCGTCAGGCCAGGGACCCTCAATCGCCACAGGCACAAGCGGGGCCTGGCGGCCCTCAGGGTGGGTGGCATAGGCCGGGCCGATGTCTTCGATCCAGCGGGCAGATTCGTTGCAGCCCCGGTCATAGGCCATGACCAGTCGCAACGGCGCCGCCTGCGCACTGGTGGCCAGCAGCATAAACAGAAGAGCAAGAGAGATCAGAAATCCATGCATGAGCGCCAGCATAGGGCCGGGATCGTGCCGGGCAAGCTGGCAGTGTAATTTGACGGTTGAAATCGGCGGGCCTATCTCGATTGTGAACGAGGCGGGGCGTTCGGAAGTAAACGCCCGATTTCGCGCCACGCGGCATTTGGGGGACGGCTAGGAAAGAACAGATGGAAAAGGAAGAGACCATGTTCGATCTGCCCGATGATGCGGAGCTTTATGCCGCGCTCAATGCCCGCGATCCGGCCTGGGAAGGGCGCGCCTATGTTGGTGTGACCTCGACCGGCATTTTCTGCCGCCTAACCTGTCCGGCCCGCAAGCCGCGTCCGGAAAACTGCCGCTGGTTCGCCCGGCCCGAAGATGCAGAGGCCGCCGGCTTTCGTCCCTGCAAGCGCTGTTATCCGGTCGGGGCGACCGCCGAAGGGGACGCTGCTGTCACCGCCCTGCGCGCGGCGATGGAGGTCGATCCCTCGCGGCGTTGGAATGAAACCGATATTGAGGAAATGGGCTATGATCCGTCCACCGTTCGCCGTGCCTTCCGCCGTCATTTCGGTATTACCTTCCTGCAGATGGCCCGCAATATCCGCCTGCGCGAAGGTGCCCGCCGTGTCGCCGGAGGCGATGCCGTGATCGAGGCGCAGCTGGATGCCGGCTTCGATTCGGCCTCGGGTTTTCGGCAGGCCTTTGCCCGGCTGTTTGGCCATCCGCCGGCCGCGATGCGCGGGGGTGAGGGGCTGGTTGCCGATTGGATCGACACGCCGCTTGGCGGGATGATTGCGGTGGCGGACGACCGTTCGCTCCATCTGCTGGAATTCACCGACCGCAAGGCGCTGACCGCGCAGCTGGCCAAGGTCTCGAAAGCGGCGAAGGGCCGGATCGGGCTTGGCCAGTCCGGAGTCACCCGCGAAACCGCCGCGCAGCTGGCAGATTTCTTCGCCGGCAGTCGCGCCCGCTTCGATCTGCCGCTGACCCCCCATGGCACCGATTTCCAGCGCCGGGTCTGGGATGCGCTCTGCGAGATCCCGGCTGGCGAGACCCGCAGTTATGCCGAGCTTGCCCGTCATATCGGCCAGCCGAACGCGACCCGCGCCGTCGCCCGGGCCAATGCCACCAATGGCATCGCCATTGTCATCCCCTGTCACCGGGTGATTGGGAAGGATGGTACGCTGACCGGCTATGCCGGCGGGCTCTGGCGCAAGGAAAAGCTGATCGCGGCGGAACGTCGGTATGGGGCTACCGCATGAGCTTTGCATTGCTTCATCAGCCCGGAAAGCCGCTGGTTCTGTTCAATATCTGGGACGCCGGATCGGCGCGGGCCGTGGCCGGGGCGGGCGCCGCGGCGCTGGCGAGCGGAAGCGCCTCGGTTGCCGGCGCGCTTGGCTATGGCGAATGCCCTTTAAGGTCTTGCTGAATGTAGTCGAGCGGGATCAGGGCCGCCTCCGATCTGCCGCTGAGCATCGATTTCGAGGCAGGCTATGCCGAGGGTCCGGAGGCCGTTGCCGAAAATGCCGCCCGGCTGGAGGCGCTTGGCGTGGCCGGGATCAATCTGGAAGACGGCATCCCTCCTGAAAGCGGAATGCGCTCGATCCCGGATCAGGTCGCGCTGATCGCAGCGATTCGGGCGCGGACCGGATTGTTCATCAATGCCCGGACCGATCTGTTCCTGCAAAACCCGGTCGAATCGCATGAGGGTCTGATGCCCGAGGCAATCGAGCGGGCGCGGGCCTACCGGGAAGCCGGTGCGGATGGGTTTTTCGTGCCCGGGCTCATTGATCCGAAATGGATCCAGGCCCTGTGCGAGATCGTGCCTTTGCCCGTAAATGTCATGAAATCGCCCTCCGCGCCGGCGATTGAGACGCTTGCCATGCTGGGCGTGGCCCGGATCAGCTTCGGTCCTTTCCCCTGGCGCGAGGCAATGGCGGGGCTGGCCGAGGCCTGCATCGCGCAGACGAAGCGTTGAATGCCAACAGGGCTTGACCTTTCCGGGGTGATTGCGTAGTACCCGGCGAAGGATTTCTGGGCGCTGCCTCGCGGCGCCCTTTCACATTGGGACGCGCCGTCCCGCGAACGTTAAACGAGGATAGCACCATGTCGCGCGTCTGCGAATTGACCGGCAAGGGCCCGATGAGCGGGAACAATGTCAGCCACGCCAACAACAAGAGCCGTCGTCGGTTTCTGCCGAATCTGAACGACGTCACGCTGCTTTCGGAAAAGACCGGGCGCAGCTATTCGCTGCGCATCTCGGCTGCCGCGCTGCGTTCGGTCGATCATCGCGGCGGTCTCGACGCCTTCCTGGCCAAAGCCAAGGATGTCGAGCTGTCGAGCCGCGCCCTGAAGATCAAGAAAGAAATCGCCGCTGCCGGCGACACCGCCGCTCAGCTATCGGCCTGATTCTTTCGATCCGAATTTTGAAACGCCTCGCTGGTTTTCCGGCGGGGCGTTTTGCCATCTGCCGGGCGTTGTTGCATACGTCCTTTCCGGGCAGGATTCACACGGCGAATCCATGGGTTTAATGGTCTGTCATGACCCGACCTGACCCTGCCCGCTATCGCACGACGAACTGGAAGTCTTACAA
>JBKEBH010000146.1:0-14100 GCA_047973065.1 Paracoccus sp. (in: a-proteobacteria) | reverse complement strand
TGACCCGCGCAGCGAGCTGGAGAAGCTGTGATAAAGGGGGCTGTAATGGCCCCTTTAAGACCCCGTTTCAGAAAATGTGTCCGCTGCAGAAATGGTTGTCACGCTCTGCAAAATCGGTTGTCACGCTACACGTCTGAACTCGCGGTGTTTTCCGGATGACTGGCTGGGGCGGTAGGATTCGAACCTACGGTACACGGTACCAAAAACCGATGCCTTACCACTTGGCCACGCCCCAACTGTGGGGGGCTATCTATCGCCCAGAATCGGAGGGCGCAAGGGGGGGTTTTGAAAAACTTGCGGCTTGTCGGGTCTGAGCGTATGGCCGGCCCATGGATTGCGATATTCTGATCATCGGGGCCGGGGCGGCCGGGCTGTTTTGTGCGGGGACCGCACGAGCGGCCGGGGCGCGGGTCGTTGTCATCGACCATGCCTCTGCGCCGGGGGAGAAGATTCGCATCTCGGGCGGGGGGCGCTGCAACTTTACCAATATGGCGACGGCGCGGGATCGGTTCTTGTCCGAAAACCCGCGATTTTGCGCGTCGGCTCTGGCCGGGTTCAGGCCCGCGGACTTCGTGGCGCTTGTCGATCGGGCCGGGATCGACTGGCATGAAAAGACGCTCGGCCAGCTGTTTTGCGATGGTAAGGCCACGCAGATCACCGAGATGCTGCTTCGCCGCATGGCGGGGGTGGAGCTGTGGCTGGAGACCCGGCTGGGGGCGGTTGCGCGCGACGGCGACGGGTTTTCGGTGCGGACCTCTCGGGGCATGCTGCGGGCCGGACGGGTCGTGGTGGCGGCGGGCGGCAAATCGATCCCGAAAATGGGGGCGAGCGGGCTCGGCTATGATCTGGCGCGGCAATTCGGGCTGCGGATGGTCGAGACCCGGCCCGGCCTCGTGCCTTTGACCTTTGCCGAGCAGGATCTGGTGCTGACCAAGCCGCTGGCCGGGGTCTCGGTCGAGGCCGAGATCAGCCATGGCAAGATCCGGTTCCGCGACGCATTGCTGTTCACCCATCGCGGGCTCTCGGGGCCGGTGATCCTGCAGGTCTCCAGCTTCTGGCAGCCGGGCGAGGCGTTGGAGATCGACCTCGCGCCCGGAGTTGATCTGGGCGCGGCGCTGCGCGAGCGGCGCGGGCAGGGCGGGCGGGTCGCGGTGGCGACAGTGCTGGGCGCCCATCTGCCCGGCAGGCTGGCCGATGCGATTGCCGCGGAACTGGGCCTTGAAGCTGCCCGGCTGGCCGATCAGAACAATGCGAGCCTTGATCGGATCGCCGCGCGCATCCACCGCTGGCAGGTTCGGCCGGTCGGGTCCGAGGGCTATCGGACTGCCGAAGTGACGGTGGGCGGGGTCGATACCCGCGATCTCGACGCCAGGACCATGGAGGCGCGGGGCGTGCCGGGGCTGCATTTCATCGGCGAATGTGTCGATGTCACCGGCTGGCTCGGCGGGTATAATTTCCAATGGGCATGGGCTTCGGGCCATGCGGCAGGGCTTTCGCTGGCGGCGCAGGCGCGCTAGAAACGCGGCTTCGACAAGAGGGCCGGATATGAGCAAGTTTTCCTTCACCCCGAACGCCACCGATGGGCGGGCGCGCACGGGCGTCATCGACACGCCGCGCGGGCAGATCCGCACGCCGGCCTTCATGCCGGTGGGCACGGCGGCGACGGTGAAGGCGATGATGCCGGAATCGGTGGCGGCGACCGGGGCCGATATCCTGCTGGGCAATACCTATCACCTGATGCTGCGGCCGGGCGCGGAACGGATCGCCCGGCTGGGCGGGCTGCACCAGTTCATGAACTGGCAAAAGCCGATCCTCACCGATTCGGGCGGGTTTCAGGTCATGTCGCTGGCTGATCTGCGCAAGCTGAACGAGGATGGCGTGACCTTTGCCAGCCATGTTGATGGCTCGCGCCACTTCCTGTCGCCTGAAACCAGCATGGAGATCCAGCGCCTGCTCGGATCCGATATCGTCATGGCCTTTGACGAATGCCCGGCGCTGCCGGCAAGTGAGGAACGACAGGCCGAGGCCATGCGCCTGTCGATGCGGTGGGCGCAGCGTTCGCGCGATGCGTTCGGTGATCGGCCGGGACATGCGCTGTTCGGGATCATGCAGGGCGGGGTTCTGCGTCATCTGCGCGAAGAATCGGCCGAGGCCCTGTGCGCCATTGGCTTTGACGGCTATGCGATTGGCGGGCTCGCCGTCGGCGAGGGGCAGGAGGCGATGTTCGATGTGCTCGATTACGCGCCCGAGCTGCTGCCGCAGGACAAGCCGCGCTATCTGATGGGTGTCGGCAAGCCCGACGATATCGTTGGCGCCGTGCAGCGCGGTGTCGATATGATGGATTGCGTGCTGCCCTCGCGGTCGGGGCGCACCGGGCAGGCCTGGACCCGGCGCGGGCAGGTCAATGTCAAGAATGCCCGCCATGCCGACGATCCGCGCCCCCTGGACGAGGCCTGCACCTGTCCAGCCTGCACCGGCTAGTCCCGCGCCTATCTGCACCATGTCTTCCGCGCCGGGGAAATGATCTCGGGCATGCTGCTGACCTGGCACAATCTGCATTACTATCAGGAATTGATGGCGGGACTGCGCGCGGCAATTTCTGCAGGCGTTCTGGATAATTTTGTGGCGGATTTTCACGCACGGCGCGCAGAAGGAGACATCGCGCAACTCTAGCGGATTTCTGCCGCAAGCCATGAATTTTCTTTCAAAATATGAAGCATGCGCCTATTTCGGTCGTGATTAAGGATGACCCGCGCACAGCCCGAAAGGCCAGCATGTCTGAGTTCACGACGATTACCACAACCGAGGGGCTCGCCGCCTTTTGCGAAGACGCCAAAGCCCAGCCCTATGTGACCATCGATACCGAGTTCCTGCGTGAGAGAACCTTCTATTCTAGGCTCTGCCTGATCCAGATGGCGCTGCCGCCGGCTTCGGGCGCGAAAACCGAAGGCGGGCCGGCGGTGCTGGTCGATCCGCTGGCACCCGGCCTGTCGCTGGAGCCGCTTTACGATCTCTTCCGGCATGAGGCGACCGTGAAGGTCTTCCATGCCGCCCGGCAGGATCTGGAAATCTTCTTCCATGATGCCGGGGTCTTCCCGACACCGCTCTTTGACACCCAGATCGCCGCCATGGTCTGCGGCTTTGGCGAGCAGGTCGGTTATGAAACCCTGGTGCGCAAGATCGCCAGGGCCAGCCTGGACAAATCCTCGCGCTTCACCGACTGGTCGCAGCGCCCGCTGTCGAAGGCGCAGCAGACCTATGCCGTGGCCGATGTCACCCATCTGCGCGCGATCTACGAATGGCTTTCGGCCCAGATCGCCAAAACCGGCCGGGCCGCCTGGGTGGCCGAAGAGGCCGCGGTGATGGTCGATCCCGAAACCTATATCACCCGCCCCGAAGAGGCCTGGCAGCGGGTTCGCACCCGCTCCAGCTCGCCGCGTTTCATGGCGATTGTCCGCAAGCTCGCCGAATTCCGCGAGGCCTATGCCCAAAGCCATAACGTGCCGCGCTCGCGGGTGTTCAAGGATGATGCCCTGGTCGAGCTGGCCTCCAGCAAGCCGACCAATGAGGCAGAGCTGGGCAAGTCGCGCCTGCTGCTGCGCGAGGGCCGCAAGCCCGAGATCGCCCAGGGCATACTGGCCGCGATCAAGGCCGGGATCGAAGATCCCGATCCGCCGCGCCCGGCCAAGGAACAGCACAGCCCGCCCGGCAATGCCGCGCTTGGCGAATTGCTGCGGGTGCTGCTCAAGGCCAAGGCCGAGGCCGCCGATGTCGCGCCAAAGCTGATCGCCTCATCGGCCGATCTCGATGCGATTGCTCAGGGCGTGCGCGATCTGCCGGCGCTGCATGGCTGGCGGGCCGAGGTGTTTGGCCATGATGCACTGCGTCTGGCCAGCGGCGAGATTGCGCTCTCTGCTGAAGGCGGCGCCGTGCAGGTGGTTGAGCTGAAATGAGGGTCCGGCTGCGTCCTCCGGTCCCGGGCGACGCAGAGCCGATCTGGCGGGCCATGCAGGATCCGCAGACCATCGACTGTCTTCCGTTTCTGCCCCGGCCTTACCTGCGCGAAGATGCCACTGCCTTTGTGCTGGACGGGGTTGGCCCTGACGATCTGGCCATCGAGGTCGATGGCGATTTCGCCGGCATGATCCGGGGCGGCGCCGATCTTGGCTATTGGCTGGTGCCGGAATATCGCGGGCGCGGGATCATGCGGAGGGCGGCTCAGATTGCGCTGCTGCGTCATTTCGCCGGAACCGCCCTGCCGGTTCAGGCCTCCCATCTGAACGACAATCATGCCTCGCGCCGGGTGCTGTCCGCGCTTGGCTTTCGGGACATCGGATCGACCGGGATCAGGCGGCGCGGCGATAATGCCCTGCTGCCGGCCCGGGCGATGCGCCTGAGCGCCGGGGATTTTCGCGCCGCGCTGAGCATTCGCAGTCCGCGCTGCGAGATCACACCGATGGCGGAGCATGATTTCCCGGAACAGCACCGGATCGCGACCCGGCCTGAGGTCGCGCGGATGCTGCTGCGCTTCGCGCCCGGCCAGAGCCTTGATCAGGTGGCGGCGGCGCTGCGCCCGGCCATGGATCCGCTGCATCGCCCGGTCCGGCTGGCGATCCGTCATCGGGGAGGCTGCATCGGCTCGATTGGCGTGGCCGAAGGGGAAGCCCCGTCGATCTTCTACTTTCTTGCGCCGGAGACGGTCGGGCAGGGGCTGGCCAGCGAGATCGTACCGCTGTTTTGCGACACCGTACAGGACTGGTATGGATTGGACAGGCTGTCAGCAGAGGTCTTTGCCGATAATCCAGCATCCTGCCGGGTGCTGGAAAAGGCCGGGTTTCGGATCACCAGCGATGCCATGCTGCCCTCGGCCGGGCGGGAGGCGCCGGCGCCGGGCTGGCTCATGCGGCGCGGCTGATTACCAGCGCAGAACGACCGAGCCCCAGCTGAGCCCGCCACCAATCGCCTCGGTGACGATGACATCGCCTTCCTTGAAGGTGCCGGCCTGATCGGCGACAGACAGGGCCAGCGGGATCGAGGCGGCCGAGGTATTGCCGTGATCGGCCACGGTCAGCACGACCTTTTCCATCGCCAGGTTCATCCGCTGCGCGGTGGCGGTGATGATCCGGGCATTGGCCTGATGCGGGACCAGCCAATCGACATCGCCGGTGCCCAGCCCGGCCTTGTCGATGGCGCTATGGGCGGTTTCGGCCAGCTTCTCGACGGCATGACGGAACAGGACATTGCCCTGCATGCGCAGCTTGCCGGAGGAGCCGGTGGTCGAAACCCCGCCATCGACATAAAGGATATCGCGGTAAGAGCCGTCGCTGTTCAGATCGCTGGCCAGAATGCCGCGCTCGCCCTCGGCGGCTTCCAGAACCACGGCGCCGGCGCCATCGCCGAACAGAACGCAGGTGGCGCGGTCGTCCCAATCCAGAATCCGGCTGAAGGTTTCAGCGCCGACAACCAGCACCCGCTCGGCCTGGCCCGAACGGATCAGCCCGTCGGCATTGGCAAGCGCGAAGACGAAGCCGGCGCAGACCGCCTGCACGTCGAAGGCAAAGCCGTTGGTGATGCCCAGTCCCGACTGGACCATGGTCGCGACCGAAGGGAAGGTCAGATCGGGGGTCGAGGTCGCGACGATGATCGCGTCGATCTGCGCCGCTTCCATGCCGGCCCGGCTCAGCGCGCTCTGCGCCGCCTTGACCGCCATTTGCGAGGTGGTTTCGCCTTCCGCCGCGAAATGGCGCCGCTCGATCCCGGTGCGGGTGCGGATCCATTCATCCGAGGTGTCGATCCTGTCTTCGAACCAGGTATTCTCGACAATGCGTTCGGGCAGGTAATGGCCCGTTCCCCGGACGACGGCACGGCGCGTCATGATAGGTCTTCTCCTTCGCGGACAGATTCGCTGCCTGCTTCTGCGGCCTCGGTTTCTGCGGCGGCCTCTGCATCGGCTGCGACCTGCGCAACCCGGGCGGCGAGGCGTTCCTGAAAGCCCGACTGGGCCAGCTGGAAAGCCAGTTTGATCGCCGCTGAAACCCCGGTCGCATCGGCTGAGCCATGCGATTTCACCACGGTGCCGTTCAGCCCGAGGAAGACCCCGCCATTGACCCGGCGCGGGTCGATGCGCTTTTGCAGCCGCTTCAGTGAGGTCAGCGCCAGCAGCGCTGCGAATTTGGACAGGATCGAATTGGCAAAAGCCTCACGCAGGGCCTCGCCGACCTGTTTGGCCGTGCCCTCGCCGGTCTTCAGCGCGACATTGCCGGTAAAGCCGTCGGTCACCACCACATCGACCCGGTTCGAGGACATGTCGCCCCCTTCCACAAAGCCGATATAGGAAAATTTGCCGATATCCTGAGCCGCCGCGATCAGCTCATTGGCCTGCTTCAGCTCGGTCCGGCCCTTGTGTTCCTCGGTGCCGACATTCAGCAGCCCGACACGCGGGGAGTCGATTTCGAGCCCGTTGCGGGCAGAGGCCGCGCCCATCCGCGCAGAGTGCACCAGATCGGGCGCATCGGCGCGAATATCGGCGCCGACATCGAGCATGACATTGAATCCCGTCGGATTGCGCGAGGGCCACAGGCAGGCGATTGCCGGGCGGTTCACCCCGGGCAGCTTGCGCAGCCGAATCGTCGAAAGCGCCATCAGCGCGCCGGTATTGCCACAGGAAACCGCCGCTGCGGCTTCTCCGCTGCGGACCGATTCGATGGCCGACCACATCGAGGTGCCCTTGGCATTGCGGATCACCTGCCCGGGCTTGTCGTCCATCTTGACGACATCCTCGGCATTGCGGATCTCGCAGCGCTCAGACAGCCCGCGCACCCGCCCGATCAGGCGGGTCAGCTCGGCCTCGGGGCCGTGAACGATAAAGCGCAGATCGGGGTTCTTTTCCGCGCTCGCACCCATGCCGGCCACAACAGCGACCGGACCCCGGTCACCGCCCATGGCATCAACGGAAATGACCACGCTGCCCCTGCTTGCGGGGCTGCGTGGTGTTTCTTGGTCCGCCTTATGCGTCATACCGCGTCAGGGGCCAGATCAGGCCGCGTCGTCGTCCAGGTCGATTTCGGCCGACTGAGCGACGACCTCACGATCCGCGTAATGGCCGCAGGACGGGCAGACGTGATGCGGACGCTTGAGTTCGCCGCAGGACGGGCATTCGTTCGGGTTCGCCGCCGACAGAGCGTCATGCGCACGACGCATGTTGCGCTTGGAACGGGTCACGCGGTTCTGAGGGACAGCCATGTCACAACCTCGGTTCAGGGGCCGCGCATCGATCTGCGGGGCCGGTGTTAGAAAATATGTCAGAGCCGCGGCAATAGGCGACAACCGTGCCGGAGGCAAGCAAAAACCTGCCCGGTCGGGATTGGCCCGGGGCGCGCAGCCCGCGAAGGCTGGAACATAGCGATTTCGGCCCTTCTTGCAAGGCCCTGTCTGGTGGATTTTGCAGGGGATGTTAACTGGATCGTCGTGGAAAACCCGGGCTTTCACATGAACTTTATCGCGCTGCGGGGGCGGCGCAAGGCTGCGCTCAGAACAGTGCGCCGGCCCGGGACAGGTCTTCCGGCCTGTTGATGTTGAAGAAGGGCGTGCCGGTGGCGTCGAAAACGGCGGTGCCGTGGCCATGGCTTGCCGCCCATTGCCACAGGCGGCGCTGACCGCGCGCCAGAGCGCCGCGCAGATCCTCACGCAGCGCCACCGGCCAAAGCGCGATCGTCGGATGCAGGCGCGGGTCTGCGCCGGGTTCCTGATCTGCGGCAAGCGCCAGCCCTGCGGCTCCGGCGGCCCGTTCAAGCCGGGCAATCAGATCGCCGGGCAGGAAAGGCGTGTCGCCCGAGACCGAGACCACCCGGGATGCGCCCAGACCCGCCGCCCAGTCCATCGCGGCCAGAATCCCGGCCAGCGGTCCGGGAAAATCCGGCACGGAATCGGGCAGGACCGGCAAGCCGAAACCGGCGAAGCGGGACGGGTCGCCATTGGCGCTGATCGCGATGGGGCGGGCCTGCGGGCTCAGCCGGTCCAGAACATGGCGCAGCAGGGGCTGGCCGTTCAGCGCCATCAGGGTCTTGTCGCCCCCGCCCATCCGGCTGGATCGGCCCCCGGCCAGAATCACTGCCGGGGGCAGGGCGCTTGCGGCCCCGCTCACGCGATTCCGGCCTCGATCAGCCCGCGCGCCAGCTTGCGGAAGGCCTGCGCCGAACGGCTGTCGGGTGCGCTCAGCACCACCGGCATGCCGCCGTCTGAAGCCGTGCGCACATCCATTTCCAGCGGCAGCTCGCCCAGAAGCGGCACGCCGAGCTTCTGCGCCTCAGCCGCAACCCCGCCATGGCCGAAGATATGTTCGGCATGGCCGCAATTGACGCAGACATGCACGGCCATGTTCTCGATCAGCCCGAGGATCGGCACGTTCAGGCGCTGGAACATGTCGATGCCCTTGCGTGCGTCCAGCAGGGCGATGTCCTGCGGGGTGGACACCACAATGGCACCATCGACATGGGCCTTTTGCGACAGCGACAGCTGCACATCGCCTGTGCCCGGCGGCAGGTCGATGATCAGGCAGTCGAGATCGCCCCACTGCACCTGAAACAGCATCTGTTGCAGCGCGCCCATCAGCATCGGGCCGCGCCAGATCACCGCTTCGTCTTCCTTGGTCATCAGCCCGAGCGACATCAGTTTCACCCCATGGCCGTCCGGCGGGATGATGGTCTTGTCATCGCCGCTGGCAGGCCGGGCGGTGATGCCCATCATCCGTGGCTGGCTGGGGCCATAGACATCGGCATCGAGCAGCCCGACCGCGCGGCCTTCCGCCGCCAGCGCCACCGCGAGATTGGCCGAAACCGTCGATTTGCCGACCCCGCCCTTGCCCGAGGCAATGGCGATGACATGTTTCACGCCCGGGACCGCTTCGGGGGCGCTCTGGGGCTTGGGGCGCGGTTTCAGATCGGGGGCCGGCTGATCGCTATGGGCGGTCAGCACGCCGACGACCTTGCCGGCGCCGGGCAGGGCGCGAATCGCGGCCTCTGCCCGGGACAGGACCGGCTCCATCACGCGGGCCTGCGCCGGGTCGATTTCCATGATGAAGCGCACGGTTCCGTCCGGCTCGACATTGATCGCCCTCGCAACCCCGGCATCGATCAGATTGCCGCCCGAAACCGGATCGGCAATCCCGCGCAGCGCCGCCAGAACCGCATCCTTGCTCAGTTCCACCTTCGGGCCCGTTTCCGGCTGGGCCGCCTTTGCCTTACGCCGCTGCCAGAGCATCAATGATTTGTCCGAAATCGGCGGCTTTCAGACTGGCCCCGCCGACCAGAGCGCCGTTGACATGAGGAATGGCGAAGATTTCGGCGGCATTGCCGGGCTTGACCGAGCCGCCATAGAGCAGCGAGAAAACGGCGCCATCCGCAAAACGCGCCGCCAGCTTCTCGCGCATCAGGGCGTGGACTTCGGCGATCTGGTCATTGGTCGGGGTGCGGCCGGTGCCGATCGCCCAGACCGGCTCATAGGCGATGACGGTCGTGGCGGCGCGGGCGCCGCCGGGGACAGAACCGGCCAGCTGGCTGGCGATCACGTCCAGGGTTTTATTGCCGTCGCGCTGAAGTTCGGTCTCGCCGACGCAGATCACCGCAACCAGCCCCGCATCCCAGGCCGCCTGCGCCTTGGCGGCGACATCGGCGTCGCTTTCGCCGTGATCGGTGCGGCGTTCGGAATGGCCGAGAATGACATGGCTGGCGCCCGCATCCTTCAGCATCGCGGCCGAGATATCGCCGGTATGGGCACCTGAGGCTTTCGCATGGCAATCCTGACCGCCAATCGCGATCTCGCCGGAATGGGCGGTGGCGGCGGTGACCAGCGTGGCCGGCGGGCAGATCAGCACGTCGCAGCCATATTCGCGCCCGGCCAGAGCGTCGAGCTCCACCAGCGAGGCGGTCAGCCCGTTCATCTTCCAGTTTCCGGCTGCGAGCTTTCTCGGGGCCATCTCGTCCTCCTGTGGGTCAGATCGTGGTTCGGTCCGGGGATAGGCCGGGCTGGCGCGGGGATCAAGCGAGCGGGTTGTCGCGGTCCAGCTTGAAGGATACCGATTCCCCGCAGCCGCAGGCATCGGACACATTGGGATTGCGGAACTTGAAGCCTGATTCCAGCAGACCGTTTTCATAGTCGATCTCGGTGCCGAACAGGAACATCTGCGCGGCGGCGGCGATCAGGATGCGGGCACCGTTCTGCTCGATCACCTCATCGGTGCCTTCGGCGGCAGGGACCAGATCCATGGTATATTCCATACCGGCGCAGCCGCCCTTTTTCAGCCCGATGCGCAGGCCGAACGCCTCCTTGCCGGCCATAAGCCGCGAAATCTGGCGTTCTGCCGCTGGTGTGATGGTGACCGGGGACTGTCCGGGAATGAAGAACATGGGGGAACCTCTGTTGCGCCCCTTCAAGGTAAGGAGCGGCGGGGTATTTCTCAAGGTGCCTGGCGTAGGGTGGGGTTTTACCCCACCTTTGCAATCGCGCGGGGGTGAAACCCCACCCTACGGATCTTATCCCAGCGGGTCCTCGCCATGGATCGCGTCGGAAAACGCGCTGCGATAGAGGCCCGAAAGCTCGGCCAGATCGCTGGCATCCGCGCCCATCTGCACCGCCATCCCGCCGAACTGACCGACATCGATTGCCGGGACTCCGGCAGCTTCCGCCGCCTTCAGCAGGGCCTCGGCTCCGGCGGAGTCGCAGGCGAGCAGATAGCGGGCCTGATCTTCGCCGAAAAGCTGGCCGATATCGTCGTTGTCCAGCCGGATGCCAATGCCGGCGCCTTCAGCCATTTCAAACGCTGCCAGTGCCAGACCGCCATCCGACAGATCGGTTGCCGCGCGCAGATGGCTGCGATTGGCCCGCAGAAATTCGCCATTCCGGCGCTCGGCCGCCAGATCGACATGGGGCGCGTCGCCGGCCTCGATCCCGAAAGCCTCGGCCGCCAGCGCCGACTGGCCGAGATGACCCTTGGTCGCGCCGATGACAATCGCGATATCGCCGTCTTCGGGCAGGCCGGCGATCAGCTCGTCCAGGCTGGCCAGCAGCCCGACCGCACCGATCGTCGGGGTCGGCAGAATGCCCTGGCCATCGGTTTCATTGTAAAGCGAGACATTGCCCGACACGATCGGCATATCCAGCGCTGAGACCGCCTCGCCGATGCCCTGAATGGCACCGACGAACTGGCCCATGATCTCTGGCTTTTCGGGATTGCCGAAGTTCAGGTTGTCGGTGGTGGCCAGGGGCCGCGCCCCGCAGGCGGTCAGGTTGCGATAGGCCTCGGCCACGGCCTGACGGCCGCCCTCAACCGGGTTCGCCTTCACATAGCGCGGGGTCACATCCGACGTGAACGCCAGCGCCTTGTCGGTGCCGTGGACACGCACCACACCTGCGCCCAGCCCCGGACGGCGCACGGTATCGGCACCGACCTGAGTGTCATATTGTTCCCAGACCCAGGATTTATGCGCGTAATTGGGCGATCCGATCAGCGCGCGCAGTGCCTTGATCGGGGTGATCGACGGCAGCTCGGGCAGGGCGTCCGCCGCAGGCGTCGGCACCCAGGGGCGGTCATATTCCGGCGCGCTTGAGGACAGTTTCGACAGCGGCAGATCGGCCTTCACCTCATCGCCATGCAGGATCAGGAAGCGGTCCTCGGCGATGGTCTCGCCGACGATGGCGAAATCGAGATCCCATTTCTCGAAGATGGCGCGGGCCTCGGCCTCGCGTTCGGGCTTGAGCACCATCAGCATGCGTTCCTGCGATTCCGACAGCATCATCTCATAGGCGGTCATATTGGTTTCGCGCTGCGGCACCTGATCGAGGATCAGCTTGATGCCGAGCCCGCCCTTGTCGCCCATTTCGACCGCCGAGCAGGTCAGACCGGCCGCGCCCATATCCTGAATGGAGATCACGCTGCCCGAGGCCATCAGCTCAAGGCAGGCTTCCAGCAGGCATTTTTCGGTGAAGGGGTCGCCGACCTGCACGGTCGGGCGCTTTTCCTCGATGCTGTCGTCGAATTCGGCCGAAGCCATGGTGGCGCCGCCAACCCCGTCGCGCCCGGTCTTGGCGCCCAGATAGACCACCGGCATGCCGATGCCCGAGGCGGCGGAATAGAAGATCCTGTCGGTATCGGCGAGGCCGGCCGCGAAAGCGTTGACCAGGCAATTGCCGTTATAGGAGCGGTGGAAGCGGACCTCGCCCCCGACATTCGGCACCCCGAAACAGTTGCCGTAAGATCCGACGCCTTCGACCACGCCCTTGACGATATGGGCGGTCTTGGGGTGGTCGGGCAGGCCGAAGCTGAGACTGTCCATCACGGCAATCGGGCGGGCACCCATGGTGAAGACATCGCGCAGAATGCCGCCAACCCCGGTCGCGGCGCCTTGATGGGGCTCGATATAAGACGGGTGGTTATGGCTTTCCATCTTGAAGACCACGGCCTGCCCGTCGCCGATATCGACGACGCCGGCGTTCTCACCGGGGCCGCAAATCACCTGCGGGCCGGTGGTGGGCAGGGTGCGCAACCCTTTCTTGGAGGATGTATAGGAGCATTGCTCGTTCCACATGGCCGAGAAGATGCCAAGCTCGGTAAAGCTCGGCTCGCGGCCGATGATGTCGAGAATGCGCTGATATTCGTCAGGCTTGAGCCCATGCGCTGCGATCAGGTCTTCGGTGATCTGCGGTTCATTCATCTTGCGCCCTTTCCCCGGTTTCGCTGCTTTCTAAGCGCCATCACGCAGTTAGGAAAGAGGCGGAAAACCCGCAATGGCAAACGCGCCATCCTTCCCTGCCGTCCTTCTAGGTCGCGGGGCTGCTGGTCTCGGGCAATGCCTGGACCGCTTCAATGCACGCATCGAGCCATTCGACCATCATCCGCTCGCGGCGGCGGGCGAAATCCAGCGTCATGGCGCCGAAGATCAGCTGGCGGCTCATCTCGTCGCTTTCGGCATCGGGCAGCTGGATCTCGTGGAAATAGGATTGCTGCGCCAGATGCGCCGCTCGCCGCGCCCGCAGCACCGCCAGGATCTGATCGCGGCTGAGCACGCGCGCGAAATAAAGCTGAACCAGAAAGCCGTCACGCGACACCGATACGGGCTGGTCCTGAGCCAGCCAGTCCTGCAGCGCCGCCGATCCCGCTTCGGTCAACTGGTAAACGCGACTTGCCGGGCGGGTGTCGCTGGCCAGGACGTGGCTTTCTGCCTGCCCCCGAGATTCCAGCGCCTGCAGGGTACGATAGATCTGCGCCTGATCGGCCGGCCAGAAATGCGCAATCGAGCGGTCGAAATACCGCGATTTCAGCGTGTAGCCCGACATCGGCTCAAGGCTCAGCAGACCAAGTATCGCAAAATTCAGAGACATGCGCCCATCAATACTAGACGAATCATATATGACTAATCTTATATATGATTCAATTTCATCATAGGGTGCATAACATGGTTTCTACAACATTTTTCAGATTTTCCGGTGCGGCGCTTTGCCTGTCTGGCTTTCTTTATATTGCCGATACGGCGCTGGATGTGCTGGCACCGGCGGCAAGCCCCGGTCTGGGGGCATTGGTGCCCGTACTGGGGCTTGTCGGCTTTCCGGGGCTCTGGCTGTGGCTGTCCGGGGGGGGGGGCGAAGCGGGCTTGATCGGCTGGCCTATCTGTTCGGTATGCTTGGCCTTGCAAGGCTGGTGATCGTCGCATTTCTGAACAAGCGCCTGTTCCCGGACCTTCCTCGTGACATGCTGCCCCAGCTCATTGGCGCAATTCGTCCAGAATTGCTGATGATTGGGGTGGTCTTCCTGATCTCAGCCCTGCTGCTCTTGCCTCTGGGCTGGCGCGGCGGTCAGGTAAGCTAGGCGGCGGGGCTGGTGACGGCCGGCGGTCTGACGGTTGCAGCAGCCCTGCTGCTTTGGGGTGCAAATCTGTTGATCTGCCGGGCGGAACGCCCGGATCGTGCCGCAAATCCCTGATCAGGTAGGGCGTTGTTGCATACGTCCTTTCCGGGCAGGATTCACACGGCGAATCCATGGGTTTAATGGTCTGTCATGACCCGACCTGACCCTGCCCGCTATCGCACGACGAACTGGAAGTCTTACAA
>JBKEBH010000081.1:0-1617 GCA_047973065.1 Paracoccus sp. (in: a-proteobacteria) | reverse complement strand
GGCCAGCGCCAGCTGTCTTTCGGCACGTCGCGCCAATGGCGGTAGAAACGGGTGGTCATATGGATCCTCCGGATAAAGAAAAAGCCCGCCGGGAAGGCGGGCCGTGGAGTGATGGGGTCTTTGGGAAGCGGCGATGGCCGCGTTGCGTGTCAGCCGCCCTCGCCGAAGAGCTTCAGCTTCAGCGCGATCCCGGCCAGCAAGGTCAGGATCAGGCCGGCGGTCAGCATGCGGATGATCGTCTGAGCGGCCGTGCGGCGCATCAGGCGGATGCCTTCCAGGAGCGCGCGCAGGTCACGGATGTCGAGCGCGGCTTCCTTGCCGTCGAGCCCGGCATCGGCCAAGGCGCGACGCGCACCCTCCTGTGCGGCACGCGCGAGCAGTTCTTCAAACTCGCTCTCGCTCATCTGCAGCATGTCATCGAGGCGTTTGGGTGTCATCCGATCTTCGCTCCCCAGAAGGTGGTGTGGTTTGCGGCGAAATATCCATCGAATGCGCGAAAGCTGCCCTGCAGCGCGACCGTGTCGCCCGCGTCCAGCGAAACCATTGTCTGCAGCCAGAGCGCCGTCGCTTCGGACACATGTGCCCCGGAAATCTCGCCGAACGAGCCCCGGATTTCCGTGGATCCGTTCAGGACCAGCCGCCCGCGCATCCGGGCGTTGCTGCTGGCGTTGATCTTGAAGAGCAGCGATGCGCCGAGGAGATAGGTTCCGGCAACCGGCGCCACGAAGCGGCTGGTGCCCGCGTCGAAGCAGCCCTGATCGTTATATTCGGCGACATTGATGCCGAGCGTGGTCCAGCTGTCGGTGGCGACATAGTTGTCGTAATTTGTCCAGGCCTTGAAGCGGGGCAGGTTCGGCTGGCTCGCAATGCCCGTCATCGGATCGACGCCCAGCGCATCGCGGAAACTGGACCCGTCGGGCGAAACCGCGATGCGCAGCTTGTCCGATCCGAACATCCTGATCAGCGCCCGGGTGGAAAACCCGGTCTGCAGGATCAGCCCGGTATCGTCGGTACCCGTTTCCCGGTTCAGGGTCTGGGTCAGGTCGCCGCTGCCGCCATCGGCGGCGTCAATGGCTGTCCAGAGGGCACTGTTCAGCTTGGCCGAAACGGGGGCACCAGCGCTTGCCGCCATGCCGATCCCGAGGCGGGTGAGGTCGTCCAGGGCGGTCGGGATCACCGTTTCCCAGCCTGCGCCATTCCGGACCAGCAGCACCGCCTCATCCTCGACCCATACCCGCCAGCCCGCGCGCGGCGGCAGGCGCAGCCAAGCGCCATCGGTCCAGAGGGCGACATTCAGATCCCAGCCCGCCCAGCCGCCGGTCGCGCCAGAGGCGACGATATAGCGGTCGCCATCGGCGGGGCTCGCGGGCGGTGCCGTCAAAACCCGGCTTTTGACCGAGAGCTGCACCAGCCCGTCCAGCAGCCGCAGCGCCTCGTTATGGGTGACATGTTTCTGCGCCTGCGCCGCCATCAGATATGGCAGCAGCAAGTTGGTCGTGCTGTCGGACATGCGGATGTCTTTCTTCAGGGTCAGAGATAAAGGATAGTCGTGCGTGCGGTGCCGCGCCCGACGCGCGCTGAAAGCTGGCAGATACGGATCGTCACACTGTCGCCCGG
>JBKEBH010000070.1:0-6620 GCA_047973065.1 Paracoccus sp. (in: a-proteobacteria) | reverse complement strand
GGTCAGAACAGTGGACCTCGGCTCCGCAGGACCAGTCTTCATATCCTCGACCGTTGCGCGCTTGCGCCACTTCGCAACGGTCTTGGGATTGATGCTCAGCTCCCGGCTCAGCTGCGCGAGCGAAGCTTGCGATCGCTGTATTGCTGCTCGGACAGCGTGCGAGGTCGTGGCGCTGCCGTGACGAATTTGTCCCATAGGGCGTCCTTCCATTCCAAAGAAAGGATCGCACCATCAAACCGTGGGATCAAACAACTAGACCCGACCGCCCGATGCAGGCAAGCATGGCGTTGCGGCGTAACGGTGCGGTGACGCTCACAGCCCGTGCCGGGACAGAAAATCCTCAACCTGCCGCGTCGCATCCGCCCGATGCGCCGGCAGAAAGGTCAGCTGCGACAGCGGTGCGCGTTCCTGCTGTTCGAACCCATGGCCGGCCTCGGTATAGACGATCAGCTCGATATCCGCGCCGCGCGCGCGCAGATCTGCCGCCATCTTCCTGCAGGCCGGGGTCAGGCGCAGCTCATCCTTTTCGCCAAGGATCATCAGGATCGGCGGAGCATCCGACCAGTCGCCGCGATCCGCACCGTTCAGCATCCCGCAATAGGGATAGAAGACGATGGTCGCACCGACCCGGCTGTAAAGGCTTTCGGGCGGGGCCGGCCAGGCGGTAAGGCCGGGCGGCAGGGTGCCGGTCTGGACCTGGCCCAGAAATTCCAGCACCGACCAGCCGCCATGCGAAGCGCCAAGCAGGATGACATCATCCTGCTGGCTGGCCGCCATGGCAACGGCCAGATCGCCGGCCCGCTGCGCGCCGGGCAGTACCTGCCCCATGCACAAAAGCCGCCAGCTTTGCAGCTTATCGAGCCCGCGCGGGGTGTGACTGTCGATGATCAACCCGGGATGGCCGCGCCCCTCCAGCACGCCGGCCCAGTAATCCAGATTGTCATGCACCCCGTCGCAGCCCGACAGCAGCATGGCCTCGGCCTGCGCAACCGGGATCGCGGGCGGCACCATGCGCCAGAAGGGCGCAAGCTTCGCCCGGCGCTCGGCCGGGGTCTCGATGGTGGCCGCGACGCCTTCCCAATGGCGGAAAGTGTTCAGGCTGGCCCCGGCCAGCAAAAGCAGCGTCAGGGCGACGAAGACCCCGATCCAGCGCCAATATCGTTGTTGCATCCTTGCTGTTTCCCCTTGTTACACCGCGCCAGCAGCCGCTGGGTATCGGCATCCGTCCAGCCCTCGGGCGCCGTCACCGCCACCCAGGCTCCGATATAGTCACGCGCATAATAGGCATGGCCGTGACCAGATGGCGCAGAGAGCGCCAGCGCCATATCCAGCGCAAGCTGGAACTGGGTCACCACCGGAATGAAGCGCAGATCGGGCGAGACATCGGGGGCCGGCGGCTCCTTCATCCATTCCGGCGCCCGCCAGAGCGATTGCGGCTCGTAAAAGACGATCGGATCGCTGGAATATTGCAGGAAAAGCAGCCGCATGCTGCCCCAGCCATCCGGGCCGCCTGCCGGTGTGACGTGATTGGCAAAGCGAAAGAGCCGCCCTTCCCCGACATCGGGCGCAACATAGGGCGTGCCGGGATTGCGCGCCGCCATCGCTTCCCTCCAGCGCGAGGACGGGAAAGGCGGTCCGGCCCAAAGCGCGCCGTCGATGGGATCGTCGAGCAGAGCCTCCAGATCGGTGCCATACATCGACGACCAGGCACCAAGGCTGACCCCATGCATATAGATCTTCGGCCGGCTTTCAGAAGGCAGGTCGCGCCAGTATTGATGAATGGTTGCGATCAGAGCGCGGGCCTGTTCCAGCCCGGCATCGGTATCGAAAATCAGGGCCAGCGGCGATTGCAGATAAGAATACTGCACCGCAACCGTCGCCACATCGCCATCATGCATGTATTCGAGCGGGTCGAAACTGCCCGGATCCAGCCAGCCGGTTCCGGTCGGCATGGCAACGATCAGGATCTTGCGGTCGAAGCCGCCGACCCGCTTCAGCTCGGCCAGGGCCATATCGGCACGCTCCTGCGGGGTTCTGGCCTCGGCCAGGCCGACATAGACCCGCAGGGGCTGTTCGGCCGGACGGCCGCTGAAATCGGAAATCGCCTCGACACTTGGGCCGCCGGTAATGAAATTACGCCCGGGCTGGCCCATCGCCCCCCAGTCAAGCAGCGATCCGGCGCTGCCCGGAACCGCATCATTGGTGGGCGACGACGGCGCCGTGTCAAACAGGTTCTGCGCAGCGGTATAGGTGCGGTCGAAAAAGGCGGTCATCCGGTCGATGAGCCCGTCACGGGTGACGATGAACAGCAAAAGCCCGACGATCAGCAGCCCGGAGATATTGGCGGTGCGCTCGGGCATATAGCGGTAAAGCCAGAACCGGATGCGGTTGAAGACGATCTTCACCAACACACCGATCAGGAACAGGACCGCGAAGACCAGCACCGCCGCCGCCAGCATATGCAGGCTGCGCATCGAATTGATCGGCTCCAGATCCATCCGGGTCCTGATCGAGTTCTGCCAGGGCACGGCATAGGCAAGCGCGTAGATCACGATCCCCAGCACCGGCAGCCCGACCAGAAGATGCCCGATGACGAAACCGCGCCCGCGCAGACCCGGCAGCGCCATCTGCCGCCAGAGCGTCAGCAAAAGCCGTCCGGCCATATAGCCAAGCGCCGCGACGCCGCCGCCCAGAATACCCTGCAACAGCCAGCCGCGCGGGATCAGGGACGGGGTCAGCGATGCAGCGAAGAACAGCATGCCCAGAAACAGCGGCAGCAGCGATATCCCGAGCGGCCTTCTCCAATCCATCAGCCAGATCCTCCTTGCCTCATCAGAATTCGCCACGATCATGGCATTCAATCCACGCCCCTGACCAGAGCCTGCCTGGAAAAGGCGATTTGTTGCAATCCTGACGGCAAGGTATACGCAGGAATATTCCGCCCCGGCGGCGGCATGGCTTCTCTTGCCCGCGCTTCGCCGCCCATCGCTTCGGCCGCCATGGACCAGCATCTGCGGCTATGTCATGCTAATGACCTGATGATTTCCCGTGCCGGCGTGCATCGGCCTCTTTCTGGAGAAGAAATGTTCAAGAAATCCGATCCCTTGCGTGGATTGCTGAGCATTGTGCTGTCACTGCTGCTGGTCGCTCTGGTCGGCCGCTTCATGGTGATCGGCAAATCCCTGCTGCTCCCGATCGTCATTGCAATCATCTCGGTCTATGTCCTGCTGGCTGCAAGCGATGCGCTTGGCCGCTTTCCGTTGACCTGCCACCTGCGGGAAAGATGGCGCCGTCTGCTGGTGCTGGCATTATTTCTGATCGCTGTCATCTGGCTGGGCGGGGTCATGGTTTCGACAGCGAATCAAGTCGGTTCGCATATTGCCGAATACGAGGCCAATCTTAGTCGCCTCTATGATGAGCTGATCTGGATTCTGGGCATCTCGACCAAGCCCGACCTTGCCCAGCTGCTTGACGGGCTGCGTCAGGCACTGCCGCTCAATGAAATCGCCGGCATGGTGCTGGGATCGATCAGCTCTGCGGCCGGGCTGATGTTCATGGTCGTGGTCTATGCGGCCTTCCTGATCAGCGAACGTGGTGGCTTCGCCCACAAGATTGCTGTCGCCCTTCCCGGCGAGCGGGCCGAAAGGGCCGGAGAGATCATTTCCAATATCAACAATTCGATCAGCGATTACATCGCGGTAAAAACGTTGGTGAACGTAATTCTTGGCGTGTTGTCTTTTGTGGTCATGTCGGCTTTCGGCGTGGATTTCGCGCTGTTCTGGGCGATTCTGATCGCACTTTTGAACTATATACCCTATGTGGGCTCGTTGCTTGGCGTGGTGTTTCCGGTGCTGCTTTCCATGGCGCAGTTCGGATCGGTCGAAAGAACCATCGCCATCGCCGTGCTGCTGACCCTTGCCCAGATGTGGGTCGGCAATTCGCTTGAGCCGCGCATGGTCGGACGCAAGGTCAACATGTCGCCCTTTATCGTGTTGGTGGCTCTGGCGCTCTGGTCTACGATCTGGGGGGTGTCGGGGGCGATCCTGGCCATTCCGCTGACCTCGATCATCGCAATCATCATGGGCAGCTTTGAATCGACCCGGCCTTTCGCAGTGCTGCTGGCCCAGGATGTGAAACCCTTCGAAAGCGTTTCCGCATCGCGAAATCACGCAGCGCCGCACCCGCCTGAACCGATGGAAGAAGCAAGTGACCAGTAGGAGAGTTTACATCTGAGAGGCGCGCAATCCTGTCGAGACGGTTGTTGACGGATCGAAAATTTGCGAGCCTCTTTCACAGAAAGCTTTTGGAAAGGAAATTGGGATGAAATCCTGGGCTGCAATGATGGCGGCTGGTCTGGCCGCGCTGATCGGAGGTCTTCTGGCCCTGATCAACCCGATTGGCGCCAGCATCGCGACAATTACCCTGGTTGGCTGGGCCATGCTGGTCGTGGCTGCTCTGCAGGGCTGGGCTGCGTGGAAATCGGAAGATACTTCAGGCCGGATTCGCGCGGGGGCGATCGCTGCCGGGGCTGCCCTGCTTGGACTGATCCTGCTCATCGGCAATCCGGGCGAAAGCTGGCTGATCCGGCTGTTGATCTCGCTGCTGCTGCTGGCTTCGGGTGCGGCCAAGATCTATGCCGCGCGCGCCATGCCGGGCGAGGAAAACATGCCACTGGTCGTTGGCTCCGGCTGTGTTTCGGTGGTGATGGGTCTTCTGGTCATGTTCGGCCTGAACCTCAGTTTCGGGATTATCCTCGGGCTTGAGCTGCTGGCGACCGGCCTGGCCCTGATCCTGCTGGCAATGCACCGCAAGAACCGCGCAACGGCACTCTGAGGTCGATGATCCGAATCCCGGTACGAGTGGAATAACATGGTTCGACCTGTCCGCGTATTTACCGCAGGGCTGAAGGATATCGGGGCCGGCATCGGTTCCGCCTTCTCCAGCCTTCGTGTCCGGATCCTGCTGGCGGTGACGGCGAGCCTGATCGGGATTGCTTCCGTCTTCTATCACTGGGCCGAGGGGTGGAGCTGGCTCGATTCCTTCTACTTCTCGGTCATCACCATTTCGACCGTCGGCTATGGCGATTTTTCCCCGCAGACGGCGATCGGCAAGCTGTTTACCAGCGTTTATGTCCTGTGCGGGCTCGGCATTTTCGTCACCACCGCCACCGCCATCGGCGACAGCATCGCCTCTCGTGCCCGAATCCACGAGGATGAGCTGTGATCCTGGCATTGCTGGCCGCCCTCTACGGGCTGATCGCGGGTGCTCTGGCGGCCGCGGTTCTGTGGCTGATGGACCAGGTGTCACATCTGGTCTGGTCCGGCCCCGATACCGCAGTTTACATCTTCGCTACGATCATGGTCGGAGGGGTGCTGATCGCGCTTTTACGCTGCATCTATGATGGCCAGGACCTCGCCGGTCAGCTGGCCGAGTTCCGTGCCCCCGATGTACGGGCCCGGCGCGAAGCCGCCCTGATGGCATCCATGGCGATCGTCGCCGTCGGCTTTGGCGGCGCCATCGGCCCCGAGGCCGGCATTCTGGCCGTGGCCGAGGAATTGTCGCTTCTGGTCTCCATCCGCATTGCCCGCACCAATGCCGCCCGCGCCGAGCTGATCCGCGAATCCATTGCCGCAGGGGCGCTTGGCGGGCTTTACGCCTCGCCTCCGGCCGGAGCCATGGCGGCCCAGACCCCGGGTGAGGCGCCGAAATGGCAGCTTTATCTGGCCGCGCTTACCGGACTGTTTGGGTTTGTCTTTACCCTGAAACAGTTCCTGCCCGAGCGCGCCTTGCGTATTTCCCTACCGGGCTATCCTGATCCCGGGGATGGGCTCGACATGATCCTGGCGATCCTGCCGGCTGTCCTGGGCGCGGTGATCGGCCTGCTGTTCCTGACCATGCTGCCAGTGCTGAAAACCCTGCTTGGCAAATGCGGCGGTCTGGCGGTCCAGACCCTGATCGGTACGCTGCTTTTTGCCGGCCTGGCTGCTGCCCTGCCGATCCTGCGTTTTTCCGGACATCACGAATTCCCCGAACTGCTGAGCTTTGGCGCACAATCCGGCGCATTGGCCCTGTTTGGGCTGGCAGCCCTGAAGGTGCTGGCGCTGGCGATCTGTCTGGCCGCAGGCTGGCGCGGCGGGGCAGCCTTTCCGCTGCTCTTTGCAGGTGCGGCTGCCGGCGGATCGGCTGTCTGGATGCTGCCAGCCATCCCCGAAACCGCCGCGATCATCGCCGGAATGACCGCAGCACTGACCGCCGGTCTGGGCAAGCCGATTGCCGCCATGCTGATCGCATTTCTGATCGTCGGCAACCCGGCCGCCGGTCCCTTGTTGATCGGCGCAGCCATCGGCTGGGCCGCATCACGGCTGGTGCCGCATTCGAATATGCACTGAAGCTATCTGCGGTTGGTCTGATCTACGCTGCAAAAATACTGCCTTGTTTTCCGCTTACTACACAGATCCTTGTCGAGCAGCCCGGCTCTGTTGCACAAATCGGGTACAAGTCGGACGTCCTCTTTCCCCGGACGTCTTCATCCCACGGCTTCGGTGACGGGTATGCCAAGCGCGGTGAAGCCGTTCAGCACGCCAACCCGGATCTGGAACTCTGCGAGCTGACGGTCAAAG
>JBKEBH010000338.1:0-2371 GCA_047973065.1 Paracoccus sp. (in: a-proteobacteria) | reverse complement strand
ACGAATGCAAGATCGGCATCATGCCGGGCTCGATCTTCAAGCGCGGCTCGGTCGGCGTGGTCTCGCGCTCGGGCACGCTGACCTATGAAGCGGTCAAGCAGACCTCGGATGTCGGCCTTGGCCAGTCCTCGGCCGTCGGCATCGGCGGCGACCCGATCAAGGGGATGGAACATATCGACGTGCTGCGCATGTTCCTTGAAGACCCGGAAACCGAATCGATCATCATGATCGGCGAAATCGGTGGCTCGGCCGAAGAAGAAGCCGCCGAATTCCTTGCCGAGATGAAGAAGAAGGGCGTCTGGAAGCCGACCGCCGGTTTCATCGCTGGCCGCACTGCGCCTCCCGGCCGCCGCATGGGCCATGCCGGCGCCATCGTTTCGGGTGGCAAGGGCGACGCGGAATCGAAGATCGAGGCCATGAAAAAGGCCGGGATCGTCGTCGCCGACAGCCCGGCTCAGCTGGGCGAAGCCGTGCTGAAGGCCATCAAGGGTTGATGATTTGACATGCCGCACCCCTATAATACCTAATGGGGGTGCGGAATTTTTTTGCAGCAAGGTGGATATGACCGACGCCCGTCACGCCAAAGGCAATCCCGGACCTGCCATCGCGGGCCGACGGCTTGCGGCTGCGGCGCCGGCTGCGGTTACCGCATTGGTCCTGAGCAGCTGCGGCGGCACAACCGACGAGATGCTGCGCGGCGGCGTGCCGGCAAGCACCAACCTGCCCCGCGCAACCTCCCTGCCTGCGGATGCCGTGCGCACGGTCTCGCGCCACGATTACGGCTGGCGCCTGATCTACCATGTGGAATCCGCCCCGGCCAATGCCGACAGCCGCGCCGCCAATGCGCTTTGCGGGCTGGAAAGCCGCCACGTCGCCAGGGTCGAACAAACCGCCCAGATCGCCCCCGAAGACGATCCCGGCACCCGCAAGATCGACATCTATTGTGCATGAGAAAGTCATGAGTGAACCCCCGAAATCGCCTGATAACCGGATCGGCGGCGAGGCTTGGAAAGACAGATCGCCCGCCCCGGAGCCGTTCGACAACCGCTTTGCGCGCGGCCCTGCACCGGAGATGGGCATGGGAGATGCGATTCGAGCTGTGCTTTCCCAATATGCGACATTCTCCGGCCGTGCACGGCGGGCGGAATACTGGTGGTGGTGGCTTTTTACCGTGCTTTGCAGCCTTGCCGCCGGCTTTGTGGACAGTGCGCTTGGCATGAACATTGTTCCGGGCGAATTCAGTTCGGGCCCGGTTTCCATGATCCTCTCGCTCGCTCTGCTGCTGCCCAACCTCGCAGTCTCGGTCCGTCGCCTGCATGACACGGATCACAGCGGTTGGTGGCTTCTTTTTCCCGTCGTGATCGCAGGCATATTCATGCTGTTTTTCGGGGCAATCGCCGGGGGTGGCGCGCCATATGATATCGGCATGCCGACACTGATCCTTATCATGGGCCTTTGCATTATCCTCCTGATCTACGCCATCGTCATCTTCATCTGGACTGTGAAAATCTCGCAGCCAGGCACCAACCGCTTCGGGCCGAGCCCGCTGGAGCAATAAAAATGAACGACCAACCCAAGAACGCCGACTTTCACGAGTCCTCCTTTCTGCAGGGCCATAACGCGGCCTATGTCGAACAGCTTCACGGTCAATGGGCCCGCGATCCGAGTGCCGTGGATGCGGCCTGGGACCAGTATTTCGCCGCACTCGGCGATTCTGCGCAGGACGCCATGGCCGAGGCCGCCGGGCCGAGCTGGAAGCGCAATGACTGGCCGCCGGTTCCGGACGGAGAAAACATCGCCGCGCTGACCGGCGAATGGCCGATGCCCTCGAAAGCCGAGGCCGATGCCGCGATGAAGAAGATCGCCGCCAAGGCCGAGGAAAAGGGCCAGCAGGTCACCCCGGCCGCGATGCGTCAGGCGGTGCTCGATTCGATCCGCGCGCTAATGCTGATCCGCGCCTACCGGATCCGGGGTCACCTGCATGCCCATCTCGACCCGCTCGGCCTGCGCGAGTTCCCCGATCATGGCGAGCTCCTGCCCGGCACCTATGGCTTCACCGAGGCCGATCTTGACCGGCCGATCTTCATCGACAACGTGCTGGGTCTGGAAGTCGCCTCCATCCGCCAGATCACCGATCTGATGGAGCGCACCTATTGCGGCACTTTCGCACTGCAATACATGCATATCTCCAACCCCGAGGAAGCCGCCTGGCTGAAGGAGCGGATCGAGGGTTACGGCAAGGAAATCCAGTTCACCCGCGAAGGCCGCCGCGCCATCCTGAACAAGATGGTCGAGGCCGAGGGCTTCGAAAAATTCCTCCATGTCAAATATATGGGCACCAAGCGCTTCGGCCTCGATGGCGGCGAATCGC
>JBKEBH010000019.1:0-2087 GCA_047973065.1 Paracoccus sp. (in: a-proteobacteria) | reverse complement strand
CAGCTGGAAAAAGACCCGCGCGGCTTCGCCACCCTGTGGCTGAACCGCCCGGACAAGAACAACGCCTTCAACGCCGAGATGATCCGCGAGCTGATCCTCGCCATCGACGCGATCGCCGCCGACAAGAGCCTGCGCTTCCTGCTCCTGCGCGGGCGCGGCAAGCACTTCTCCGCCGGCGCCGACCTGGCCTGGATGCAGGCCAGCGCCAAGCTCGATTACAACGCCAACCTGAATGACGCCCGCGAGCTGGCCGAGCTGATGTACAACCTCAACGCCCTGAAGATCCCGACCCTGGCCGTGGTCCAGGGCGCAGCCTTCGGCGGCGCGGTGGGCCTGGTCAGTTGCTGCGATATGGCCATCGGCGCGGACGACGCGCTGTTCAGCCTGTCCGAAGTGCGCATCGGCCTGGCCCCGGCGGTGATCAGTCCCTTCGTGGTCCAGGCCCTTGGCGAGCGCGCCGCACGCCGTTACGCGCTGACCGCCGAACGTTTCTCCGGCAGCCGCGCCCGCGAGCTGGGCCTGCTGGCCGAGGCCTATCCGGCCGCCGAACTGGAGGCCCAGATCGAGAGCTGGGTCAGCAACCTGCTGCTCAACAGCCCACAGGCCATGCAGGTCAGCAAGGACCTGCTGCGCGAAGTGGCCAGCGGCGTGCTCAACCCGCCGCTGCGTCGCTACACCGAGAACGCTATCGCCCGTATCCGCATCAGTCCCGAAGGCCAGGAGGGGCTCAACGCCTTCCTGGAAAAACGCACGCCCGCCTGGCAGGAGCCGCAAGCATGAGCCGCAAGCATATCGACACCCTGCTGGTGGCCAACCGCGGCGAGATCGCCTGCCGGGTGATGCGCACCGCCAAGGCCCAGGGCCTGAAGACCGTGGCCGTACACAGCGCCATCGACGCCAACGCGCGTCATGTGCGCGAGGCCGATATCGCGGTGAACCTCGGTGGCGCCAAGCCGGCCGAGAGCTACCTGCTGATCGACAAGATCATCGCCGCAGCCAGGGCCAGCGGCGCCCAGGCCATCCACCCGGGCTACGGCTTCCTCTCCGAGAACGCCGGCTTCGCCCGCGCCATCGAGGCTGCCGGCCTGGTATTCCTCGGCCCGCCCGCCACGGCCATCGACGCCATGGGCAGCAAGTCCGCGGCCAAGGCGCTGATGGAAGAAGCCGGCGTGCCCCTGGTGCCCGGCTACCACGGCGAAGCCCAGGACGTGGAAACCTTCCGCGTCGCCGCCGAACGCATCGGCTACCCGGTGCTGCTCAAGGCCGCCGCCGGTGGCGGTGGCAACGGCATGAAGGTGGTCGAGCTCGAAGCTGAGCTGGCCGAGACCCTGGAATCCGCCCAGCGAGAAGCCCAGACCGCCTTCGGCGACACGCGCAAGCTGGTGGAGAAATACGAGCTGCAGCCACGCCACGTGGAGATCCAGGTGTTCGCCGACAGCCACGGCCACTGCCTGTACCTCAACGAGCGCGACTGCTCGATCCAGCGCCGCCACCAGAAGGTGGTCGAGGAAGCCCCTGCACCGGGCCTGTCGCCCGAGCTGCGCCGCGCCATGGGCGAGGCCGCAGTCAAGGCAGCCCAGACCATCGGCTAGGTCGGCGCCGGCACCGTGGAATTCCTGCTGGATGCCCGCGGCCAGTTCTTCTTCATGGAAATGACCACCCGCCTGCAGGGGGAACACCCGGTCACCGAGGCCATCACCGGCCTCGACCTGGTGGCCTGGCAGATTCGCGTCGCCCGGGGCGAGGCGCTGCCGATCACCCAGGAGCAGGTGCCGCTCAATGGCCACGCCATCGAGGTGCGCCTGTACGCCGAGGACACCGATAACGACGTCCTGCCCGCCTCCGGCGACCTGAAGCTGTATCGCGAGCCGGCCGCCGGTGAGGGCCGTCGCGTCGACAGTGGCGTAGCTGAAGGCGACACGGTTTCGCCGTTCTACGACCCCATGCTGGCCAAGCTGATCGCCTGGGGCGAGGACCGCGAGCAGGCCCGTCAGCGTCTGCTGGCCATGCTGGAAGAAACCGCCGTCGGCGGCTTCGCCAGCAACCTGCCGTTCCTGCGCCGCGTGCTGGCCCATCCAGCCTTCGCC
>JBKEBH010000390.1:0-1936 GCA_047973065.1 Paracoccus sp. (in: a-proteobacteria) | reverse complement strand
GCAAAACCGTAAACCTCGCGTTTACCTGCGAGTGCGACCAGCTCGACATCTCGGCTTTGTCCTGGCTCAAAACGTACTGCTGTACCTGCTGCAATATTCAGACGATAGCCTTTTGTGGCATTTCGTTCGAATTGCAAGGCATCATTGGCTTCGTAAAAGTGGAAATGAGAGCCGACCTGTATCGGGCGATCGCCAAGATTGGCAACAGTTATTTTGATGGTTGCTCGATCGACATTCATTTCGACTTCGGCATCGGGAGTAATAATTTCGCCTGGGATCATCGGGTTATCCTCATTTATATGCTTTAGACAATCGGTTGATGTACCGTAACTAATTTCGAACCATCGGGAAAAGTTGCTTCTACCTGCACTTCGCTAATCATTTCTGCCACGCCTTCCATTACATCATCACGACTGAGTAATGTTGTGCCGTAGTGCATAAGTTCACTTACTGTCATACCATCTCTAGCACCTTCGAGTAGTGCTGCGGAAATAAAAGCAATAGATTCTGGATAGTTAAGTTTTAAACCACGGGCTTTACGGCGTTCTGCCAGCAGTCCAGCAGTAAAAATGAACAGCTTGTCTTTTTCTGTGGGATTGAGTTCCATATCTCGTTCCTAAAATTTTTAATCATATAATGCAAAATATATGCACGTTTTGCAGTTAATAGCTAAAACAGTTATGTGCGCCAAATACGTGGGAATTCTTCGTCTAAATTAAACCAATAACGTCTTAAACGTGCCCGTATCGCAGCAAAAGCATCGTGGCAATGTCGTACATCATTACCCAAATATCTTGCACACACCACATCTTCCAGCAAGGTTAATTTAACAGGCAGGTGCATAGGCATAATCAGCTCTCGAATCAGCTCGAGCTGCTGTTCCAAACTGGAACTATTACGCATTGCCTCTGGTGCAACAGCCCAAAAACTACCCATTACTGCACAATTATTCATCCCTAGACAGGAGCTTAACCAGCGATCTTTACCTTTAAAACTTAAGCGATCTGCAACTAGCAATTGATGTTCTCGGTATAAACGAAAGCAATTTTGATAAGCCCCTTGCTGGAATAGCTCTCCTCTGGCTTGACGGCCAAGTACCAGCATATCCCAGCCAATAAAGCTGGCGGATTGCTCTAGTTGCACAGTAGTTTCCGAATGTGCATTTGCACCATCAAATAGCATGGTTTCCTGTGGCAGCCATTCAAAAATTGCCTGCTTGGCAACCTGAATATGAATGTATTGATAGGCCTGCTTGCCATTGGTTTTATACCATTTACCTGCGCCTGGCGTAGTTACCAATGCGTGAGCACTGTCATCCACATTCATCTTAAATGTCAGGCTATCTCCACCTGCAATTCCTGCTGGTGGATGCACAATAATGGCATGACATACCCCAGTTTTTTCTGGCCACAGCATTTTTTGCACCCGAACAGGACCATAATGTTTACGGTGCTGCAGTACAGTACGTGAGGTGCTATTTTGAAATTGAAATCCCAATTCCAAACAGGCATACCACAACTGTGAGTCTGTTGCTGGATGTGCTACTGCCAAATTTTGCATGATATTTCTTTAATCATCTATGTCATTTATAGGGTTAGGCAATACAAATAACAGCGACAACTGTCGTTATAGCAGCAACAATCTGTTTACCATACGGTACATATTTGTGAATAAATGTAGCCAATGCCAAACCTGTGATGTAAATAAGCGACATTGCCGAAAGCATACCGAGCATCAACAATGTAACATGATCACTTTGCCCCAGTTCTACCCCATGTGCAGCACCATGACAGCTGGCCAGTAATACTGCCAATACTGGTACGATCTTATTGCTTTTAGTCCATAATCCAACAGCCAATAAAGCAAGTGACAGAATAATGCCACTTTCGGCAGTCGCTATTGAGATTATTGCTTGGCTACCCATAACAAAACCTAT
>JBKEBH010000346.1:0-2014 GCA_047973065.1 Paracoccus sp. (in: a-proteobacteria) | reverse complement strand
AATATGATGTGGTTGAGTTTGTTGTATGTCTGCAAAGCCTTTACAAAAGTAAAACTTACAAGATTTTTGGTATGGACCCAAGCATTAAATTAGAAGCTCCATTTATTGTTGAAAATATTGTTCTCCCCAATCTTGTTGAGATTATGACCGAATATTCAGAATGTGCTATAGCTTGGGGATTCTACGAATTTATAAAGGAAAAAAAGCATGGCGCTTGAACTAAAAGAGCTTGGTTATACACCAGGCAACTTAACAACAGTAATAGAGCATTTCAACCTTAAACGGCAAGATGTTGCAGATATAACAGGAACGAAAAACCGAAAAACTGTTTATAATTGGGAGTGCCCTATTGATGATAAAAGTCATGCAGATATGCCACACCGAAAATGGCTAATGCTGCTTGAAAAATTAGAATTAAATACATGACAAGTACACTTAATAAGTGTACTTTAATCATATCAAGCAGATGTAGTACTGCCTCAAAGACAACAGGAGATTAATAAAATGAGATTAAGTACCTATAAATTGGTAAATTTATATCTAACACATCAGCAATATGGTTCTAATAGTAGCGTATTTAAGGATGAACTTATTATTGCCTTCCTTGGCGCAGATGCTAAACAAGCGCATGGCAGCTATCTTGCAAGTAAAGAAAAAATTAAAGAGCCCACATTGGATGAATTTGGGTTATCTCATGATCAGCTCCGTGGGGTGAAATTGGTGGAGCAAAAAAAGAGAGAGAAAGTCGACAACGAGGCTTTTATCGAATATAGCAATAAACGTCATCAACTAGGTCAAACTTATAATGTTCTTCTAAAAAATTTAGAAACAATACAATATTTATTCAATAGCTTTATTGAAGGAATGGACAAATTGAGAGAACCTATTATTGATAATCTAGAGAAACTAGATACAAACTATAGTTTGTATGCTGGTGATGATGCTCCAAACTGAGGATATGATATTGAGGATGAAAAAGTAAGCACAGCAGTTTTAGAAGAAGAATTTAAAAAACTTGGTTTTGATGTTTATAAGGAGTCTGACTCTTATGATGAATATGGCTATGAAGATTATATTTCTATCTGTGGAAAAACCTTTTTCTTAAAAATCGACCGCAAAATAGCGGATTGGCAATATCAATATGATCTTGATCGGGAATTTCGCTGTTCAATTATTAGTAATAATGGGGATGGAATTTTACCAGTTGGTGGAGATCAATATACAGTGGTTGTGAATAATACGTTTAGAGAAATACTAAATTGGGTGTTTCGAAATAAGTATGTTCTTGAGCTTGAATTGAATAGTGATTTTGTCATACAACAAAATGGGTAATAAATGAAGAAGTCAACAGCTTTGGTACTTACCGTATGTGACCACAACTTAATTGATCGGTTTGGTGTACAGTGGGTTGATACTGGCTATACAACCGCTATTGAGTCGCAAAAAAAGTGGTTGTATGGCTGGCTGTATGGATCAGGTAGCTGGTTTTTTGATGAATATGATATGCATGGAGTGGATGCTAAAAACCTCATTGATTACCTAAATGATAAAAATAATAAGTGGCTAGTTTTAGAGATAAATTTAGATGAAATTATTGAGTCGGATAAAATTTGCAAGTTTAAATCAGCAAAAGTTATTTTTATTGGCAACAAGAAATCTGCTACTGATTATCTCATTGCCAAAGAACCCAACTGTAATAAAAATACAGTAATCGGATTAACTGTAAAATCTGAAGCAGATGTGGTTGTAGTTGGGGATTTTGGAAATGCTATTGCTGAAGGTGTAGCAATAGCATCTACTTGTAGTTCTGCAAATACAGGATTTTCTGGCATATCAGTTGTTCGCTATTCTGGTAAAGCTATAAGTGATGATAATGGCATTTCGTTTGTAAGAAGTGGTTTGGCAAAATCCGAAAAACAAGGTATAGCAGTTGTTGAGAATGGATTGGCAGAAACCTCTAGTTCTGGAATATCAGCCACAAGAAAAGGAATCTCTCTTTCTGGAAATTTTGGCA
>JBKEBH010000331.1:0-3381 GCA_047973065.1 Paracoccus sp. (in: a-proteobacteria) | reverse complement strand
ACTCGCGCGGCGGGCGCCCATAGGTCTTGTGGAAGGCATCGTTAAAACGTCGCGTACTGCCATAACCCGAGGCAATGGCGATATCGCGCATGCCGAGTGCCGTCTGGTCAATCAGGCGTTTGGCGAAATGCAGCCGCTGCGTATGCGCCACGGCCAGCGGGCTGGCACCGAGGTGCTGATGAAACAGGCGCCGCAGGTGACGGCTGGTGACACCCAGGCGTTCGGCGAGGTCTTCGACACCACCGTCGTCCAGCGCACCGTTGGCGATCAGGCGCAGGCCGCGCCGTACGGTGGTAGAACTGCCGTGCCAGGCCGGTGTTCCCGGCGCACACTCGGGGCGGCAACGCAGACAGGGGCGGTAACCCGATTCACCGGCGGCGGCGGCCGAAGGAAAATACTCGACGTTTTCCGGCTTGGGCGGATTGGCCGGGCAAACCGGCCGGCAATAGATTCCGGTGGAGCGGACACCGACGAAAAACCGCCCGTCGTACCGCGGGTCGCGGGCCAGGCGGGCTCGTTCGTACATGGCGTTCGGCGGCATCGGTGATTCCTCCAATGCCGGCAGTATACGCCGGGCCCGGAGCCGAACTAGCCATAATCGGACCTGTATTCTGTGTTGAGGATTATCCGCTCCGGGCAGGGGCCGAACAGGATGTACCTGACCAGGTACTGTTGCTCTCAGCGCCCGTTAGCTCAGGCTCAGCGGTCAATACCACCCATGCACAGGTATTTGATCTCGAGGTAATCGTCGAGGCCGTACTTGGAGCCTTCCCGGCCCTGCCCGGACTCCTTGATGCCGCCGAAGGGTGCCATCTCATTGGAAATGATGCCTTCGTTGATGCCGACGATACCGTATTCCAGCGCTTCACCAACCCGCCAGATGCGGCCGATGTCGCGCGAATAAAAATAGCAGGCAAGGCCAAACTCGGTGTCATTCGCCATACGGATCGCCTCTTCTTCGGTGGAGAACCGGAACACCGGTGCAACCGGGCCAAAGATCTCCTCGCTGAAAACCCGCATTTCGTCATCGACGTCGGTAAGGATGGTCGGCTCGATGAAACACTCACCGAGTTCCGAGCGATGCCCGCCACAGGCCACCGTGGCGCCGTTGGACACGGCATCTTCAATGAAGCCGAGCACATCGTTGGCGGCTTTCTCGTTGATCAGCGGCCCGAGCGTGACGCCTTCCTCCGCCCCGTTGCCCATCTTCAGCTTTGCCGTGGCCGCGGCGAAGCGCTTGCAGAACTCCTCATAGACACCATCCTGCACCAGGATGCGGTTGGCGCAGACGCAGGTCTGCCCGGCGTTACGGAACTTGCAGATGATCGCACCCTGCACCGCCGCATCGAGATCGGCATCGTCAAAGACGATAAACGGGGCATTGCCGCCAAGCTCCATGGAGGTGCGCTTCATGGTGGCCGCACACTGCTCCACCAGCAGCTTGCCGACGGCGGTGGAGCCCGTGAAAGTGAGCTTGCGCACCACCGGGTTAGCGGTCAGTTCGGCACCGATGTCTTTGGTCACCCCGGCGACGAGGTTGATAACCCCCCCGGGAATGCCGGCCCGTTCGGCCAGCACCGCCATGGCCAGTGCCGAGAGCGGCGTTTCGTTGGCCGGTTTGCAGACCACGGTACAACCGGCCGCCAGCGCCGGTGCGATCTTTCTCGCCAGCATGGCATTGGGGAAATTCCACGGCGTAATACAGGCAACCACACCCACCGGCTGCTTCACTACGACAATGCGCCGGTCCTGTGCCGGCGGCGGAATGACATCGCCGTACACCCGCTTGCCTTCCTCGGCAAACCACTCGATATAGCTGGCGCCGTAAGCAATCTCGCCGCGCGATTCCGCCAGCGGCTTACCCTGCTCGGCGGTCATGATGATCGCCAGGTCTTCCTGCGCATCGAGCATGAGGTTGAACCACTTGCGCAACAGTGCCGCGCGTTGCTTCACCGGCATCGCCCGCCAGGCCGGTAGGGCCCGGTCGGCTGCTTCGATCGCCCGGCGCGTTTCCGCCGTTCCGCATTTCGCAACAGTAGCCACCCGTTCACCATTCGCCGGGTTGGTGACCTCGAAACTTGCGCCACTGTCGGCGTCGATCCACTGGCCGTCGATGTATGCCTGCGACTGAAGCAGGCCCTTGTCCTGAAGCTGCATTGCGGTTCCTGTTGAAGCGGAGAGGGAAGCCCCGCGGCGCGGGCCTTACAGCATAGGCAGATTGGCCTTGCCCATCAATCCACCCGGATCGGGTAGGAGGCGAGGTTACCCCCGCCGTCCTCCCACACCACCGGGCATACGGTTTCGTACCACGGCGGTTCGTGTTGCAAGATTGAGATGATGATACTGATCGAGCAGCGACACCAGGCCGAGCTGATCAAAGAAGACCTTGGGGTACGCCTGATTCATGTGGGACGCTCCGGCATTCCACCACGGGCCGCGCCCGTTAGTGGCGGAGATCCACGCACGAGCCTCACACAAGCCCCGTCGCATCAGGTGTCGCGCGCGGGTGAAGGGCCGTTTCCAGCGACGCCATAACAGCGCGCGCAGCTTGCGCCGCAACCAGCCGTCCAGCGTTTCGAGAACGTTCCGGACCTCGATATCGCGGAAGTAGTGGATCCAACCCCGAAGAATCGGCGCCAGTTCCGCGATCACCCTAGTCAGACTGCGTCCCCGGCCACGCCGGAAAACCGCTTTCAGGTTCGCACGAAAGCGCTTCACGCCGGCGGTCGGTATCTTCAACCGGGGCCGTTGGTGAAACGTCATCGTGTAACCCAGAAAGCTGCGCTGCCACGGGCGCGCCACCACGCTCTTGGTGACATTCACCTGGAGCTTAAGGTGGCACTCCAGGTACCGGGTCACCGAGGCCAGTACCCGCTCACCGCTGCGCTCGGTGTGCACGTAGATCTGCACATCGTCCGCATAACGGCAGAAGGCATGGCCGCGACGTTCCAGTTCCCGGTCCAGTTCGTCCAGCAGGATGTTCGACAGCAAGGGCGATAACGGGCCACCTTGCGGTGTCCCTTGTGTCCGTGCCGTCGTCATGCCGCCTTCGAACAGCCCGGCCAGCAGGTAGCGCCGGATCAGTCCCAGTACCCGTCGATCCTCGACCTTGCGCGCCACCCGCGACATCAGGATGTCGTGGTTGACCCGGTCGAAGAACTGCTCCAGATCCAGATCGACTACCCAGCGCCGTCCGTCACTCACGTACTGCCGTGCCTGTTGCACCGCCTGACGCGCGTGACGCCCCGGCCGGAAGCCGTAGCTGTACCCGGAAAAGTCCGGATCGAAGATCGGGCTCAGGACCTGATGCAATGCCTGCTGGATCAACCGGTCCGTCACCGTCGGGATACCCAGAGTGCGCTCTCCCTTGCCCGAAGGCTT
>JBKEBH010000280.1:0-3607 GCA_047973065.1 Paracoccus sp. (in: a-proteobacteria) | reverse complement strand
CTCGCCTATTTCGTGCTGACCCGTTTCATGGGCAGCGATGAAGTTGCGACCACCGAGGAGCCGGTTGCCGAAGCGACTGCCGAAACGGAAGCCGCCGCTGCCGATGCCGGCGCAGCTGTTGAAGGCGCCGCCACCGACGCGGCTGCTGCGACGACCGATGCCGCTGCCGATGTGGCTGACGCTGTCACCGATGCGGCCACCGACGCTGCCGACGCTGTCGAAGGCGCCGCCACCAATGCGGCCGCTGCTGCTGGCGATGCGATGGATGCTGCTACTGATACCGCTGGTGATGCGGTTGACGCTGCTACCGACGCAGCCGGTGACGCCGCTGATGCGGCCACCGATGTTGCTTCGGACGCAGCCGATGCTGCCACCGATGCGGCTGATGCCGTTGCCGGCGCCGCCGCCGACGCCGCCGACGCTGCGGCCGATACCGCAACCGACACGGTTGGCGCGGCTGGCGACATGGCCTCGGACGCGGTTGATGCCGTTGCCGACGCGGCTTCGGATGCTGCTGCTGCCGTTGAAGGCGCTGCCAGCGATGCGGCCGCCGCCGTCGAGGGTGCGATGACCGACACCGACACCAACACGACCGCTCACTGATCGGTCTGATATCCGGCGGGGCGGTTTCGCCCTGCCGGTCAAAGCTTTGGCGCCGCCACGAAAAGACGTGGCGGCGCTTTTGCATATTCGGCCCCCGATAGATGACTTGCTTGCTTGTGAAATAGATGAACCCGGGTGATACAAAGACAGACTTGGCATCAAGGAGGGGATGGAGATGAAAATAGGGGCCCTGAAAGAAGGCCATGAGGGGGAGGCACGTGTCGCAATCACTCCGGCCTCGGCCGCGCATCTGCACAAGCTGGGCCATGAGGTCCATCTTGAAAGCGGAGCTGGGGCACGCGCAGGCTTTTCCGACGCGCAATACGATGCGGCCGGCGTCATCATCGAGCCATCGGCCGCTGCGCTGAGCGATGCGGTCGATATCGTTGCCAAGGTGCGCCCGCCCCGGGACGAGGAAATCGCCCGGATGCGCGAAGGCCAGACGCTGATCTCGTATTTTTACCCGGCACAGAATGCCGAATTGCTGGAAGAGGCCCGTGCGGCGGGGATCACCGCGATTGCCATGGACATGGTGCCGCGCATCTCACGGGCGCAGAAGATGGATGCACTGTCTTCCATGGCCAATATCGCCGGCTACCGTGCGGTGATCGAGGCTGCGAACAATTTCGGGCGCTTCTTCACCGGGCAGGTGACAGCGGCGGGCAAGGTGCCGCCGGCCAAGGTGCTGATCGTTGGCGCAGGCGTTGCCGGTCTGGCGGCGATCGGCGCGGCGACCAGCCTGGGCGCGCAGGTCTATGCCTTTGACGTGCGCCCAGAAGTCGCCGAGCAGATCGAATCCATGGGCGCCGAATTCGTCTATCTCGATTTCGCCGAAAACGCGCAGGACGGCGCCGCGACCGGCGGTTATGCCGCGCCCTCCAGCCCGGAATTCCGCGAAGCGCAGCTGAAGAAGTTCCGCGAGCTCGCGCCCGAAATGGATATCGTCATCACCACCGCCCTGATCCCGGGCCGCGATGCGCCGGTCTTGTGGACGCGCGACATGGTCGAGGCCATGAAGCCGGGCAGCGTGATTGTCGATCTGGCGGCCGAAAAGGGCGGCAATTGCGAGCTGACCATCCCCGATGAGAAATACACCACCGAGAACGGGATCATCATCATCGGCTATACCGATTTCCCCTCGCGCATGGCCGCGCAATCCTCCGAGCTTTACGGCAACAATATCCGCCATTTCATGGCCGATCTGACCCCGGGCAAGGATGGGGTGGTTGTCCATGACATGGAAGACGACGTGGTCCGGGGCGCGACCGTGGTTCACGACCGCGACGTCACCTGGCCGCCGCCGCCGCCCAAGGTCGCGGCGATTGCCGCCCAGAAGCCGAAGGAAAAGAAGAAGGAACTGACGTCGGAGGAGCGCAAGGCTCAGGAAGCTGCCGCATTCAAGGCCGAAACCGCCAGCCAGATCAAGATGCTGGTGGGGGGCGCAGCGGCTGTCCTGCTGGTCGGGTTGCTGGCCCCGGCAAGCTTCATGTCGCATTTCATCGTCTTCGTGTTGGCCTGCTTCGTCGGCTTCCGGGTGATCTGGAATGTCGCCCATTCGCTGCATACGCCCTTGATGGCGATCACCAATGCGATCAGCTCGATCATCATTCTGGGCGCGCTGATGCAGATCGGATCGGGCTCGGGAATGGTCGTGCTGCTGGCCGCGCTGGCTGTGCTGATGGCCGGTATCAATATCTTCGGTGGCTTCATGGTCACCCGGCGCATGCTCGCCATGTTCCAGAAATCGTAAGGAGGCCGGCATGGATTACGGATTTACCACCGCTGCCTATGTGGTCGCATCGGTCCTGTTCATCCTCTCGCTCGGCGGGCTCTCGGGACAGGAAAGCGCGAAACGCGCCATCTGGTACGGCATTGCCGGCATGGCGCTGGCGGTTTTCGCCACGCTGATCGGGCCAGGTGCCGGCAACTGGTTCCTGTCGCTGATCATGATCGCCATCGGCGGTGCCATCGGCTGGGTCATCGCCAAGCGCGTCCAGATGACCGAAATGCCGCAGCTGGTTGCGGCCATGCATTCGCTGGTCGGTCTGGCTGCCGTCTTCGTCGGTTTCAACGCTCAGCTTGAGCTTGGCCGGGTGCTGCGTGCCAAGGCCGCCGGTCTGCCCGACGCAATCGCGGTTACCGCCGAAAACGCAACCACGGTTTTCCCGCTGGAGATGTTCCGCGGCTTCGCTGCGGTTCTGACCCATAAGAGCCCGGCCGAGCTGAACATGCTTCAGATCGAGGTCTTCCTTGGCGTCTTCATCGGTGCGGTGACCTTCACCGGCTCGATCGTCGCCTTCGGCAAGCTGGCCGGGCGCATCAGCGGCAAGCCCAAGAAGCTGCCGGGCGGGCATATGCTGAACGCCGGCGCGGCGATCCTGTCGCTGATCCTCGGGCTGCTCTATATCGGCGATGTCGGGCCTTCGGTCTTCTGGCTGATCCTGATCGCGGTGCTGGCCGGCTTCATCGGCTGGCATCTGATCATGGGGATCGGCGGGGCCGATATGCCGGTCGTGGTATCGATGCTGAACAGTTATTCCGGCTGGGCAGCGGCGGCCATCGGCTTCACCCTGTCGAATGACCTGCTGATCGTGGTCGGTGCGCTTGTCGGCTCATCCGGTGCGATCCTCAGCTACATCATGTGCAAGGCGATGAACCGCAACTTCGTGTCGGTCATCCTTGGCGGCTTCGGTGGCGAGACCGGCCCGGCGATGGAGATCGAGGGCGAGCAGATCGCGATTGATGCCGATGGGGTGGCCTCGGCGCTCAATGATGCCGATGAGGTCATTATCGTTCCGGGTTATGGCATGGCGGTGGCGCAGGCCCAGCAGGCAGTCAGCGAGCTGACCCGCAAGCTGCGCGCCAAGGGCAAGAATGTCCGCTTCGCCATCCATCCGGTGGCCGGCCGTCTGCCCGGACACATGAACGTGCTGCTGGCCGAAGCCAAGGTGCCTTATGACATCGTCATGGAAATGGACGAGATCAACGAGGATTTCCCCTCGAC
>JBKEBH010000270.1:0-2921 GCA_047973065.1 Paracoccus sp. (in: a-proteobacteria) | reverse complement strand
CGGAATGGTACGAAGCGCAGCAACAGATCGGTGGCGCTTAAGCTGGTCTTACCCAGCATCGTCACAATAGGTGACTCCTCTGTACCATCTGTTCATTCATCATCCGGACCATCACCGCTTCAATGACCGGCAATAGTTCGGCGACTGCTGGGGCTGGAATGCCCAGCGCCGCTGCCAGTCCCAGCGCGGCATTCAGATCCCAGCCGATCACCGCACCCCGGAGCACCCGCAGCTGGCCGCCAAGTCGGCCGACCAGATCCCAGGCCTGCCAGCCCTCGAAGGTCAGCGGCTGGTTTTGCCGCGTCGGGCAGTCTTCGCAGCTTTGTGGGCAGGCCGCGCAGTAGCTGTCGCCCCCGCCGAAGATCCATTCGGCAAGGGCGCGGAGACGTTTTTTTCCTGTTCCAGCAATAGACCCTTCGAGACATAGACCAGCTGGAACGCCTCGAAGATCGGCCAGATGTCCAGAAGCGCATCGATGGCCTGCGGGCTCGGATCGATGACATTGCCATCTGCATCGCCAACGCCCTTTCCGGGCCAGATTGCGATCTCGTTCCGACCCAAACTGCGCGCCAGAACTTGCTCGTGGACCTGTGTGGTGAGGGACACGTTCGGAAACTTGGCCGCGAAAGCGTCCATCCGGGGCATCAGCCACTTCGTTGCTGTGGAAGAACCAAGGTGTAGCGTGATACGATCACCGCCCTCGCCGATGTTCAGAAAGGCAGTGTCGAGGATCGCCAAAGCGTCTTGCATCGCCGCATGACAGCGCTCGCCTTCTGGGGTCAGCGAGACACCGCGTGCGCCACGTACGAGAAGAACCACCCCCAGCTCGATCTCGAGCTGCTTGATCCGCTGAGAGACTGCGCCACGCGATAGGTTCAACTCCTCAGCTGCCCGTTGCAGGTTCCCGTGCGATGCGACGACAGAGAATACCCGGAGCGCGTTCAGGTTTACGTTCTTCATTCGATGCCTCAAAGGCGATAGTTTTTCTAAACGCTGGCGGCATTATCCTGCTTTGTCAATTCGGTGCAGGCGGCCGATACAGGCGGGGAAACAGCACTCAGCAATGGTTAAAAGAGACCGAGCTATGACCCAGACGATCCGACCAGCAACACCCGACGACATGCCGCGCCTGATCCAGCTACTTATGCTGGATGCCGAGGCGCGCCATGCAGAGGATGCGATCCTCTGGAAGATGGTAGACGACGCGCCCACGCAGATCGAAAAGGCGCTGACATTTGCGCTGACGGCCGATCAACAACCCTTTCGACAGTTTTGGCATGTCGCGGACGATGGGGGTCAGATCACGGGTGTCATTCATGCGATGATGCTACCGGTTCCCCCAATCTATGCAGGTTCGTTCGGCGAGCCGGGGCTGATCCTGCCAGACTCCTTCGTTGCAGCCGATGCGGCGAGCGGCACTGTTGACGACCTATTGGCCGCAGCCGAAGACGCACTTCACGAAGCTGGTGCCCGGATCAAACTGGCATCCGACGTGGCGGGTGAAGTCTGGCGAACTGCGTTTGAGGCAAGCGGCTATGAACCTCTGACGCTTTATCTGTCGCGCAGTGACCTTGGCGATCAGGGAATGCCCGCCGGAGTTCGACAAGCGACCGAAGACGATATTCCAGGTATCGTCGCGCGCAGCGCCGAGAACCGTGAGGTTCTCTTTGATATCGACCCGTTCTGGGAAACCCATCCCGAAGCTGATCCACGGTTTTCAGCCTGGATGACGCGGAGTCTAGCGCTCCGAGATCGGGACATGATGGTTCTGGGCCCGTCCGAGGACTTGCAAGGCTACGTCATCGCACAGCCCGCCTCACGGCTGCACTTTCCCCCGGCCCACGACATCACGGGGACGGGAGTGATTGACGATTACTTCCACTCTGAGCTGGCCAACCCGGTGGCTCTCGACCACGGCGCTGAAGGTGCGAGCGCGCTATTGCGAGCGGCTGAGGCGGCATTCGCCAACCGTGGGATAGGAGCCGCCTTTGTCGTCTGTCCGGCGGGTTGGGCTTCCAAGATCGAGTTGCTGGAATCTGCTGGCTACGAGACCGCGATGGTCTGGTCTATCAAGCGATAGCAATCCGCAAAGCAGCCTTTGGGGTGTTGTGCAGCATCGGTCAATATGGGCTCGAAGCTGCCTTTGAGCTTGTTAGCCCACCGGATCACCCGTCGTCCAGCAACTGATGCGCCAGAGTTCGGAGCGCATGCGCCGCAACCAGTGGGACCACGCCATTGCCACAGAGGCGGAGCCTGTCCACCCTGCAGGCCAGCCCATCAGCGCCTCGACGAATAGCGGGTTCAGCGTCCGGCGCTGATCGCAGGTATCGGGTCCAGCCATCGGCGTCGTGAGGACCTGGCGGCCAAGCAGGCCGTTCACCGGCGTGTTCGCCAGCGTCGTCGCCCCATCCTTGTGATCGCGCGCCGTGGGCGTCATCCACATCTGGCTGGCATGGGTCAGATCGGCCGATTTGCGGTTGCCCGCGCTCGGTTTGTTGCTATCCGTCGCCAGCGGCGTCGGCCATTGCGCGGCCGTCGTCGCAAGGTTCATCCCGTGCTTGCCCGCCGCCTGTGACGGCGTTGATCTGGTCTGCCGGTTCTCGTTGGCGCTGGCCCGGGGCGTCGGCCAGAGGCGCATGATCTCGCTGCGATTGCTGCCGCTCGACCGGGTGCCGGAGCAGGCGCGCGGGGTCGGCCAGCTCGTCGCCTTCGCGGATGGCGAGGATGAACAGCCGCTCGCGCCTGTGGGGCGCGCCGGCTTCCGCCGCCGTAAACAATCCTGCCGCAAGCCTGTAGCCCCTGCCGACCAGTCCGCCTGCGACTTCGGGGAAACCGAGGCGGAGATGATGGGCGACATTTTCGAGGAAGACGAAGGGCGGTTCGACCTCGCCGATGATCCGGGCGACATGCGGCCAGAGGTG
>JBKEBH010000258.1:0-27146 GCA_047973065.1 Paracoccus sp. (in: a-proteobacteria) | reverse complement strand
CATGGTTACTGCTCCTCAGTTCCGGCCAACAAAAGCGTTGGCCCCCGTAGGAACGAGGAATGCGATCAGCGACGTTTGACCCCTTACATGCCGCGCCCGGTCCCGGGCGGGCGCGGCGCGCTGCCACGGTCCAGCCAGAGACGCAGGAACGAGTCGAAGGCGCTAAGCCTTCACAGGGCCTCTGGCCCCAGCCTTTGTCGGGTTCTGCATATGCAAGGTTCATCACAATTTTGAAGATAATCGCTTCGTGGAGAGTGCGCAAGTAGAATATCGCTATATGCGATATTCTACTTGGCTAGACAAGGGTGGCTAACCTGCCAAGCACGAGACCGTAACGCGGTGCCGAGGTGCATTTAGAGGAAATCTTGGATACGGTATCGTGGCGGGTTCGAATACCGTGGGCGATACCGTATTTCAGAAGAATGCGATACGAGGCGGCCTCCGTGAAATCCACAGGTCATTGAATTGCAACGGTTATTTTCTTGAGAATTTTTTCGCGTGGCTGCAATGTGGCAGCCTGGTAGCCCGTAGGGGAATCGAACCCCTCTTTCCAGGTTGAAAACCTGGCGTCCTAACCGATAGACGAACGGGCCAGCCTTGGTGGCTTCGAGCTTTCGCTCGTGGCGTGGAGCGGTGTTTAGGTCAGCCGTGCGGAGGCCGCAAGTCGAAAAAACACGTCCCGCGAAAATTTCTTTCTCAAAGTGCTCCAGCATCGTCCAGACGCAGGCGAACCCGGCTGCGGCCGCCCCAATGGGAGAGCTCGAGCTTGCCGGCAATGTGAAAGCGCCGGCCACGCGCGCCGATCAGTGCCGGGCCAAGCGGGCCTGACATGGCCTCCCAGGCCACGGCCTCCAGAGGCTTCTGACCCGCCGCGCGAAAGGCCGCACGCAGATGGCCGTCGCCCATGGTGGCCGCGCTGTCGAGAATCAGATCGGCAAAGGCGTAGCGCGGGGCAGGGGCCGCCTGCCCGAAGGGGCCAACCGATTCAATCATCTCCATCAGCTCGGGCGTGGCTGCCGCAGGCTCCATCAGACCAGAGATGCGCAGGTCATTGATTCCGCTTCGATCCGCCAGTTCAGGGGCAATCAGTTCCGCCAGCCGCGCCATGGCCGCTTCGATCTGCGATTCGGCCACGGTCAGACCCGCCGCCATGCGATGCCCGCCGCCCTTTTCCAAAAGCCCCTCGGCTGCAAGCCGCTGCACGGCATGGCCCAGATCGACCCCGGGCACGGATCGCGCCGAGCCCTTGCCGATGCCATTTTCGGTGCCGATGATCACCGAGGGCAAACCGGTCCTTTCCTTGACCCGGGCGGCGACGATCCCGACCACGCCGGGATGCCAGCCCCCACCCGAGGCCCAGCTGAGTACCCGATTGCCGCGCGCTTCGACCTGAGCCAGCGCCTCATCGCGCACGGCGGATTCGATGGCGCGGCGATCACGGTTCAGCTCGTCAAGCGCCTCAGCCAGACGGCGGGCTTCGCCCGCGTCACTGGACGACAGACAGCGCGCACCCAGATCAGCGCGGCCAACCCGGCCGCCGGCATTGACCCGGGGGCCAAGCATGAAACCCAGGTGAAAGCTGCTGGGTGCGGTGTCGATACGCGAGACATCGGTAAGCGCCACCAGTCCGGGCCTCTCTCGCCGGGCCATGACGGCCAGCCCCTGCCGCACGAAGGCCCGGTTCACCCCGATCAGCGGCGCGACATCGGCCACAGTTGCCAGCGCCACCAGATCGAGCATGGGCAATAACGCAGGCTCACGCTGCGCCTGAGCGCGCAGGACACGCCCTGCCTGAACCAGTGTCAGAAACACCACCCCGGCCGCGCAGAGATGGCCAAGGCCCCCATCCTCATCCTGCCGGTTGGGATTGACCACGGCCAAGGCCGGCGGCAGGGTCTCGCCGCCCAAATGATGATCGAGCACGATGATATCGGCAGCCGATCCCGCCGCCAGTGCATCATGAGACAGCGTGCCGCAATCGACACAGACGATCAGATCGTGATCGGCTGCCAGCGCAGCCATGGCCGGCGCATTCGGGCCATAACCCTCGTCAATGCGGTCGGGAATGTAAAGTGTCGCATCGCGGCCCTGCTGGCGTAGCCAGTCCAGAAGCAACGCTGCCGAAGCGCCTCCATCCACATCGTAGTCTGCAAAAATTGCAATGCGCTCACCCCGGACAGATGCATTAACCAAGCGCTCGGCAGCGGGCGCCATGTCGCGCAGGCTCAGGGGATCGGGCAGCATCTCGCGCAGAGTCGGGGCTAGGTAACCGGCGACATCCCCGGCTGCCACGCCGCGCTCGGCCAGAATACGCGCGACCGGCAGCGGCAGATCGGCGCTTTGCGCCAAGCCCTCGGCCAAACGGGTCCGGGCCTCATCCGGGCCGACCCAGCGATACCCGCTCAGCGAGCTTTCGACATTCAGAAATGCACTCATGCCGCTTAGATGCGCCAGCCAGATCGGCACCGCAAGGGCCGGGTCTTGCCTCGATGGATATTTAGGCCAAGGTGAAAGCCCATTCACTTTGGTCCAAATATCCCGCGGGGTGAATGGCCGCAGGCCAGAGGGGGCGCGCAGCCCCCTCCTTTTTCAGCGCTGGATCGGATTGCGATAGATCATGCGCCGGACCGAGCCAGTTTTCGAGCGCATCAGGATGGTTTCGGTTTCCAGGAAACGCGGCTCGCGCTTGACGCCGCGCAGGATCGAGCCATTGGTGACGCCGGTTGCCGAGAAGATGACATCGGCGGTCACCATGTCGTCGCGGGCGTAGATGCGGTCCAGATCGGTGATCCCGGCCTTATGGGCCCGGCCGCGCTCGTCGTCGTTGCGGAACAGAAGCTTGCCCCACATCTGCCCGCCCATGCATTTGAGCGCCGAAGCTGCCAGCACGCCTTCGGGGGCGCCGCCTGCCCCCATATACATATCGATCCCGGTCAGTTCGGACTCGGCGCAATGCATGACCCCGGCGACATCGCCATCGGTGATCAGCCGGATCGCGGCGCCGGTGGCGCGGACCTCGGCGATCAGATCTTCATGGCGGGGGCGCTCAAGGATGCAGACGGTGATGTCGCCGGGTTTGACGCCCTGCGCCTTCGCCAGCGCCTCGATCCGCTCGGTCGGGGTCATGGCGAGGCTGACCACGTCTTTTTCATATCCCGGCCCGATGGCGAGCTTGTCCATGTAAACGTCCGGCGCGTGCAGCAGCGTGCCGCGCGGGGCCATGGCGATCACGGTCAGGGCATTGGGCATATCCTTGGCGGTCAGCGTGGTGCCTTCCAGCGGGTCGAGCGCGATATCGACCTCGGGGCCTTCGCCATTGCCGACCTCTTCGCCGATATAGAGCATCGGTGCCTCGTCGCGCTCGCCTTCGCCGATCACGACCACGCCCTTGATGTCCAGCTTGTTGAGCTGATCGCGCATGGCATTGACCGCGGCTTGATCTGCGGCCTTTTCGTCGCCGCGCCCGATCAGTGTCGCCGAGGCATGGGCCGCAGCCTCGGAAACCCGGGCCAGACCGAGTGACAGCATGCGATCATTAAAATCCTTAGGGGTGGACATCGGGTTCTCCTCCGGGAATGTCGTTGCGCCTCTCTAGGCGGGCGATTCCCGCCCGGCAATACTGGGTGCGCTAACGGTCGGTCTTGGCAGTTGCGTCCAGATCGGCTAGAGCGGGCACCATGTTCATACGCCGCATCACCTGCTGCATTATCCGCTGACGCATTTCATGCGGGGCAAGGTGCTGTGACCGGGGTCCCGCAAGGGGGACCTATGGTCGAAATCAGACTGACCAATTCACGCATGCGCAAGAAGGACGTCTTCGCGCCGATCGATGCGTCGAATGTCCGGGTCTATGTCTGCGGGCCGACGGTCTATGACCGTGCCCATCTGGGCAATGCCCGGCCGGTCGTGGTCTTCGATGTGTTGTTCCGGCTGTTGCGTCAGGTTTATGGCGATGATTCCGTGACTTATGTGCGGAATTTCACAGACGTCGATGACAAGATCAATCTGCGTTCGGCTGTGAGCGGCAGGCCGATCCGCGAGATCACCGAGGAAACCATCGGCTGGTATCATGACGACATGGATGCGCTTGGCGCGTTGCGACCAAATCATGAGCCGCGCGCGACCGATTACATCGCCCAGATGATTGCGATGATCGCCGATCTGGAGGCCAAGGAATTTGCCTATGCTGCCGAAGGGCATGTTCTGTTCGAGGTCCGCAAGTTCCGTGATTACGGCCAGCTTTCCGGGCGCTCGCTCGATGACATGATCGCCGGCGCCCGGGTCGAGGTCGCGCCCTTCAAACGCGAACCGATGGATTTCGTGCTGTGGAAGCCTTCGGATGCGGATCAGCCGGGCTGGGACAGCCCCTGGGGGCGCGGCCGGCCGGGCTGGCATATCGAATGCTCGGCGATGTCGGCGGAACTGCTGGGCGATGTCTTCGACATTCATGCCGGCGGCATCGATCTGCAATTTCCCCATCATGAAAACGAGATCGCCCAGAGCCGCTGCGCCCATGGCACAAAGCAGATGGCGAATGTCTGGCTGCATAATGAGATGGTGCAGGTCGAGGGCAAGAAGATGTCCAAATCCCTGGGCAATTTCTTCACCGTGCGGGATCTGCTGGATCAGGGCATCCCGGGCGAGGTGATCCGCTTCGTGCTGCTGATGACCCATTATCGCAGGCCGATGGACTGGACTGCGGACAAGGCGGCGGAGGCCGAGGCGATTTTGCGCAAGTGGCGCGGACTGACTGCGGGCATTGAGCCCGCCGCCAGCCCGGCACCCGCCGTCATCGCCGCGCTGGCGGATGATCTTAATACTGCGGGTGCGATTGCAGCGCTGCATGATCTGGCGCGCGAGGGAGATGCGGCGGGGCTGAAGGCTTCGGCCGGGATGCTGGGATTGCTGCGTGATGGTTTGGGGGATTGGGTCAAGGGGGATGCAGATCTGTCCTTGTTGAATGCCCGCTTCGAGGAATTGCGCGCAGAGGCCAGGATCAGCAAGAATTTTTCGGCGGTCGATGCGATGAAGCAGCAATTGATTTCCGCCGGGATCGAGGTTCGCATGTCGGCGGGCGGGGTCGAGCTGATCCCCGGCCCGGGCTTCGATGCCGCCAAGCTGGAGAATATTTCGTGAGCGACCGCCTTTACTTTTACGACACCACCCTTCGCGATGGGCAGCAGACTCAGGGCGTTCAGTTCTCGGTGGCCGAGAAGATTGAGATCTGCGGGATGCTGGATACGCTCGGGCTCGATTATATCGAGGGCGGCTGGCCGGGGGCCAATCCGACAGACAGCGAATTTTTCGACAATGCCCCCAAGACCCGCGCCATGCTGACCGCCTTCGGGATGACCAAGCGGGCCGGACGCTCGGCCGGGAATGACGAGGTGCTGGCGGCCGTTCTGAATGCCGGGACCAAGGGGGTCTGTCTGGTCGGCAAGACCCATGATTTTCATGTAACCGATGCGCTTGGCATTACGCTCGATCAGAATATCGACAATATCGCGGCATCACTGGCCCATGTCGTCAGTGCCGGGCGCGAGGCGCTGTTCGATGCCGAGCATTTCTTCGACGGCTGGAAGACGAACCGCGATTATGCGCTGACCTGTCTGGAGGTGGCGCGCGATTCCGGTGCCCGCTGGATCGTACTGTGCGATACCAATGGCGGCACACTGCCCCATGAGATCGAGGCGATCACCCGGGAGGTCATCGCAGCCGGCATTCCGGGCGAAAGGCTTGGCATTCACACCCATGACGATACCGGCAATGCGGTTGCCGGTGCGCTTGCGGCGATCCGGGCGGGTGCGCGGCAGGTGCAGGGCACGCTGAACGGTCTTGGCGAGCGCTGTGGCAATGCCAATCTGACCACGCTGATCGCCACCTTCGCGCTGAAGCCGGAATTCGCGCCGCTGGTGCCGCAGATCAGCCCGGAGGCGTTGAAATCGCTGCTGAAAATCTCGCGCCGGCTCGATGAGATCCTCAACCGGGCGCCGCAGCCCAATGCGCCCTATATCGGGGCCTCGGCCTTCGCCCATAAGGCCGGGCTTCATGCCAGCGCCATCGTCAAGAACCCGGCGACCTATGAACATGTCCCGCCCGGAATGGTCGGCAATGCCCGGATCATCCCGATGTCCAATCAGGCCGGCCAGTCGAACCTGCGGGCGCGGCTGAAGGATGCCGGTCTCGATATCCCGGAAGGGGCCGATCTGGCCGCGATCCTGACCGAGGTGAAATCGCGCGAGGATCAGGGCTATGCCTATGACGTGGCCCAGGCGAGCTTCGAATTGCTGGCCCGGCGTCATTTCGGCCAGCTGCCGCGCTTTTTCGATGTCGAGCGCTACCGGGTGATCGTCGAGCGCAGGCGCAATGCGCGGGGCGAGCAGATTTCGGTCTCCGAGGCCGTTGTGACCGTGCGCCTGCATGGGCAGCGGGTCATGTCGGTCAGCGAATCGCATGGCGAAACCGACATGGACGACCGCGGCCCGGTGAATGCGCTGTGGCGGGCGCTCGGCAAGGATCTCGGCGCTTATCAGGCCAGCATCGACGATATGCGGCTGGCTGATTTCCGGGTGCGGATCACGCAGGGCGGGACCGAGGCAGTGACGCGTGTCACCATCGACAGCGAGGACGGGCAGGGCCATCGCTGGTCCACGGTCGGGGTTTCGCCCAATATCGTCGATGCCAGTTTCGAGGCGCTCCATGACGCGATCGTCTGGAAGCTGATCCATGACGGAGCGCAGCCGTGACACCCGATCATTGCGCGCAATTGCTGCGCCATGCCGATCCTGATCGCTTTGCCAGCGTCATGACGGCCGACGCCGGGGACCGGCCGCGTCTGGCGACGCTTTACGCGGCCAATCTGGAAATCGCCCAAGCGGCGGTGGCATCGAGCGAGCCGCTGATTTCGCAGATGCGCCTGCAATGGTGGGACGATCAGATTGCCATGATGGCCGAGGGCCGGGCGCCGGTCGGCCATGAGATTGCGACGCCGCTTTTCGCGGCCTGGGGGTCCGACATCGCGCCCCTGGCCGCCCTGATCGAGGCGCGCCGCCGCGACGCACTGCGCGAGCCCTTCGCGGATGAGGGCGAGGTGATCGCCCATGTCTCGGGCTGCACCGGCACACTGACGGCGATGGCAGCCGGGGCCTGCGGGCTGGTGGGGCAGGACGAGCTAATCCGCCGCCAGGCGCTCGGCGCCGGGCTGGCGGGCTGGCTTGGCGCCTATCCGAAGCTCAGAGCGCTGAATATGGGGCTGATGCCCGAGAGCCCGGACCAGCTTGCCGGTCTGGCGCGCAAGGGGATTGCGGCGCTGGATGAGGCGGCGGCATTAGGGCGCAAGGTCTCGCGGCGGGCGGCTCCTGCGCTTTACGCCGGCGCCGGTTCGCGGCGGATCCTGCAGGCGGCGGCGCGGGGCGAGGCCTCGGATATCTCGGGATTTCGGCGCAATCTCTCCCATGTCGCCCTGGCCATGTTCGGCCGCTGGCAGGGCTGAGCTGCCCTTAAACCTATCTTCAGGGTTTTGTGCCAGATTGCCGGCATTATCGCTGTGCCAGGAGAATGATCGGACATGCCGCGCCCCTGCGTGTCTTTTGGTAATGAATGATGAAACCCGTTCGCGTGCTGATCATCGACGATTCCGCGACCATGCGGCAGCTGATCCGTCTGCGCCTGCGGCGCGAGGCGGCGATCACCGTGGTCGGCGAAGCTGGTAATGCCGACGAGGCGCGGCAGGCTCTGAACAGACTAGCGCCCGATGTTCTGACGCTGGATGTCGAGATGCCGGGGCAGTCCGGGCTGGATTTCCTGCGCGATCTGATGCGGGTCCGGCCGATGCCGGTGATCATGATTTCCTCGGATACCCAGCGGGGCAGCGCGGCGGCGATCGAGGCGCTCTCGATTGGCGCGGTCGATTGCATCGGCAAACCGCGCAGCGCCGATCTCAACCGGGCCTTCGACGATCTGCCGGCACTGGTTCTGGCGGCGGCCTCGGCCAATCTGAACGGCCGGGCTGGCTGGGCGAATGCCGCGCCCGCCGCGCTGCCGGTGCGAGCCTTTCACTGGAACCGCCGGGTGGTGCTGATCGGCGCCTCGACCGGCGGGGTCGATGCGCTGGAGCGGATCATATCCGCGCTGCCCGCCGACAGCCCGCCGGTCCTGATCGCCCAGCACATGCCGGCGGGGTTCCTGGCCAGTTTCGCCCAAAGGCTCAACGCCCGCTGCCCGCCCCGGGTCGCACTAGCATGTCACGAGGAGCCATTACGGCAGGGCCGGGTCTATCTGGCACCGGGCGGCGCGCATCATCTGGTGCTGGGCCCCGGGCTGCAGCCGCAATGCCGGCTTCTCGCCTCGGAAAAGGTCAACGGCTACCGTCCCTCGGCAGATGCGCTGTTCCAGTCGGCCCTGCCGATGGCCGAGCGCGTCATGGCGATTGTCCTGACCGGGATGGGACATGACGGGGCGCAGGGACTTCTGGCGCTGCGCCGGGCCGGGGGGCTTTGTCTTGCGCAGGATGAGGCGAGCTCGGTGGTCTGGGGCATGCCGCGCCTGGCCTGGGAAAGGGGCGGCGCGTCGCGGCTGGTGCCGCTGGACCGTATCGCCGGCGAAATTCTGAGCAATACCAGCGGCCGGCTGCGCGAGCGCCGGTGCGAGGATGGATCCTGAGCGATGGTCTCAACAGCCGCAAACCTGTTCCGACGCCGCGTTCCTGCCTTGGGACCGGGCAATCGGGCTGACCCGGCATTGCGGGCTTACGCTTCGGCAGGCATAAGTTTCGGCGTCCCCCGAATCGGGACAGGCTTTGGAAGGTGCGCCGATGCAATACGAGAAACCGGGTCCCGTCGAGAAGGACTGGTCCGATGCCATTTCCAGCATCGAGGAGATCATCGAAGACGCCCGCAATGGCCGCATGTGCGTTCTCGTCGATCATGAAGACCGTGAGAACGAGGGCGATCTGGTCATTCCCGCCCAGATGGCGACGCCCGATGCCATCAATTTCATGGCCACCCATGGCCGCGGTCTGATCTGTCTGGCCATGCCCGGCGCCCGGATCGATGCGCTTGGCCTGCCGCTGATGTCGCCGCGCAATTCCAGCCGCCACGAGACCGCCTTCACCATGTCAATCGAGGCGCGCGAAGGGGTGACGACCGGCATTTCCGCCCATGACCGCGCCCGCACGGTTTCGGTCGCCATTGACCCGACTAGGGGCGCCGCCGATATCGCGACCCCGGGCCATGTCTTTCCGCTGCGCGCCCGCGAGGGCGGGGTGCTGGTGCGTGCCGGCCATACCGAGGCGGCTGTCGATATCGCCCGGCTGGCAGGGCTCAACGCTTCGGGCGTGATCTGTGAGATCATGAACGAGGACGGCACCATGGCGCGCCTGCCCGATCTGGTCGCCTTCGCCCAGAAGCATGGGCTGAAGATCGGCACGATCAGCGATCTGATCGCTTATCGCCGCCGCCATGACAATCTGATCACCGAGCGCACGCAGCGCCCGGTAAGCTCTGCCTTTGGCGGCGACTGGATGATGCGGATCTTTGCCGATGAAACCCAGGGGGCGGAACATATCGTCCTGTCCAAGGGCGATCTGACGGCGCCGGGGCCGGTCATGGTGCGCATGCACGCGCTCGACCCGATCCACGATGTGCTCGGCATCGCGCGCGAGCGTGCCGGCGATATGTCCACCGCCATGCGGATGATCGCGGATGAGGGCAGGGGCGTTGTCGTGCTGTTGCGCGATCTGTCGAAAACCCTGCCCGGCGAGGGCGAGTCAAGCCCGCATACGCTGCGCCAATACGGGCTCGGCGCGCAGATCCTTTCGGCGCTCGGACTGACCGATCTGATCCTTCTGACCAATTCCGCGCCGGTGAAAGTGGTCGGACTGGACGCTTACGGGCTGAGCATCGTCGAAACCCGCCCGATCGGGGAGGCGTGAGCCATGGCAGGTATTTCGCATTACCAGTTGCCGCTGCCCGGCTTTGACGTGCCGCCGCGCCTGCTGATCGTCGTATCCCCCTATTACCGCGAAATTGCCGATGGGCTGATCGCCGGCGCACGGGCGATTGCAGCCGAGGCCGGCGCCAGCGTCGATCTGATTGAGGTGCCCGGCGCGCTGGAGATCCCAACCGCGATTGCCATAGCGTCGCGCAGCCGGCTTTATGACGGCTTTGTCGCGCTCGGTTGCGTGATCCGGGGCGAGACCACCCATTATGAAACCGTCTGCAATGACAGCTCACGCGGGCTGACCCTGCTTGGACTGGAGGGCATCGCCATCGGCAATGGCATCCTGACCGTCGAGAACGAGGAGCAGGCGATTGTCCGCGCCGATCCCCAGGGCCAGAACAAAGGCGGCGGCGCTGCGGCTGCGGCCTTGCATCTGATTGCATTGTCACGCAAATACGCCGCCAGTCGCCATGGGGCGGCCATCCCCGCCGACGATCACGATCCGATCCGTCTGGCGGGACGACTTGAAGGACCGACCGGCGCATGAGCAACCAGAACCGACATCAGGAGCGCCGCCAGCGCAGCACCGCCGCCCGGCTCTATGCCGTGCAGGCACTGTTCCAGATGGAAGCCGCCGGCCAGTCGGCGGACCGGGTGCGGCGCGAATTCGAGGATTGGCGCATCGGGGCCGAGGTCGATGGCGAGCAATCGCCCGAAGCCGATGAGGCGCTTTTCGCACGCATCCTGGAAGATGCCGTCACCTGGCAGGCCCGGATCGACCAGATGACTGACCGCGCATTGGTCGCCCGCTGGCCCATCGACCGGATTGATCCGGTGCTGCGTGCATTGTTCCGTTCGGCCGGGGCCGAGCTGGTCGCCGCCAAGGCGCCGCCGCGCGTGATCATCAGCGAATATGTCGGCATTGCCGGCGCCTTCTTTACCGAAGGGCGCGAATCGAAATTCGTGAATGCCGTGCTCGATCACATCGCCCGGGAAGTCGCTCCTGACGCGATGGGGTGAGGCATTCCTCTCAACGGGATGATTCCCCTTTTGTCCGGCCGATTCGGTGTTAAGTTCGGCCTGAAGCAGAACCGGAGAAATATCATGCCGAAGCTCATACGCCTTTACATCCTCAATGTTGCGATCGGCTTCCTGCTTGCGGTAATTTTCTCGGCCACCCTGATTGCGCTCGATGTCGCCCATCTGCGTCATCTGGTCTTTTCTGACCGGGCGGGATGGATTGCGGTGCTGATGATGCTGGTCTTCTTCACGGTTCTTTTCGGCGGTGTGCAGTTTGCGATAGCGGTGATGCGCATGGCAGAGGATCCGCAGGGGCCAAGTTCGGGGCGCAGGATCCGCGTTTTCACCGAACCGAGTCGCATTCCCGCCCCGGCAAACGGCCGAGATCGTCGCAAGTAGGGACGGCCGGCGCGTTCGGTTTCGACAGAAGCAAGCATAGGGGGTGGCCGAGCGCCACCCCCTGTTGCATTCAGGCAACGGAAAATGTCACGATTTCAGCCCTTTCGTTACAATATCGAAATCAAGCCCGAGACGATGTGAGGTCAGTTGATTTCAAGCCTGAACGGATGGAGCCAGCCATTGGCTTGAATATCTGCGTTTTCTTGCGATTTGAGCGGAATGCGGATCTCAGTTCCCTCCGTATCGATCACATTTTGTCTATCCATCATGTCGCGTCGTCATACTGGAAACCTCCTGATTATGGGCATAGTTGATCATTCGGAAATGATGCGGACAGAGATCGCCGCTTCATAAATTTGATAAGGATAGAGACCATGAAAGCAGTTGCTCTGCTCGCTGGCGCTTCGGCCATCGCAACCGTCCTTTCGGTTCCGGCTTTCGCGCAGACCGAAATCGCCACCGGCGCCAATGCTGCCGGCGTCGCAGATGTCAATGATCAGCTCATCGACATCCAGGACGCGGTTGCCGACGATTTCGCCCGCTCCAACGATGCCGACCGTTTCGGCCCGCAGGATCGCCGCCAAGGCCTGTCCGGCGGTGTGTCGATGACCTATTCCGGCTCTGACGGCAATGACGAAAGCCAGGACTTCGCTCTAGCTGGTCGCATGTCCTACAATCAGGGCAAGTTCGCGCAGTCGGTCGGTCTGGGTATCGAATACGGCAACGACTCGGATGGCGACAAGGACACCGAAGAAGTCTACGCGATCTATGACGCGCAGTATTACTTCAGCGACCGCTTCTATGCCTTCGGTCTGGGCCGTATCAACCAGGATGGCATGGTTCAGGAAGACATCAACAGCTACAAGGCCGGCACGCTGAGCGCCGACGACACGACTGATCTCGACGGTGCCAACAAGCGTGATGCGTTCCTCGGCTTCGGTCCGGGCTACCGCATCATCAACACCGCTGACACCGCATGGCGTGTTCAGGCCGGTGTTGGTATCCGCTACACCCAGAGCGCCAACCTGTCGGGCACTGAAGCTGATTACCTGACCTCGACCACCGAGACGGGTTACATCGCGTCGTCGCGCTTCTACCACCGCTTCAACGACATGGTGTTCATCACCAACGATACCGACTACCTGACCTCGGATTCGGCTGGCGACGAAATCACCAACGAATTCGGCGTGAACTTCAAGATGTCGGATCAGCTGGCCACGCGTGTGTCCTACATGACCGAATATCAGGAAAACCGTGCGATCCGCACCGACAACACCTTGGGTGTGTCGCTGGTCTACGGCTTCTGATCCATCCTTCGGGATGATCTTGGTGAAAGGGCGGTCTTCGGGCCGCCCTTTTTCACATGCGGCAGGCTGCCATGGAAAAAGCCGCCCCCGAAGGGGCGGCCAGTGGCGAGAACCGCAGCGATCGTGGGCGCGCAGGTTTTCCCGAAAGCCTGGAGTACCAGGTGGGCACCAGGTAACATGACCAAGGCCATGACAGAGCCAGCTCCCATCGAGAAATTATAGGCCAGTGGAAAAAGTGGCCCTCACGCAAAGAGCAGAAACCCGCCGGCTCTGACAGATAAGCCCGCCACCGCCGCCTTTCAAGCCCGCAGAGGCGGGCAGGGCACTTGTGGCGCGTTTCCGATTTGTTCATAGTCGCCGCCATGGATGCGCTGAAAAATGATATTATTTCCGACCATATCCCGCTTCAACCGGGCTTTCGTCTGGCTAGGGGCGTGGCCCGTCTGCTGCGCAGCCTCGATCATGCGGTGCTGGCAGAGTTCGTTCCGGCACGCGGGATCAGGGTCGATCTGATTTCACTGTCGCCTGCGGGTGAAATCTGGATCGTCGAATGCAAAAGCAGCCGGACGGATTTCATCACCGACCATAAATGGCAGAGCTATCTGGAATGGGCCGACCATTTCTTCTGGGCGGTCGATCAGGATTTTCCCGATGACATCCTGCCGCATGACGGCGGTCTGATCCGTGCCGATGCTTACGGGGCCGAAATCCTGCGCGATTCGCCGGTAACGAAGCTGGCCTCGCCCCGGCGTACACGGCTGATCCGGGACATTGCCAGAACTGCCGCGCAGCGGTTGCACAATCTTGCAGATCCCGGCGCAGCAGGCCGGTCTTAACGGCGCTTGCCGCCTTTGGGGGCCGAAAACGAGCGCGCGACTTCGATGGCGGCCAGCAGTTCCTCGGCGATTTCGGCCGCTTCGTCAGGATCGAAATCCAAAGGCAGCTCGATCCCTTCGCCTTCGACATAGATGCGGACCATGCCCTGATCGGTGGGGCCGATCTGAAGATTCGCGGCAATATCGCTTTCGCTGTTGATGCTCATGATGCATTCCTTTTTTCTTCTCCTAACTTGGCTGCGATTTTGCGGCAAGTCCGGCCTTGCATCCCGCGCCGAGCAGCGCTAAACGACCCGAACCGTGCCGCCTTAGCTCAGTTGGTTAGAGCGCTGGATTGTGGATCCAGAGGTCCCCCGTTCAAGCCGGGGAGGCGGTACCATTCTTCCTTTCAGACGGATCCGTTCATCTTGCGTCGCCATGGCGCAGGCAGGATCTGGCGCGCGTTTGATGGAACGGCTGGCCAAGACGGTCATTTTATGGACAGATGTGGCTGAACCGAAAGGAGAGCTGCGATGGCACATAAGGATGATCAGGCAAAAGACGTGAAGGAAGCGGCTGACGAGGTTGCGGAAGAGGCGCGCGATGCGGCCCGCCGCGCCCGTGACAAGGCGGATGAATACAGCGATTCCGTCCGCAAGCTTGGCCGCGAATATGCCGAGCTTACCCGTGACGAGGCGCGGCGCCTTTATCGCAGGGGCCGCCGCGAGATGCATGAGATCGCCGATCATGCCGAGGATTATTACTATGATCTTTCGTCGGTGGTGCGGCGCAATCCGGTTCAGTCGCTCGGCGTTGCCGCAGGTGTCGGTCTGCTGGTCGGCCTGATGATCGCACGGCGCTGACCCGATGTTCGACTACGTCAATCAGATGCAGCGCGCGCTTGGCAGCAAGGCCAAGCGCGCGGCCATCAAGTCTGGCGGGGCAGCGGCGATTCTGCTGGGGACCGGTTTTCTGCTGGCCGCCCTATGGACCTGGATCGCCTCTGAACTCGGCGCGATCTATGCTTCGCTGATTCTGGGCGGGGTCTTCACCGCTGCCGGGCTGGCCATCTGGATTTTTGCCACCTCGGTGCGATATCCGGTTCCCGGCACCGATGAGCTGCGCCGTCAGGTCGGGGAACAGGTCGATCTGGTGGCCGATGTCGTGGCCGAAAAGCTCAGGACGCGGGCACATGACGCCATGAACAATGCGCAGACGCGCTTCACCTCCTTGCTTGGCGCCTCGCCGGACAGAATGTCCGATGAGGCCGAGGAAGACCCGCAGGATCTGCGCGACAGTGCCGCCGATCTGGCCGGTCAGGCATCAGAAACCATCCAGCAGGCGCGCGAGACCTTCGAGCGCGTCGCAGCCTCCCGCGCCGGCCCAGCCATTGGCGTTGCCGGCGCCTTTGCCGTCGGGATGATCCTTGCCGGGGTGTTGCGAAAACGCCGGGATCCCCGTGACGATGAATATTATTACTATGATGACGATTATTGACCTCTGATCGGGCCCATCCGTTGCGATGAGCCCTTCTGTCAATCCGGGCAGGGGCGCAGCGTGATCGGCGCGCCCGGCATGGCCCCGAGATCGCGGCAATCCGCGCCGTCGCAGAGCTTCCAGGCCGAAGGCGTCGCCCCGGAGGCGGCAAGAACCAGCTTCTCAACCGGCGCCAGATCCGGCTGCCAGACCCACCAGCCATTCCGCAGGCGGGCATCCGGTCCCGGCTCCATTCCCGCACCCGATCCCTTGACCGCGGCCTGGCGCAGGTGCAGACCGCCCGGGTCCAATTGCCATTGCTCGCGCCAGCTCACCTTTTCGACCGAATGGGTCCAGTCCAGCGTAAAACTGTCCCCCGACAGGGACAGGGCAACTGCGCCGATCAGCAGGCAGCTCATGCCCGCCGGCTTTTCATCCAGAGCAGCCCGGCGAAGGCCGCGGCCAGAGCGAAGCCGATCTCATCGGTCACGGGCAGCGCGGCGATCAGGGTGAAGGCTGCCGCAATCGCGATCAGCCGTTCCCAGATCGCCAGCGGCCGCCCCAGCCAGCCGATGACCGCCACGCCCCAAAGCCCAATCGCGATGATGCATTTGCTGACGATATAGGCGACGGCCAGCGGGAAGCCGATGCTCTCGGCCAAAGGCCCGCCCGGTTGCAGCATCAGGGCCGGGGTGAAGACCGCCATATAGGGGATGACGAAGCCGGCGGCGGCGACCTTGATCGCTTCGAGGCTGATGCGGAAGCCGGATTCGCGGGCAATCGGGGCGGCGGCGAAGCAGGCAAGCGCCACGGGCGGCGTCAGATCGGCGAGGATGCCGAAATAGAAGACGAACATATGGCTGACGATCAGCGGCACGCCGAGTTCCAGAAGCGCCGGCGCGGCAATCGAGGAAGTGATGATGTAATTCGGAATGGTCGGGATGCCCATGCCCAGCACGATGCAGGTGATCATGGTCAGGATCAGCGACAGCAGCAGCGAATTTTCCCCGACGCTGACGATGAAGATCCCGAAGGTATTGGCCGCACCGGTCAGGGTCATGGTGCCGATGATCACGCCGACAAGCGCGCAGGCGACGCCGACGGGCAGGGCGGTCTTGGCACCCTCGGCCAGGCTGTCGATGACCTGGGCGATGGTGGCGCGCCCACCATGGCTGAAGGCACTGAGAGCGATCAGCCCAAGCACGACCAGCCAGAGCAGAACCTCCTGCCGCTCACGCAGGATGAAGCCGACCGCGAGACCGAGCCCGATCCAGAAGATTGCCCGGATGACCGGCGAGGGCAGGCCCAGCATCAGCGATGCGCCAAGGATCAGCATCATGGTCAGGGCCAGTCCGACCGCCCCGGCGAAAAGCGGGGTGAAGCCGGAAAACAGCAGAAAGACCAGCACCCCGAGCGGCAGGATCAGATACCAGCCCTCGCGCAGCGCCTTGCCGGCCGAGGGCAGATCTTCCCGCGCCATGCCGCGCAGGTTGCGCCGGCCCGCTTCGAGATGGACCATCCAGAAGGCCGAGGCGAAATAGAGGATGGCGGGAATGATCGCGGCCCGGATCACCTCGATATAGGCGACGCCAAGGGTCTCGGCCATGATGAAGGCGACAGCGCCCATGACCGGCGGCATGATCTGCCCGCCCATTGATGCAGTCGACTCAACACCTCCGGCGAAGGCCGGACGATAGCCAAAGCTTTTCATCAAGGGGATGGTGAATTGCCCGGTGGTCACGACATTGGCGACGCCGGAGCCGGAAATGGTGCCCATCAGACCTGAAGAGACCACGGAAACTTTGGCTGCCCCGCCCATCATGTGCCCGACCAGCCCCAGCGAGACATCGGTGAACAGCTTGATCATCCCGGCCTTTTCCAGAAAGGCGCCGAACAGGATGAACAGGAAGATATAGGTCGAGCTGACATAAAGCGGTGTGCCATAGATGCCTTCGGTCCCGAAGGACATCTGTTCGACCACCTGACGCAGATCGTAGCCGCGTGTCTGAAAAGCGCCGGGGAAATACTGGCCGAACAGGGCGTAAATCAGGAAAATGCCGGCAACCGCGGGCAGCGCAGGCCCCATGACCACCCAGGCAGCCGTGAAAACCGCGATCAGGGTCAGAATGCCGATAAAGCTGTCCATGCCGTTGATGTCGCCGGCGCGCAGCATCAGCGGCACATATTCCACCCATTGATAGGCGGCGATGCCAACGCCGATCAGCCCCATGACCCAGGCCAGCCCCTGCCAGGCCGACCCGCGACCTTTCAGCAGCGTGACCAGCGGAAAGCCCAGCAAAAGCAGAAAGCCAAGGTGAAAAGCCCGCTGGATCTGGCTGTTCAGGTTCAGCAGATGCGCCGCCGTTGCGATCTGATACAGCGAAAAGGCCACCGCAACCCAGAACAGGATACGACCCTGCCAGCTGGCGGGAAAGCTTTCGGCCAGCGGATCGTGCAGGTCAAGATCGGCGTTTTCCGCCGGATGGGTCGAAACAGTCATGCGATGGGCTTTCGAAGCGGCGTCATAAAGCGCAGTCGGGCCGGAGCGACACGCGCCCCGGCCCGGCGGATCATTCAGCCTTCACGCCGACTTCATCATAATATTTCTGCGCGCCGGGATGGACCGGGACCGGCATGCCCTGCAGCGCGACATTGACATCTATCGCATTGGCGGCGGCATGAGCGGCCTTCATCTCATCGAGGTTTTCGAACATCGACCTGGCCATCATATAGGCCATCTCATCGCTGACAGCCTCCGAGCTGACCAGATAGTTGCGCACGGCAACGGTCGGGACCGCATCGGCCTGACCCTCATAGGTGTCAGCCGGAATCTCGCCGGCGATATAGGGCGCGCCGAGGGTTTGCGCGACCTCGGCGGGAACCGAGACCACGGTGATCGGGATCGAGGTAGACAGATCCTTCAGCGAGGCCACGCCCAGCCCGGCCGATTGCAGTGTCGCATCGAGCTGGCGGTTCTTCATCAGCTCGACCGATTCCGCGAAGGGCAGATATTCGACCTTGCCAAGATCATCATAGCTCATCCCGGCAGCTTCCAGGATGGCGCGGGCGTTAAGCTCGGTTCCCGATTTCGGCGCACCGACCGAGACCGACTTGCCCTTCAGATCCTCCAGCGTCCTGATGCCCGATTCTTCGCTGGCCACGATCTGGATATAGTTCGGATAGATCGCCGCAATCCCGCGCAGCTTGTCCAGAGGCGCGGTGAAACCGGCATCGGCGCTGCCCTCGGCGGCGAGTTTCACCGAATCGCCGAGCGAGAAGCCGATCTCGCCCTTGCCCTGCTGAAGAAGGTTCAGGTTCTCCACCGACGCCTTGGTCGATTGCACCTGCACCTTGGCATCCGGCATGGCTTCGGAATAGATCTTTGACAGCGCGACGCCCATCGGATAATAGACGCCCGAAGTGCCGCCGGTCAGGATATTGATGAATTCGGCGGCATGGGCGCTGCCAAGGGGCAGGGCGCTTGCCGACAGGCCGATCAATGCCGCTGCGAGGCGGTTGCGAATGGTCATGATTTCCTCCCGATCAGTCTTTTTGACTGCGATCAGGTTAGGGGCGATTTGACGCATCGTCAAAAGGAAAGCCCCGCACGGGGCGGGGCTTTTCATGGTTCCGGTTTCGTCGAAACCAGCCGGTAATCAGGCGTTTGCTTCGCGGATCTTGTCGGCGGCTTCCTTGTTATAGGACACGTCCTTCTGATCGAAAAGCTGATCGAGTTCACCCGACAGCGTCATTTCCGTGACGATATCGCAGCCGCCGATGAATTCGCCCTTCACATAAAGCTGGGGAATGGTCGGCCAGTCGGAATGATCCTTGATGCCCTGACGGATGCCGTCATCGGCCAGAACGTTCACATCGCGATAGGCCACGTTCATATAATTCAGCACACCGGCCACCCGGCTGGAAAAACCGCATTGCGGCATTTCCTTGGTGCCTTTCATGAACAGTACCACTTCATTTTCGTCCAGCACCTGCTGGATTTGCGCACGCGCGTCAGTCATCGTTACGTCCTCAATCAGGGGCTTTGGTGGTCAGGGCAAGGGCATGAAGCTGGCCCGAAGGACCATCCATCTTGCCATTCAGCGCCGCGTAGACGGCGCGCTGTTGCTGTACGCGGTTCAGGCCGCGGAAAGATTCGTCGATGACCTCGGCGGCGAAGTGGTTGCCGTCCCCGGCGAGGTCGGTGATGGTGATTTCCGCATCGGGAAACCCGGCACGGATGAGAGCTTCGATTTCATGGGCTTCCATGGCCATGCGATTATCCTTCGGCTTTCATCAAGATGTAGGGGATGGCAGGCCGGCTCGCAAGACCCGGCAAGGAAAGGGGCCTTGCGCTCGCCCCGGTATCAGCCGCGCCTGAACTTGCCGTCCGGGCCGAGATGGATACCGCACTCGGTCTTTTCCGGCACATGCGCCCATCGCCCCGAACGCGGGGCCGCCCCGGTCGTGACCCGGCTGGTGCAGTTCATGCAGCCGATCGAGGGATAACCCTGCGCGACCAGCGGATGACGCTCAAGCTCGTGTTCGGCGATATAGCGATCGACCTCATCAGCGCTCCACAACGCCATCGGGTTGATCTTGATGGTCCCACCATCGCGTTCGATGATCGGCACCGCAGATCGGGTCGCGGCCTGAAAGCGCTTGCGCCCAGAAATCCAGCAATCGAACTCCGCGAGGGCATCCTGAAGCGGCAGCACCTTGCGGATCCGGCAGCAGCCATCGGGATGATCGCGCCAGAGATCGCCTGCGGGGTCTTCCTCATTCAGCAGAGCCGCATCGGGCAGGATCGGCTTCAATTCGATATCCAGACGGTCTGCGATACGCCGGGCGTAATCCAGCGTTTCGGGAAAATGCTTCCCGGTATCGAGGAAAAGGACCGGCAGACCGGGGCGGATCAGGCTGACATGGTGAAGAAGCGCTACGCTGTCGGCCCCGAAAGAGGATACGACAGCGACACGCCCCAAGCGGGGATCGTTCAGCAACCCGCCAATGTCATAGGCATCGATTGCCGGAAGATGATCCGCCTGAAGGCCCTCGATCAGCGCATCTGCGCCGCCGGGGGGCCAGGTTTCAGTTACTTGCGCCACTTCACCCCGCGGAAGATTCGCTCATTCACGATCTGATCGCGATATTTCAGGGTCAGGGACATCATTTCATCCATGACATCGTCGGTCAGCAGGTTCGGCTTCAGGCCCAGATCGAGCAGCCCGGTATGGGTTGGATTATAGTAATGATTCTCGGCTTCCTTGCGGGGGTTGGGAAGGCTCTTGATTTCGACATCCATGCCAAGCCGTGTGCCCGATGCCTGAACGCGGGCCGCCAGATCGTTGATGCTGAAGGTCTCGACGAACTGGTTGAAAACCCGCAGCTCGCCTTCATTGGCCGGGTTCTCGAGCGCCAGCTGAACGCATTGCAGCGCATCCTTCAGATGCAGATAGCCCCGGGTTTGCCCGCCCTTGCCGTAAACCGTCAGCGGATAGCCGGCGGCAGCCTGAACCATGAAGCGGTTCAGCACGGTGCCGAAGACCTCGTCATAGTTGAGGAAGGACATCAGGCGGTCGTCCTCGCCGGTCTCGTCGGTGGCAAGACCGTAGACGGGGCCCTGCATCAGATCGGTGACCTTGAGCCCCCAGACCCGCACATAGAACCACAGCATGTCGGTATCGAGCACCTTGGTGGTGTGATAGAACGAGCCGGCGGCGCGCGGGAACAGGAACTTGTCCTTGCGGCCCTTGTGCTCGATCTCAAGCCAGCCTTCTTCGATGTCGATATTGGGCGTGCCGTATTCGCCCATCGTGCCCAGCTTGACCAGATGCGCATCGGGCGTGAACTGGTTCATGGCGTGGATGGTGTTGAACGTGACGCCGAGATTGTTGTCGAGCGTCAGCCGCGCCGCTGCCCGGTCCAGCATCGAATAGGGGGCTGAGGGCTGTTCGGCATAATGGACGATGGATTCGGGGCGGAACTCCTCGAAGATCGAGGAGATGAAGGTCCAGCCGTCCAGATCGCCGATGCGGACCGCGATCTGGCGGCACGATTTCTCAGCCCAAAGTCGGGCACGTTCGTGCAGGTTCGGCACCTCGAACAGGGCACCGCAGTCGATTTCGCGCATCAGGCGCCGGCGCAGGTAGTTGTCGGCGATCATGACCTCATGTCCGGCGGCGGACAGTTTCATCGCGCTCGGCCAGCCGATATAGCCGTCACCGCCAAGTATCAGAACTCGCATACCGGGATCCTCAATTCGCCCTGGCGGCCAGCAGGGCGCGCACATCCTCAGGCAGGACATCCTCGCGCCGGAGCATGTCCCAGATTGCGTCGTCGCCGATGACCGGCTGACGATCGGAGTGGTAGATCACATCCGAAGGACTGGCACTGATCCGGTCATAGGCATATTTCTGTTCGCGCTGATCCTTGGTGTGCCCGGCCGGCATGACGATCAGGAACCTGTCCGATTCCAGCAGGCGGTTGGCTTCTTCATCGGTGGAAAGCTCCTCCCAGAGCTTCTCGCCGGGGCGGGGTTCGGTGATACGCAGCTCGACCGCCTCGGGATCGTGACCATAAAGCGGCGCGATATGGCGGATCATGACGCGGGCCAGATCTACGATGCGCAGCACCGGCATCTTGGTGATGAAAACCTCGCCGCCCTTGGCCAGATCCATGCTTTCGATGACCAGATCGGCGGCTTCGCCCATGGTCATCACGAAGCGGGTCATGCGCTCGTCGGTGACGGTGATCGGGCCGCCGGCGGCGATCTGACGACAAAAGAGCGGCACAACCGAGCCGCGCGAGCCCAGCACATTGCCAAAGCGGGTGCTGGCGAAAATCGTTTCGGTATTGTGCGAACGCAGGAAGTTCATCGCGGTGAACAGCCGCTCGCCCATCAGCTTCGAGGTTCCCATGACATTGGTCGGATTCACCGCCTTGTCCGAAGAGGTGAAGATGACCTTCTTGACCCCGGCCTCTATGGCGGTGCGGCCAACCACTTCGGTGCCCTCGATATTGACAGAAACCGCCGAAAAGGGACTGCGCTCGCAGGACGGGACATGCTTGAGCGCGGCGCAATGGAAGCACAGATCCATGTCAGAGAACGTCCGCCGCATCTCGCGTTCATCGGTGATGTCACAATGGAAGAACTCCAGCCGCGGGCCGTAGTTGCGGCTGGCAAATTCCATCTCCATTTCGAAGAGGGCGCTTTCGTTTTGATCAATTACGCGGATCATTTTCACATCCGAAGCTATCAGATTTTCAATAATCCGCCTTCCGACCGAGCCAACCCCGCCCGTGACGATAACGCGTTGATCTGTAATATGCCTGTACTTACCGGCGGCATAATCGCTGTTAACCACAATATGTCTAGGCTGCTCAGTCATAACCTGCCTCGTCTTGTGATGAGTTCAGTTATGGTTTTTGAGTTAATCCTGTCAATCGTTTATGGGTGTTTATCAAATAACATCCCAAATACAGACATATTAAGGATTTATTAATCTATTGCGGCCAGTTCCACCAGTGGCCATCCGCTGGGTGGCTGCGGATAAGGTTGCGCGACCCCGGATTGGCCAGCTTCTTCACGAATGGACTGCCTGGGCGAGGCAGGTGTATCTTGTCGAGGGTTATATTGGTGCGATTTGAATGCCAATTACGCGCCAGCTCATCCGATGAAAATACGCGGCCAACATATTTATCTATCGCAGCTTGTTGGCTGAGCGCCATATAATGGCGCAGATTATGCGATTCCGGGGCAATCCGTACTGGCCCGGTAAGCCGGTGCCCGGCATCGCCCAGATTGGACATGCCCATGCTATGCCGCCACAACCTCAATAGCCGATAGGGCATGGGCTCAAAGAAATAATAGCTTCCCATTTCCGCATAATAATCGCGTCCAGAATGGTTTTCTCCGCATTCCGGCAGAAAAACAAATTCGTTCAGATTTATGGCGTTATAGCCTCTGGCTTCCGCATCGCTCACCATGTCATGCAGGCCGCGCCCCGTATCCCTGCATTCAATGATTTCATCGGCGTCTATATTCATGATCCATTCCGGTTCATATTCATGAACAAGACGCGCCTTGTCTTTTAACTGCTGCTCGACTGAAAAGCTTCCAGCATATGGCAGGTTACCAACTGAAAGAATACCCTTGCCGCGTAATTCCTGTGCAATTTCCGCCGATCCATCATTGGAGTCGTTGTCAATATAGACGAGCGGGACGTCCTCATCATACATCCGCGCCGCGAGCACCGGCAAATAGGGCGCAACATTTCGCCCGCAAACAAAACCAATCAGGTGCGGTCTCCGCGTCGGATCGAGGCGCGGGCCGGGCAGGGGAGGCGGCTCGATCCCGGGACAGGCAATGCGCTCCTCGCGGATCAGCTCCGTCAGCGCGGCAGCATTGCCGATCAGCGAGGCAAGATCCTCCGCAGGCTCGGAAACCGGCTCAGTCAGCGCCAGGTCGGGCAGTATTTCGGCGGGCAGGGAGGCTGCGTCGCCCCAATCTGCCCGCTTGATGCCTTTGGGCAGCGCTGCATCCAGCATGGCCCGGCCGATATTGATCTCATGGATCATGGTTCGAAAGCGCTGCGGGTCCAGATCGGGCCGGAATGCTGCCGATTGCGGAATGGGCAGGGGGCGATCAATACCCTCGGCACGGCCGGCGAGAACCCAGGCCTCGATCCGCAGTGCCCGGATCACCATGCGTGCCGGATCGAGCGTGTCCAGACGTATGAGCACGCTGCCTTCCGCTGACTCTGGCAGCTCCAGCCCGTATAGGCTCTGGGCCGGCAGAATCGCAATCCGCCGCGTCCTGCGCGCCGGAAGCGTCGAGAAGTCCGCCAGATCGCGCAACCCATCGAGACGCGTCGCGAGGGCGGTCTGCCCGGTCAGAGGGTCATAGATCACCTCGGCACCACTGGCATGAAGCGCCTGCATCAGGGGCAGCGACGCCACGGCCAGGGACGGAACCATCAACAAGGTAAGCTGCGGGTCTTGCATGGAGCCTCCGGGCGCTGGCGTCGCCAAATGCTGGCCATTCTGACGAGGTGTCGGCTCATAGCATATTGGCCCCATCCTCAGCCCCAAAGCCCTATCTTTCCTCTTGTCTGTTTTGCAGGCAATTGTTGGTCATTGAAATTGCAGCCGACCGTTCAAAATTGGCAATTTCAAGGAGTGCTGCGCCTGAGAGGATGCTCAGGGCCGAGGGCAACCAACGGGTAATTTTAAAGTAATAATTGGTATTATGTAACCATTGAGCTGCGTTCGGAGATCCGATACACTGAACGCCTCAAAAACAAAATATGAGACGGACGATGGCGGTATCTTCATCTGACTGTGCGTTCGGCACAACTCTGCCGGACTTTGTGCTACCGGACCCAGACGGTGCGTTTCATCGCCTGGACGATCTGCGTGGACCCAATGGCACGCTGGTGATGTTCATCTGCAATCACTGTCCTTACGTGCAATCGGTTCTCGACCGGATCTGCCGTGATGCGGCAGAATTGCAGTGCGATCATGGCATCGGCGTAGTCGCCATCTCGGCCAATGATGTTACGGATTATCCGCAAGATGGTCCCGAGCGGATGAAAGCCGAAGCGCTGCGACATGGCTTCACCTTTCCATATCTCTACGATGAAGCCCAAGATGTCGCGCGCGCTTACGGTGCTGAATGCACGCCGGATTTCTTTGGCTATAATGCCGCTGGCGAGCTGCAATATCGCGGCCGGCTCGATTCATCAGGTCGCCAGCCCGGACCAACAGACGCCCGGCGCGAGCTGTTCGAAGCCATGGTCCAGATCGCCCGCACCGGCATGGGCCCGCGCGATCAGGTGCCGTCCATGGGATGTTCGATCAAGTGGAAGGCCTGACCTCAGACCTCGATGCCGAATGCGCGTTTGACATTGGCAGTCCAGCCGAGGAAATGCTGCCCATCGAGCACAATCGCCGGGCGCTTCATCAAGGCCGGCTTGGCGGACAGCATTTCAATCGGCGTTGCCGCGCGCTCTGCATCGGACATGCCGCGCCAAGTCAGGCTGGCACGGTTCACAAGTTTTTCACCAAATATATCAAGTATTTGAGACCATTCCACCGGGCTTAGCTCCTGCGTTTTCACATCGCGAAACTCGATCTGCCACCCCGCAGTTTCCAGTGCCGCACGCGCTTTCTGCACGGTCGAGCAATAATCGAGCCCGTACATTTTCAATTGCCCTGCCATGCCTCAGATTCCAGGTACGAAAGGAACGCCGCAGCTGGCAAGCATCAAGATGGCAGCAAGAGCAAAGACTGTTTTCATCGCATATTCTCCTTTGCTGACCGTTATGGTGGTCTCATTCGGAGGCGTCCAGTATAGATCGACCTCAAGCTGTCGTGATGAAGGAGCGGATTGCGCTGCCCTACCCTCGCCTCCACAATATGGGCAACCAAGAAGAACGAGGGGCAAAATGCGGCGAGATTTCCTGAAACTGATGCTGGGCGGTGCCAGCCTGTTGGCGATTGCCAGCTGTTCCGGCACCGATCCGAAGTTCAAGCGCTACAATGGCCCGCCGGTCACGCGCGTCGATGTCTTCAAATCGAAGCGTCTGGTTCTGCTTTATTCCGGCAATCGGGTGCTGAAAGCCTACCGGATGAATCTCGGCTATGCGCCGACCGGCAACAAGGAATATGAGGGCGACGGCAAGACCCCCGAGGGGCTTTACTATATCGACCGGCGCAACCCCAACAGCCGCTATCACCTCTCGGTCGGGATTTCCTATCCGAACGAGGCCGACAAGGCGCGTGCTCTGGCGCAGGGCGTACAGGTCGGCAGCGATATCTTCATCCATGGCCAGGGTCCCGAAGGCCGCGCCGCCAACCGCCCCGACTGGACGGTCGGCTGTATCGCGGTGACCGATGCCGAAATCGAAGAGATCTACGCCATGGTCCGCGACGGCACGCCGATCATGATCTATCCCTGATCAGGCGCGATCCCGCGCTGCGCGAAAACCTCTGCGGCGGCGTTCAAACCGTTGATCGCCGCCGGCATACCGGCATACCGGCATAGACCGCCATCTGCCAGATCGCCTCGACAATTTCGCGCGGGCTGGCACCCGCCGCCAGAGTATGGGCGATATTCACCTTCAGCTGAGGCGCAGTCCCGCCGCCAAGCGCGGTCAATGCCGCCACGGTACACAGCTGGCGGGTCTTCAGATCCAGCCCGTGCCGGGCATAATGATGGCCATAGGCCCACTCGATCAGACTGTCCGACATGCCGGGCAGCATGGTATCGTATTTATCGGACAGTACCCCCGGCAGCCCGGGGTTCAGGCCCTCGGCAACCGCCCTGCCTTGTTCAAGATGTGCGTCGGTCATGGTCTCGTTCCATTTCTCGATAGGTTTCGATCTTGGCATCGAGAAGATCCAGCGAGCCGGTCAGCATCGCGATCCGATCCAGAACCAGCTGACGATGGACCTCGATCATTTCGCGGCGCTCGCGCAGCGTTGCCGCGCCTTGCCGCCGCAGCGCGGCATAGCGGATGCGGTCGGCCTGTTTCATGCCGGTCGCGTTCAGCCGGGCCAGAAACGCGATCCAGTCCAGAACCTCGGGCGCATAATCGCGCCGCCCTGCCCCATCCCGCGCCGGTCGGTCGATCAGACCGATCTTTTCATAAAAGCGCAGCGTGTCGATGCTGAGCCCCGTGCGGCGGGCGATTTCACCGATCTGCATCTTCGAATCTCCTTGCCGACAGCCTTTCTAGAGGCTGGAGCGCAGTCCAGATCAAGCGAAAAAGCCCCGCCATTTCGGGCGGGGCTTTCACGGGGCAATTCCTGGGCAATCAGTCGATGTCGATCAGCGGCAGCAGCGCGTTGATCGAATCCTTGGCATCGCCATAGAACATCCGTGTATTGTCCTTGTAGAACAGCGGGTTTTCGATCCCCGAATAGCCGGTCCCCTGCCCACGCTTGCTGACAAAGACATTCTTGGCCTTCCAGACCTCCAGTACCGGCATGCCGGCAATCGGGCTGTTGGGATCGTCCTGCGCCGCCGGGTTCACGATATCGTTCGAGCCGATGACGATGACCACATCGGTCGAGGGGAAATCCTCGTTGATCTCGTCCATTTCCATGACGATGTCATAAGGCACCTTGGCTTCGGCCAGCAGCACGTTCATGTGTCCGGGCAGACGGCCGGCCACCGGATGGATGGCGA
>JBKEBH010000223.1:0-1671 GCA_047973065.1 Paracoccus sp. (in: a-proteobacteria) | reverse complement strand
AAGAAGGGTTCGAGACGCGCCATCTGCGCCTCTGTCAGCCAGAAAAGATTGCTCATTCATAAGATCCCCTTGCGGAGCCTGAATCACCTCAAACAACCGAAATCAATGGGTCTGGAGCCTAAGGCACCTTGAGCCGAAGAATTTCTAATTTCCCAGAAAATTCGAGCGAATCGCGTCGTTTCGATGGCGCGTAGCGCCATTATACAACCGCCGCGCGAAAGCTGCAGACATCAGATTGGGGGTACTTGCAACGCTTACCGCATGGCTGCCATGAGCGATATGCCGGGATGGTCATGACCCAATTGTCACAGTCAATTGCATTTGCGCTGGTAGATCTGATCTGGTCCAGCGCCATGGTGCTGATATTCGCCGGTCTCGATCGGATGACGCGAGGCGGCTCGTTCCAGGCTGAGGGGGCAGCGGCATGATCTTCATCGGCTTCGGCTCGAAGCGCGAGCGCTATCACCTGCATGAGGCGGCCACGAAAAAGGCGCCCGCAAGGGGCGCCTTTCCCGGATCACTGTCCAGTTGATCAGACCGAGTAATACATCTGATACTCGACCGGGTGCGGGGTGTGTTCGTAGTTATACACTTCTTCCCACTTCAGTTTGATATAGCCTTCCAGCTGGTCGCGGGTGAAGACGTCGCCCGCCAGCAGGAAGTCCATATCGGCTTCCAGAGCTTCCAGCGCTTCGCGCAGCGAGCCGCAGACGGTCGGGATCTCGGCCAGCTCTTCGGGGGGCAGATCGTAAAGGTCCTTGTCGGATGCCGGACCCGGGTCGATCTTGTTCCTGATCCCGTCCAGACCGGCCATCAGCAGGGCGGCAAAGCATAGATAGGGGTTCGCCGAAGGGTCGGGGAAGCGGGCTTCCACGCGCTTGGCCTTCGGGCTTTCGGTCCACGGGATCCGCACGCAGCCCGAGCGGTTGCGGGCCGAATATGCGCGCAGAACCGGCGCCTCAAAGCCCGGGATCAGGCGCTTGTAGCTGTTGGTCGAAGGGTTGGTCAGCGCGTTCAGCGCCTTCGCGTGCTTGAGGATGCCGCCGATGAAATACAGCGCTTCCTGGGACAGGTCGGCATATTTGTCGCCGGCGAACAGCGGCTTGCCGTCCTTCCAGATCGACATGTTCACATGCATGCCCGAGCCGTTATCGCCCTTCATCGGCTTGGGCATGAAGGTCACGGTCTTGCCGTAGCTATGCGCCACATTGTGGATCACGTATTTGTATTTCTGGATATTGTCGGCCTGCTCGGTCAGCCCGCCGAAGATCATGCCCAGCTCGTGCTGGCAGGTCGCGACCTCGTGGTGGTGCTTGTCGACCTTGATGCCCATGCGCTTCATGGTGGACAGCATCTCGCCGCGCAGATCCTGGGCCTCATCGACCGGGTTCACCGGGAAATAGCCGCCCTTATGGGCCGCGCGATGGGCGAGGTTGCCCATTTCATATTCGGTATCGGTGTTCCAGGCAGCGGCGGCGGCGTCGATCTGATAGCCGACCTTCTGCGGGGTGATCGAATAGCGCACATCGTCGAAGATGAAGAATTCGGCTTCCGGGCCGAAATAGGCCGCATCGCCGATCCCGGAGGACTTCAGATAGGCCTCGGCCTTGACGGCGGTGCCGCGCGGGTCGCGCGAATAGGGCTCGCCGGTGTCGGGCTCGGCGACGGTGC
>JBKEBH010000314.1:0-1502 GCA_047973065.1 Paracoccus sp. (in: a-proteobacteria) | reverse complement strand
GTGCGTACATCCAGGAACTCTCCTTCCGTATGAATGTGAAGAAAGCCTATGAGAGCGCTGCAACTTTCACAGGTAACAACACAACCACACCTTACTCATACTACATTCCAGAACTCAACCCGGCCGCACTCATCAACAAGACCAATCTAACCTCGATGGATTGGATCGCATGGGCAGGACTGGCAACCCAGAAGAACAACATCTCCTTCAAGAACACATATTTCCGTACCACATTCTACGCAAGGATTGTCCCCTCTGACTTCGGTATACCCTCTGCGGCTGCCCACGTCCCACAGATCTGGAAATTTGTATTCATCAATGATCAAGTGCTAGTCTATGCTGAGCGCCAGACCAATGCACACAACCTGATCCCAATTCTATTCATCCAGCCTAATGATGATGGCTTAGGGTACCAAACTAAGTCTCTCGCCCGTAACTCTGAACCCTTCCAATCTGTAGGATCAGCCCTACTCAACTCAGCTATTGCAGCCCGTCGCCGCGCCATCTCTGACCGTGGCCTGTATGACCCCTCTAAGATTGATGCCAAAGTCATCAACAACGACAGTGCCTCCGCTAAGATGCCTGTTCGCCCGGCTGCATATGGTCGCCCACTCAGTGAAGCCTATTTCCCAATTCCATTCAGGGATGAACAATCTCAGCAATCCATGGCTGACTTGCAGTTCATGTACCGCCTGAATGAACAAATCACTGGACAGAACCAAGCCCAGCAAGGCCAGTTTGTCAAAGGCAACAAGACTCTGTTCGAATATCAAGATGTGATGGCAAATGCGAATGGCCGCTCCCAAGCTACCTCCATCCTCCTTGAGACTCAATTCTTCACCCCACTTAAAGAACTCCTCAAACTGAACATTCTCCAATACCAACAACCAGAGGAACTCTTCAACAGGGAAACAGAAGAAGTCATCCCTATTGATCCTATTGTACTCCGCAAGGCAACTCTCGCATTCAAAGTCTCTGATGGCCTCATCCCAGCCTCCAAGCAAATGAATTCAGAGGCGTTCCAATCAGCAGTACAAACTATTGCAGCAGTTCCTCAACTCGCCCAAGCATACAATATTGGCCCCATGTTCTCCTATCTGTTCAAATCCCAGAGAGCGGATGTGGCACAGTTCGAGAAGTCCCCTGAAGAACTCCAATATGAACAAGCAATGGCACAGTGGCAACAAGCTGTACAGATGTTGGCAGAACAGCTCTCCAAGAATCCCGACATTACCCCAGAGCAAATGCAAGAACTCTTGCCCCCGCAACCCATGCCAGAACAGTTCGGAATTGACCCTCAAACAGGGCCACAACCCAAGGCTCCTGACTCAGCAACCACTGTTATACAAAAGGTAGCCTCTAATGGATGATCTATTTCAACTCACCCCTCAAACCGATGAACAATATCAAGCAGGAGCATTGCTGTCTTATGACACCAAAATACACATAAAGAATCTCATGGTGGCAATTGCCCGCGCTAAACTCACACTTGTGCCAGAGTC
>JBKEBH010000312.1:0-3307 GCA_047973065.1 Paracoccus sp. (in: a-proteobacteria) | reverse complement strand
AGCTTAGGCACAGTCGATTGCCAACGAGGTCGAACAAAACTAGGTTCTATTCCTGTCAATTGGACAATGTGATTTTGTAAAACATCCTCTAAGACATCATCACTTGGCAAAGCTTCGCCATCAGGCAGTAAGTAACCACCTGTTGCGCTAGTATTTGACATTTATGTACCTGCGAATGGTTTTAAAGTACAAACTGCTTGAACAAATCCCCGTCCGAAATGTTGGTAATTATCAACACTGTGAACAATGTAAGTTTTATCCTTCCATAGGATCTCATCAGCATCTCGATTGTCTGTACCTGAACTAAGATGAAATTTAGTTATAATATTAATTGCCCCTGAAACAATCGACCCATCGGGCAATCGATCCAACTGCATGCCATTATTAGAAGTTACCACACCTGAAAAACCAATTATGTTCTGTGTATTTACCGCACGCCCCTTATCGTTTATGGTTTGATCATTGCGAATACACACAATGTTTTTGTTCATAAACAAGGGGTCGTTCAGCACATCACTAACATCAAGTTTCGCCATCTCTGCCCCGCTTGCGAATCACATAGGTTATGCTTTTTCGCATTTCTGCTGTATCAATTAACGGCTTAACAAGACCTTCATCAGGCGTATCACCCGAATCAACTTGTTTCAAGTACGCCCTAGCACCTTTACGTCCACGTCTAGCACGAGCCTTAATTGTTGCCATAGATAAGGGGGCAAGGTTTCCTTCTACGAAATAAAGCCTAACCGCATTTACAGCGACCACTCCTGCTATGTTGTACTGTCTTTCTACCCCCTCTGGATTACCAGCTAAGGCTGCATCAACCGCCCGACATAGATGGTTTGCAACTTTATCTTGCACGGAAGCAATACCAGGTATTAAGGTTGGTCGTGCAGGAATGTTATTGATGGGTGAGCCTTTCTCATGGAGATAGTAAAGTTGAGCATTTGTCATGCCGTCTGCATCATCCCGACCTTCACCATGAGGAATGCCCACCAAAACCTCTTTTTCCATCAAGTCATTAATAGCATCAAAAATACCAACAAGCCCTTTACCTGTAGCTGTAACACTCATGATGCCTCCTATAGCTGGATACCGCCCATTCCTACCATAAGTAAAAGTTGATAAAACCGAATACCATAGGTTGTAAGATTCCAATGGCCAGCATTATCTAATGTGATACTTGATACATCGAAAGATACAGAAACCTTATCTACCGATTTTGAACTGACAGCACCTTGTACCTGACCAGCACTACCACCACTATCTACAGATTCTTTTTCTCGTGCATATAAGACCAGATGATGAGCAACAAATAACATTTGCCCCTCATCATATAAATCAGCCCAACGACACTCATTCAACATCTTTTTTGAGAAATTCAACCAAAAGTTAAACTGTGCTGTTGGATAAACAGCATCATCCGCAAACACAGGAAATACTTGTCTAAAATCCGATTCATTGATCATGGTTTACTTTGCCTTTGCTGCTGATTCTTTAGCTGGCTCCTTATCAGCCTCTTCGTTAGATGTGCTCAATGGAGTGGCATTTACCTTAGCCTGTAAATCAGCAATCAACTTTTCCTGTTCAGCGATTTTAGCCTCAGCCGAAGTGAGCTGCTCCTTTACTGCTTTAAGTTCAGTTTGAGCTGCCTTTAATGTGGCTTTGGCTTGATCCGCTTTTAAGTCACTATCTGTAATCGGTTGGGAATGCGCTTTTACATACCAGTGTTCCGCAACAGCCTTATCAACTTCTTGCAAGCCTGCTTCCAGTGACACTGATTGCTCTTTATCAATCTGAACCGTTAAAGGTTTTTCTAATAAGATTTTAACTTTAGCCATGATTACACTCCGTCCGCATAATACGCAGTCTCTGGATAAACCCACTCAACAACACCAAGACGACCAAAATAAGTAGTCAATTGACGCAAATCACGATATTCAAGTGGTGTGCGTTGCAACGGTACCAATGGGAAACGAACACGATTTTCATCTTGTGTATATGCCACAATACGATCTGTACCCGCTGCACCACGCCCTGTAAGCCATTTAAGCGGTTGAATATCCAATTCACGACCATTAACAGAGTTCGATAAGCTATTCTTTTTCAAGAATTCTAAAATCGAAATGTTGCCGGCTTCAGAAACAATACGGCTTGTAAGTAGGCTGAACTGAACAGGTGGTAATAGCAGCTTGTCAGGACATACCGCAAAACCTGATGCAACCCATGCCTGATTAAGAATCAAATTCACATCATCAAGAATTTCCTGTGGAAGCTTATATTTCCATAAAGCAAAACCACTCTCACCATTCGGCACATTAGTTGAACCAACCTTGTCCGAGTTAACAAGGCCCTTAACGCCTAAAATACCATCGCCGATATAAACTTGCTCATCCACATCCATGTTGTACTTCAGCATCATGCCTTGGTATTTCTGCACATCGACTGGGCGACCAACCTGTTTTGCAGATTCAAGCTCTGGAATGGTCCAACCAAGCTGCATACCCCATAAAGTTAATGGATTAGCGGTTTTACCAATATCTAGAGCAATACCCTGAATTGCATCTGTATCTTTACCAATCCAAGACTTACCTGTTGGGGATGCCCCGCCAGCTGCTGCAAAAGTCGAATTAGTAAAAGAGGATGTTTCGTCTGCAATAGATACATCAGAACGCAGGTCAACATCTCGCGTCCAAGTAACACTTGCTAAAGGATCGTGTATACGCTGATCTAATCGCTCAAGCTCCCCAACCAGAAAAGCACCAGCACTATCAATGCTACGAGCATCAAATGTCATCATGTGGTCACGTGTTTGCGCACGGACAGAACGAGGTAAAATCAATTTACTCATTATTTCAAATCTCCATAAACACAAAAACCACCCTTAGGGTGGCTGTGCGAGTCAAATAAAGTGTTAGATGTTATAGGCAATTTCTACATTACCACTCGCATCAGCATCGTGCATAAACATTGCACCCTCAATTTCAATGGTATTTGCACCATCTGCAACAGCTTCAACCCCACCAATTGGCTTTGTCGTGGTTGCAGCATCAACACGCACATATACCGCTCCACCTTTTTTGGCTACGCCAGCATTGCATACCGCTGTCATATATCCACGACGCAACACATCTTGAACAGTCGATGCTGTAGGTGTTGCTTTTCCTAATTCATTGACTGCGCTTTGTGTTGGATAAGCACGGACTAACAAGCCGTAAACAGTCGTGTCAGTTGCTTCAAGCGGTGAAAAGTTGCCATTGTTATTTAATTTTCCAAACACACCATAGGCAGCAAAATCACCCTCAATAAG
>JBKEBH010000155.1:0-3769 GCA_047973065.1 Paracoccus sp. (in: a-proteobacteria) | reverse complement strand
GGCCCCTGGAAGCGCCGCACATAAAGGCCTGAAAGAAGACCGCCATCGATCACACGACCAAATGGTCAGAAAACTCTTGCATACCGGGCGGCAACCAAAGAAGCCGGTAGTCGTTCAGTTGACAGCCTACCGTTTTACGAGGCCACCCGCCATGGAGACGAGGCGGGACGCCGTCGAGCTGTTGCGGAAGATCGCCGGGTCAAGAACTTGGTCGAAAAACACAAGATCATAGACACCGAGCGCAAGGTTGCGGCGTTGCGCGAAACTTTCATGATGACGAACACCTCCGCACCACCGCCTGCAAAGCCGAAGGTTGTCGCGTTCAATACCGATATGCCGTTTTCTGACAAATCGATTGAAGAGCCGAAAGACCTGACGCTCTCGCGGGCAAAACTACAAGAAAACATGAAAAGAAACCTCGCAGCCAGAAAGGCTGCGGGATGAAGCGGCGTGAGGGGTCAAGTTTGGATGCTTCCCCTCACACCAGAAACCGGCGGGAACCCCGCCAATCATGAAGAGGAAGATGACAGAACATCTGAAACTTGCCAACCCACTGGCTCAGGGCGTACCAAACTTTGTGCAGACCAGCACTGCCAAGCAGATCATGCTTTCGGCAGATATGATCCGGGCGCAGCAGCGACCGGCCATGAGCATGGTCTGCGGTGTGCCTGGTTGCGGGAAGACGATTACCCTTGAAATGCTGCTCGAGGCGGATCCCGATGCGCGCATGATTTCCATTGCACCAAGTGAAGGCGGCGCGTTCAGCATTGCTGAAATCATCGTGAGCAAGCTTGCTCTGGGCATCAAAATCAAGGGTAGAACCATAGCTTCGCTTCGCTATGAAATCGGCCAGTTCCTCAAATATGCAGGTCTGGCTGATGGTGGATGAAGGCCAGCATCTGACGAAAGAAGGTGCTGACTGGTTGCGGATTGTTTGTGAAGAAAGTGGAACAGACCTTCTGCTTGGGCCTGTTCGAGTATATGGGCTTCCGTCCAATGCAGGCACAGGGCCAGAACTTCGGCAAGCGCGACGGCATGGCAAGCTTCGCGCAGATCGAGCTGATCCGGGCGCTTTGGCGGGAATACACGCAGCGGCGCTATGAAGGTGAGAACCAGTTGAACAAATGGCTGGAACGCTGCTTCAAGGTCTCAAGCCTGCGTTTTCTCTCGGCCGAGGCAGCGCGGAAGGCGATAACCGCGCTCAAGGCGATGAAGACCCGCGCTGCTTGACAGCCGGTCAGTCAGGTGAACGAACAGGGGCGGTGCCGAAAGGTGTCGCCCCTGTCAATTTTGCAGATCAGGCACCGCATGACCGCCCTGTGCATATACCCTTACCTCTCAATGGTGTTTAAAAACCCCTGAGCGCGTTCAAAAAAGGGGGCGTCGGATTTTCGGGTGCATTCCCATACGCCGGGCCGAATGACACCTCTGCGGTCAATTTTCCGCCTTTTCGGGGGGAGTGTCCGGCTCGCCTTCGATGACCTCGAGATGACCTTTCGTATATTCAGGAAATCGCGGTAATCGCTGGGATCGTCGCGCTCAAGCTCTTTTAGCCGCTGCCGCCATGCCGACACATCGAACAGATCCGGCTCGGCCCGAAGAACGAGCTTCGGCCCACTACCGCGTTTTCGAACCCGCGCTTCGCGCGGAGGGGAGAAAACCCAGTTCCGCAACCGATCAGCTTTTATTCTGCCAAGCTCTTCAATCCTACAATCAGCTTCTGCAATCTCTGTATCCAGTGCATTACGTGTGCGAAGCTGATCTCGCCACGCGACCCATTCATTTAGATCGCCCGAAGCAGGGCAAGGTGGCAATTTGCTGTTCTTCATCGTTCACCTTCCCCACCCTGAAACTACATCCCCCGGCTAAAGTGCTGCCCACTTGTCTAGAGTTTCTGACAGGAAGTCAGGGATCTGTCTATGCGAGTATATTCCGCGTCAAATGTCACCACCATTCTGAATAAGGAATACGGCCCTGCCGCAGCATCTGCTTTGGTTGATGCATATGGCGGGCGGCGCATTTGGGTTCCGAAGAATGTCACAGGCAAGCTGCTGGACAGGCTCGGCGCTGAAATCACCGCCGTGCTGGTTCGCTATTATGCTGGTTGCGGCGTCGATGTTCCGTCCCGGCAAGGTGAAGAACGCATCCAGAAATCGCTGCGGCTCAAGCACGATATCCTGACCTCCGACCTTTCGGCCAATGAGCTTGCGGCACGACATGGTGTCAGCAGCGTCTGGGTCCGCAGACTGCGCGCGCAAATCTGCGACGCGCCCTCCATTCAACCTGTGAAAGACTGATCATGGACATTACCGCATCTTTGCTGAACGAGATGTTCAGCGGCTTCAACACCCTCTTCAACAAGGCCGTAGAGGCAACCCCGGTCAATTGGAACAAGATCGCGATGGATGTGAAATCCACCGGGTCCGATGAAACCTATGGCTGGCTGTCGGGCATGCCGCAGATGCGCGAATAGCTGGGGGAGCGGCATATCAAGGGCGTGATGACCGCGCGCTATACCCTCGAAAACCGGAAGTTCGAAAGCACGATCCGGGTGCGGCGCGAGGATATCGAAGATGACCGGCTGGGCATCTACTCGCCCCAGGTCAACATGATGGCCCATGCTGCAGCCTCGCATCCCGACGAGTTGGTCTTCGAAGTTCTCAAGCGTGGCTTTGAGGCCGGGTGCTATGACGGTCAGCCTTTCTTCGACGAGGATCACCCTATCATTCCTGGCGATGGAAGTGAAAGCTCGGTTTCGAATTCCGGAGGCGGCACCGGAACGCCGTGGTTCCTGCTGGATGTCAGCCGCCCGGTCAAGCCCTTGGTCTTCCAGACCCGCATTCCCTACCAGATGCAGCGGATGGACAAGGACAGCGATAGCGAGGTGTTCCTTCACGACCATTACATTTATGGCATCCGGGCGCGGGTGAATGCCGGGTTCGGGCTCTGGCAATACGCCTATGGCTCCAAACAGCCGCTGACCGCCGAAAGCTATGAAGCGGCCCGGATCGCCATGCAGGGCATGCGCTATGATGGCGGGCGGATCATGGGCGTGACGCCCAATCTTCTGGTGGTGCCGCCCGCCCATGAGGCGGTAGCGCGGGCGCTGCTGACGGCGGAAGAGCTGCCCGGCGTCGGAACGAATGTCTGGCAGGGTTCTGCTGACCTGCTGGTCACGCCCTATCTTCAGGAGTGATCACCATGGCTGACGAACCGAAAATGAAAACGACACCGCTGCCCGAGCTTGAAGCGGACAAAGCCGAAAGCTGGGTGCAGTTTCTGCCTGCTGGCAAGTGTGACATGATCGATGACCGTGGCCCGTGATATGTCAAGGATATGGCTGCTGTCATCGCCCGATCATGCGCCAAGCTCGAACGCGGCATGCCCGTGGATATGGATCACGCCCTTGAGTTTCGCAATACGCGTCCGGCACCTGCGGTCGGTTGGGTCAAGGAACTGGCGGCGCGCAAGGACGGCAGCTGGGGCCTGATCGCGTGGACGCCAACCGGAAAGGCCATGGTTGAGGGGCGCGAATACCGCTTCATCAGCCCGGCCATCAAGGTTTCGCGGGCGGGCGAAGTGCTGGAAATCATCAATGCCGCTCTGACCAACAATCCGGCGATCAATATGCAGGCGATGTGCTCTGCCGAGGGCGATGAAGCCGGCGAAGATGCGATGGGCGACGCGGAGATTGTCGCCATACTGCGCGAAGCGATGGGAACACCTGCCGATATGTCAGTGCCGGACCTGATCAAGCGCGCCCGGACGA
>JBKEBH010000151.1:0-2926 GCA_047973065.1 Paracoccus sp. (in: a-proteobacteria) | reverse complement strand
CCCGAAGGCGCCGTTGAAGACCTCGACCCCAATCACGTTATGCGGAGCGACGCATGCCCAACCCACTGATCAGATGCGGATTCCGCAGCGCGCTCCGCATAACCCTCGGCTCCGCATATTATCGTTTATGCAGAGCTCTGCATAATTTGTAGACCCGCCCCCTTTCGGCGAGTTTTTCGGAGGTCACCGTCAGCCCCAGCTTCTTCTTCAGCGAACCGGAAATGGCGCCCCTGATGCTATGTGACTGCCATCCCGTCGCCTCGGCGATCTCCGCGATACTCGCGCCGTCAGGTCGCTGCAACATGGCAATCAGCTGAGCCTGTTTCGTGCCGGGGCGCTGGGCGGCGGCAATGGCCTCGGGTTTCGCGTCGCGCAACCCGGCCATGGTCCTGACCACCACCGGATCGATGCCGATGGCGTCCAGCCCGGCCTCGGTCGCGATCAGCGTGGTGCCATGTCCATCGCCGGTCTCACGCCAGAGCGGCTCGCCGCGCCGGAGATTGGCGTCGACCTCTTCGATCCAGCCGAGCTTGATCATCCGGCCGATGGCCATCTTCGCCGCCGCGCCATGCAGTCCCTCCGGCAGCGGAAGGGCGAGGTTGCCCGGCCGGGCGCTGGCGCGGGTGAGGATCAGGGACTGCGTCCCGGTGAGTATCGTCATGGAAAGCTCCGTGGATTGCCGCCGCAGTCTGCGGTCGGCTTCTATGGAGCCGGGCCCCGCGCGCGGGCGGGGCGTGGCGGTCGGTATCTGCAGTGGCGTCAGGCGGCGTGTTCGCCCTCACCGAAGGCGAAGTCGCTGATCTGCTTCAGTAGATGGGCCTGATATTCGAGGCTGCCGAGGTCGCTCCAGTTCACCTGTTCCGGATCGGTGCCGAAATGGTCCTCGCTGAAGGCCTGCAACCGGGCCAGCATCGCGTCGATTTCGGCTTTCTTCGCGGCAAAGGTGGCGAGGACTGCATCATTGGTGCGGGCGGTCTAGCGGGTCATCTCGGTCTCCGGGTGCATCCTGTCGTTGATGCAGCATCGCTTCCGAAATGGGCGTAGTGAAGTCAACAGTCAGGTTTCAAATCAAATTCAATGCCTTGACTTCCAGCCGCACATGATCGGGCACCAAGCGATGCGCCGCCGCGGATCAATATCCCGGCAATTTTTCGGTGGTTCGCGCTATCCTCAGCCTTCGCTTTCGGGGCCGCTTCGCCGGTATCATGCTTCCGTCTGTGATCGGCGACTCCCAATCTGAAAACCGGGAATCAAAAGAGGCAGCGTGGGACAACCAAAAACAATCTGCTTAGCAGCGCGGCGGCGCCCGCCAGAAGGCCGACGTTGTATTGTTCGACGAATTGCCGGTTTTTGTCAGCAGTCGGTGTATCTGATCGATTGAGAATACCCCCGAGCATCGACCATTGATGCGATTACTGCTAAGCTCAAGGCCACAACAGACAGTAGCGCTCCAGCCCAGTTTGGAGCCGCAAGCCCGAAGCCGGCCGCGATGGTCGCGCCGCCGACCCATGCCCCGATGGCATTCCCGAGATTGAACATCCCAATATTTACCGACGCTGCCAAGGTGGGCGCGCCCGCGCGGGTGGCACGCTCCATCACCAGCTTCTGGATCGGCGATACCGTGGCAAAGCCGAAGGCCGCCATCAAGAACACCGAGGCGGAAGCCACGGCCGAGCTACCGGCGCCGATCCAGAAGACGAACAGCACTGCGGCCTGCGCCGCAAGTGTCACGAACAACGTTCCGAATAGCGAGCGGTCAGCGAAGCGGCCACCGATCCAGTTACCGACTACTAACCCCAGACCAAACAGAACCATGATCCGCGCGACACCCGCTTCCGAGAGGCCCGTTTCCTCGACCATCATTGGCGCGATATAGGTGATCGAAGTGAAGAAGCCGGCCGGACCGAATATCGTTATGCCCATGGCCAGCAGCACCTGCGGATCAATGAAGGCCCGCAATTCGGCCTTCAGCGCGATGGCCTTGCCCGCCTCGATCCGGGGCACCAGCAGCGCCACGCTCAGCGCGGTGATAAGCCCGATCCCAGCGATCAGCCAGAACACCAGCCGCCAGTCGTAGACCTGCGCAAGCCAGGTGCCAGTCGGCACGCCGATCAGGTTCGCCATGGTCAGGCCCGAAAACATGAAGGCGATGGCGCTCGCCCGCCGATCCGTTGCGACCAAGGATGCGGCGATTATCGAGCCGATACCAAAGAAGGTGCCATGGTTGAACGCGGTCAGGATGCGGCCCGCAAGCGCGATGGGCAGCGTCGGGGCGATGGCGGTCAGCGCGTTGCCCAGGGTGAAGATGACGGCGAGGCCGATCAGCATCGTCTTGCGTGAGACTTTCGCGCCCAGGATGGTCAGGACTGGCGCGCCCACGAACACGCCCAGGGCGTAGATGGTGGCCATCAGCCCGGCGGCGGGGATGTCGACGCCGAGATCCCTGGCGATCTGCGGCAGGATGCCAGCGACGACGAATTCAGTCAGGCCGATACCGAATGCGCCGATCGCCAGCGCGAACAATGCGACTGGCATGGGGGAGGTCTCCGATTGTGATGTTTCAACCCGAACGATGTTCGGCTATGCTGCCTAGATAAGACATGACGTTCGGAGATGAACCCAAGATGGCGGCTTTGGACAAAGAAACAGATGTGGTTCGGCAGGTGCGTCACCATCCGGCTGACCTGGACGCGATCGACCGAAGGATATTAGGCGCGCTGGCTGAGGATGCCTCGCGTAGCTACGCCGAACTCAGCAAGATCGTGCATCTCTCCGCGCCCGCCGTGCATGACCGGGTGAAGCGCATGAAACGCGATGGCGTAATCAAGGGCACCGTCGCCGTTCTCGACGGCTGCAAGCTAGGCCGGACGCTGCTGACCTTCCTCGTGGTCGACACCAGCAGCTACAAGGCCACGCGCAAATTGCT
>JBKEBH010000123.1:0-5079 GCA_047973065.1 Paracoccus sp. (in: a-proteobacteria) | reverse complement strand
CCATGAAAAAGCGGTGACAATTGAACAGATCCTCGCGCCCTGCGGGGAGATGCCGCAGGTAGCGCCCGTCGGGATGCAGGATCCAGCTTTGCGCCTCATCGGCCATATTCGCGGCCATGACCTGAGAAACGATCTGCGCCTTGACCGTGTCGTTCAGGCATTCGACCAGGGTTTCCACACGCCGGTTCAGGTTGCGCCCCATCCAGTCGGCCGAGCTGATGAAGACCCGCGCCTTGCGTGACGGCAAGCCATGCCCGGCACCGAAACAGATGATGCGGGAATGTTCCAGAAAGCGGCCGACGATGGATTTGACCCGGATATTGTCCGACAGGCCCTCAATCCCGGGGCGCAGCCCGCAGATGCCGCGGATCACCAGATCGATCTTCACCCCGGCCTGACTGGCAGCGTAAAGTGCGTCGATGATATCGGGCTCGATCACCGAATTCATCTTGGCCCAGATCGCCCCGGGACGGCCGGCGCGGGCATATTCGGCTTCGCGCCCGATCATCTCGATCAGGCTGGCCTTCATCGAGATCGGCGAGATCGACAGGTTTTCCAGCCCTTCGGGCTGCACATAGCCGGACAGGAAGTTGAAGACCTTGGTCGCATCGCGCCCGAGCGCCGCGTCGCAGGTAAACAGCGACAGGTCGGTATAGATGCGCGCGGTGATCGGGTGATAGTTGCCGGTCCCCCAATGGGTATAGGTGACCAGCCTGTCGCCCTCGCGCCGGACCACGCTGCTAATCTTGGCGTGGGTTTTATAATTGACAAAGCCGTAAACGACATGGGCCCCTGCCCGTTCCAGCCGGCGCGACTGGCGGATATTGGCGGCCTCGTCGAAACGCGCCTTCAGCTCGACCAGGGCGGTCACCGATTTTCCGGCCTCGGCGGCTTCGCAAAGCGCATCGACAATCGGGCTGTCGCGCGAGGTGCGGTAAAGCGTCTGCTTGATCGCCAGCACATTGGGATCGCGCGCCGCCTGCTGCAGGAAGCGGATCACCATGTCGAAGGTCTCATAGGGGTGATGAAGCAGCATGTCCTTCTGGCCAATCGCCGCGAACATATCACCCTCATGATCCTGCACCCGTTCGGGCACGCGGGGCGAAAAGCCTGGCCATTGCAGATCGCGGCGGTCGTCCAGCACCAGTTCCTTCAGATCGGTCATCCCCAGAAGGCCCGACACTTCGACCACCTCATCGGGGGTGACATGAAGCTCCTCCATGATGATCCGGCGCAGGCCATCGGGGGCGCCATCGGTGATCTTGAGCCGGATGACCGAACCGCGCCGGCGCCGCTTGAGCGCGGTCTCGAATTCGCGCACCAGATCCTCGGCCTCTTCCTCGACCTCCAGATCGCTGTCGCGCAGCACCCGGAAGGCGCAATTGCCGATATCGCGATAGCCCGGGAACAGGCTGGAAAGATGCATCAGCAGCAGGTCTTCCAGCCGCAGAAAGCGCGAGGTGCCGGGCAGGCGCACGAAACGCGGCAGCTGCGCCGGGATCGGCAACAGCGCCTGCATACGCCGCCCATCGGATTCGCGCGCCAGTTCCAGCGCCAGCGAGAAGCCGGCATTGGGGATGAAGGGGAACGGGTGCGCCGGGTCGATCGCCAGCGGCGACAGGACCGGAAACACCTGGTCGATGAAATAGCGCTTGAGGAATTCCGCCTCGGAGCGCGTGACCCGGCTGCGCGACAGGATCACGATGCCCTCGGCCTCCATATCCTTGCGCAGCCCGTTCCAGACCGATTGCTGCGCCCCAAGCAGCCGGCGGGCATCGGCATTGATCAGACGCAGCTGTTCTTCCGCCGTCAACCCGTCATGCGACGGCACGCTGTTGCCCTCGCGCACCAGCTCGCGCAGCCCGGCGACGCGCACGGTGTAGAACTCATCGAGGTTGGTCGCCGAGATCGCCAGAAACCGCAGCCGCTCCAACAAAGGCACCCGCACATTGCGCGCCTCGTCCAGCACCCGCCAGTTGAAGCTCAGCCAGCTGAGCTCGCGGTTGAAGAACCGCGCCGGCCCGGTCGGCGTCCCCTCCTTCAGGGCAGTTGCCGCAGGGATGGAGGTCTTGAGGAAATCGGCTTGTGTCATGGTTTCGGACCGGATCGGTTGAGGAACGGATAAGGGCGGCTTGCTTGACGCAGATATTCATTCTCATAGCACAGCTGCAAGCGCCAGCGGCGAGGATCTGCCTCTCCCTGCTTCTGAAAGAATGATATGACAGGGCTGTGACAGCTCCGAGCCGTCCAGATAAGACTAAACCCCGCTCAGCCGTTCCAGCAGATCCCCGGCCAGCCCTCGGGTCAGCGGGCGCCTCTCGGCCATCATCTCGGCGTCGAGCACGGCGACCAGCCGCCGGGCAAGGCCAAGATCGCGGTCCATGCGCAGCGTGAGCCAGTCGATCAGCCCGGCCGGGGCGCTCAGCTGGCGGTCGGCAAGCAGCTTGACCAGAACCGCAGCCAGCAGCGCCTCATCCGGGGCCTCGATGCGAATCGCCGGGGTCGCGGCCATCCGGCTGGTCAGATCGGGCAGGCTCAGCCCCCAATCGCGCACCGGACCTCGGGCGGTCAGCAGCAGCCGGCAGCCGCGTGCGGCACTCAGGTTCCACAGATGGAACAATGCCTGCTCCGGCCCGGCCAGGCCTGCGACACCGTCGGCATCCTCGATGACCACTGCGCCCTCCGGCACGGCCAGAGCATCGGCTGCGGCAATATCCAATGCCCGTCCGGGCAAGCATGCCGCATCGTGATCTGCTGTCCAGATCGCCGCGAGATGGGTCTTACCCGCCCCTTCCGGCCCGATCAGCAGCATCCGGCCCTGCGGCCAGGCCTGCGGCTGGTCCAGCATGGCCAAAGCCAACGCATTGGCCGGGCTGACCAGATAGTCATCGCGGCCAAGCGCGGGCTCATGGCCCAGATCGAAGGTAAGCTGACGGGCCACGGATCAGACAGCGTCGCCATCATCGGACGGGGCGGCTTCCTCCAGGGCGCGCAGATTGGCCAGGGTTCCCTCAGGCACCATCTCGACCAGAACCGGCACCGGCTCGGGCGGCGGAGGCCGCACGCCGGTATAAAGCGGGCTGGCAACATAGCGTTCGGCCGCATAGCGAACCAGAACGCCCAGGGATGCGGCCAGCGGCACCGCAATGATCATCCCGACAAAGCCGAAAAGCGAGCCGAAGACCGACAGGGCCAGCAGCAGCCAGACCGGATGCAGCCCGACATGATTGCCGACGATCTTGGGCTGCAGGTAATTGCCCTCGACCACCTGCCCGATGATGAAGATCGCCGCCACCGCGACGATCCAGATCGGCTCGTTCCAGAAGGTGAACATCGCCACCCCGATCGCCGTCGCCCCGCCGATCAGCGAGCCGACATAGGGAATGACCCCCAGAAGCGCCGCGCCCATGCCGATCGCAATGCCGTAGGGCAGCCCGACCGCCATCAGCAAAACCGAATAGAAGGTGCCTTGGATCAGCATCACCGTCCCCTGCCCGCGCAGAAAGCCCGACAGGGTGTCGTCGATCTCATGGGCCAGACGGCGGATGACCGGCGCATGCTGACGCGGCAGCAGCGCATCGATTCTGGCCACCATATGATCCCAGTCGAGCAGCAGATAGAAGGTCACCACCGGCACGATGACCAGCAATGCAATCACCGAAACCACGCTGGCCACCGAATTGAGCAGCGAGCTGAGCACAGCCCCGCCTTTCTGCGCGATCAGCGACGAGAGGTTCTTCAGCCCGCTCTGCACCGGCCCGCCCTCGGCCAGAAGATCGGGGAAGCGCGCCAGCAGAAGACCCTCCAGCCGACCGATCATGTCCGGCAGCGCGTCGATGAGCTGGGAGGTCTGGCGCAGAATCATCGGGGCCAGGAACAGGATGAAGCCGATGAAGGCCAAAGCGGCGATCAAGGTGATCAGCACGACCGCGGCGATCCGGCTCAGCCCCACCGCCTCCAGCCGGTCGGCGAGCGGATCGAGAAGATAGGCGATGCCGGCGCCAATGACGAAGGGCAGGATCGCCTGCCCGAACAGCCACAGCGAGAGCATGAGCACCAGCGCCGCAGCGCCCCACCAGATCAGTTGAGTTCGTGCTGTCATGTCGGTTGCCCTTTGCCCCGCGGGATTCGCATTCTATATCGGTTGCATGACCTGTTACGTCAATCTGATGAAACTCTGCGTCGGCGCCGAAGGGCCCGAAGATCTGGAAGCCTGGCAGCGCCAGCGCTTTGGCAATGGCCCTTGCCGGCATGTCACCCGGATGTGGCCCAAACGCGAGACCGAGCTGCTGGCCGGCGGCTCGATCTATTGGGTCTTCAAGGGCACGATGCTGGCCCGCCAGAAGCTGATCGGGCTGGAGGAACATATCGGCGATGACGGCATCCGCCGCTGCGCGCTGATTCTCGATACCGATCTGCGGCGCACCACCGCCGTGCCCCGCCGCCCCTTCCAGGGATGGCGCTATCTCGCCCCCGCCGACGCCCCGCCCGATCTGGCCGGGGCCCGCGCCCATGACGACACGCTGCCGCCGGGGCTGGCGGCCGAGCTGGCCGAGATGGGCCTGCGCTGAGACTTGACGCGCCCGCGCGCCTGAGATAGCGCAGACGCCATGCGGGTGTAGCTTAATGGTAGAGCAGAAGCTTCCCAAGCTTACGACGAGGGTTCGATTCCCTTCACCCGCTCCATGGCCCTGCTCTCGCGCGACAAAAAATCCTGTATTTACTGGCCTTACAATAGGTGCTGGGCGAAATCCGTCTCATACCTTGGGATTTGGCATCGGCATCCGGGCCTGCAATGGGCATCGTGAGGCTCCGCCCGCACTATCATTGTAGTGCGACACAGGTCTTTTCAAGTTGCGTCACTCGATATTGCAGCGGACAAACTTTCTGGAACAGACGTTTAAAGGGGCCTTTGCGGCCCCCTTTTTCACGCTGTTGCCATCCGGGTTATCGCCGGCTGTAGCGTTACAACCGATTTTGCAGAGCGTGACAACCATTTCTGCAGCGGACACATTTTCTGAAACGGGGTCTTAAAGGGGCCATTACAGCCCCCTTTATCACAGCTTCTCCAGCTCGCTG
>JBKEBH010000120.1:0-30211 GCA_047973065.1 Paracoccus sp. (in: a-proteobacteria) | reverse complement strand
TCAGGGCGATCCGCACCGCCTCACGCTTGAATTCTGCTGTCGGTTTGTTCGTCATTGTCCGTCTCCTTGATCGCTCTCATGCTCTCAAGAAACCGGCACTTTTCCGAGACAAGTCCAATCCGCTTGCTCGAGGATGCTGTGATCGAACATGATGCGCGGTGGTTGCCGGGCTGGACGATGGATGAAAGCGATTTGACCGGATGGGCACGCTTTAGAAAACATGACGGCGAGCTTGCGATCTACACTGCCAATCGCCGACCGCTTGAGCGGCTTCTTGGGGTCGATCTGATCTACCTCAACGAACGACGCGGTGCACTGGTAATGTTGCAATATAAGATGCTTGAGCGCCACCACGACATGGGCGAGGGATGGCAAGTCCGGATAGACCGGCAGTTCGAGCAAGAACTCGACCGCATGCGACAATTTGATCGAGATCTCGATTCCCAAGGACCGTACCGCCTCCATCCCGGCGCCTTCTTCGTGAAAATGATGAAACGCCACTCAGCAGCGAGTGCGGCAGGCATCGTGATTAGCCTTGGTCATCTCAATCATATGCTTGATAGCGGTGATATGCGCGGGAGCCGGGGCAGCATTCGCATTGACCACACAGAGCTTGATGGCCATTATCTGCGCACTGAAGCATTCGTCGAACTGGTCCGATCTGGCTATGTCGGCACGCGTGGCGCGACCACGCTCCACCTTCAGACTATGATCGAAGCGGCATTGAACGAAGGACGTGCTGTCGTTGCTGCGATTCATCAGAGTTTCCGCTGAGTTCTTCGCGATCGCATTCTCTGGCGGGAAGCTGGCTAAGGGAGGAGGTTCGCCTACGCTGGTCTGGCTGGATAGGGCATGGTTGGGCTGGCCGCAATTGCTGGTCGTCCGGGACGCCTACTGCTGTTCAAGTGCAAACTTTATTGCTATGAAGTGGTGATCGGGAGTCGAGGCTTCGCGATTCAGGTGCAAACTTTATTGCTGCGCGACACGAGCGCATTTTCGCGACCGTCCGGCACCGAACCAGGCGCAGCAAGTGCTTGTCTCCGCGCAAGACCGGGGGCTGGCCATGGCCTTCAGGCTGGTGATGTCGGCGCAGAAGAAATGGCGCAAGCTCGACGGCCAGAACCGCCAGCCCGAGATCATCCAGGGACGTGAATTCCGCGACGGCCTCCGTCAACGTCAAGCCGCCGCAATCGCGGCGGCTTTTCTTGTTTCTTCGGCTCGGTTGGCGACGAACCTGATTTCCATGGTTGCTCTGCGGCAATGACCACCTATGATTCAGGCCATGACCGCCGGCGCATCGTCCGGCCCTTGCGAACAGGCCTCCGATGTTTCTTTCGATCTTCGATATCTTCAAGATTGGTATCGGGCCCTCCTCGTCCCATACGATGGGGCCGATGCTGGCTGCCGCCCGCTTTCTGGACGATCTGCGCGGCGGGGTCGAAAAGATCCCCGGTGCCGGTCAGCTGGACCGGGTTACCGCCAGCCTGCACGGATCGCTCGCCTTTACCGGCAAGGGCCACGCCACCGACCGGGCGGTGATTCTGGGGCTCTGCGGGCTTTTGCCGGAAACGCTCGACCTCGATCAGGCGGATAGGCTGGAGGCCGAGGTGCGACAGACCGGCATGATCCACCCCGAGGGCCTGCCGCCTTTGCAGTTCAACCCGGACGCGGATCTGATCTTCGATTACGGACCGCCCTTGCCGGGTCATGCCAATGGGATGATCCTGTCCGCTTTCGATGGCGCCGGTCATGCCTGGCACCGCGAGACCTATTATTCGGTCGGGGGCGGCTTCGTTCTGACCGCCGCCGAGCTGGAGGCTCAGCAATCGGGCGCTCCGGGCCTGCATGACCAGAAGGCGGCGCTGGATTTCCCTTATCCCTTCGGCATGGCCCGCGAAATGCTGGCCATGGGCGCCCAATCGGGGATGAGCATTGCCAGGATGAAGCGCGCCAATGAAACCGTCCTGCATGGCAGCGGGCTCGACCGGCGCATCGACCGGCTGCTGGCGGTCATGGATGATTGCGTCGAGCGTGGGCTGTCGCGCGAAGGGATTCTGCCGGGCGGGCTGAATGTGCGGCGCCGGGCCAAGGCGATCCATGACCAGCTTCAGGCCGAAAGAGGGCTGAACATGGTCCAGCCCCATCAGGCCAATGACTGGATGAGCTGCTACGCCATGGCGGTGAACGAAGAAAATGCCGCTGGTGGCCGGGTCATCACCGCCCCGACCAATGGCGCGGCGGGGGTGATCCCGGCGGTGCTGCGCTATTATCGCGATCACTGCATCGGCGCGAACCAGGCCGGCTGCCGCGACCTTCTGCTGGTCGCCGCGGCGATTGGTGGGCTGATCAAGCATAATGCCTCGATCTCGGGCGCCGAGGTCGGCTGTCAGGGCGAAGTCGGTTCCGCTTCGGCAATGGCGGCGGCCGGGCTCTGCGCGGCGCTTGGCGGCAGCAATGAGCAGGTCGAGAACGCGGCCGAGGTCGCGCTGGAGCATCATCTCGGCATGACCTGCGATCCGGCGGCCGGGCTGGTGCAGGTCCCCTGTATCGAGCGCAATGCCCTTGGCGCGATCAAGGCGGTCTCGGCAGCCTCGCTGGCGCTGCGCGGCAATGGTCAGCATTTCATGCCGCTGGACAATTGCATCAAGGTCATGCGCGAGACCGGCCATGACATGGATCACAAATACAAGGAAACCTCGACCGGCGGTATCGCGGTCAACCTGCCCGAATGCTAGGCGGATCGGATGCAGGGCCGGACCTTCTGCGAAAGCAGGTCCATCGCGCCGATGCGCGCCGCGGCCACGAATTGTGCCGGCATTTTCCGGCCAATCCATGCCCTGTCATCCGACAGGGCAGCAGCAGACGAAAACGCCCCACCTTTCAGGGCGGTGCATCACATGATAACGCCGGTTCGAAGGCGGAGCGATTTTCATCCTCGCCCCACCGATTACATCTAGTACCGATTACATCTAGTGGAGAGCAAAGCGTGGCGTCAGATCGTGATGTTACTCTCAGCGGGTCCGAAATCGACCTGACGACAATGTGGCGGATTGCGTCTGGCCGGGCCCGCATCACTCTCGATGAGGCAGCGGTAGCCCGGGTCGCGTCTGGCCGGAAATGCTTTCTGGAAGCGCTCGGCCATGGGCAGGCGATTTATGGGGCGACCACCGGGGTCGGCGCGCTGAAGGATGTCGAGCAGCACGGGCAGGAGATGGAAACCTATTCCCGCGCCTTGCCCTTCGCCCATCAGGTCGCGGTGGGCGAGGAGGCCTCGATCGAGGCTACCCGGATGACCGTCGCCCTGCGGCTGAATTCGGCGCTGACCGGACAGATCGGGGTGTCGGTCGAATTCGTTCGCTTTCTGGAAGAGATGCTGCGCCACGACCTGCTGCCGGTGCTGAACCGGCGCGGCTCGGCCGGGGCGGCCGATCTGGGCCAGATGGGCCAGCTGGCCACGGTCATGGCCGGCGAGGGCATGGCCCGGCTGAAGGACGAGACCATGCCGGCCGGCGAGGCTCTGGCCCGGATCGGCATGAAGCCCCATCCGATGCCGCCGCGCGACGGGCTGGCGGCGGTGGCCTCGAACTCTTTCGGGCTGGCCAAGGCGATCCTTTATATCATGCGGGCCGGATGCAGCCTGCGCCGGGAAATGGCGCTGGCGGCCATGGGGGCGCAGGCCATGGCGCTGGATCGCAATGTCTGGCGCGCTGCGATGCTGAACGGGCTGCCGCAGGAATATGCCGTGGCCGATTGGCTGCTGCGCGCCACCGAAGGCGCGCAATGGCCCGAGGCCCACCGCGTCCATGATCCGCTTTCCGCCCGGATGATCGCCCAGGTCTTCGGCGCCTCGGCCAATGCCCTGCTGGAGGCCGGGCGTTCTGCCCGGGCTGAGACCGCCCATGTCGATGACAATCCGATCGTCATGGATGGGCAGGTGGTGACCTCGGGCGGAAGCCTGCTTTTGTCGCTGTCGATGCGGCTGGCCTCGGTTCAGCTGGCTTTGGCGCATCTGGCCCGCAATGCCTTCAACCGCTGCCTGCTGATGGTCAATGGCCAGCTGGAAGGGTTGCCGGTCAATCTGGTGCCGCCCGGCATTGTCGCAACCGGCTATGGCCCGGTCATGAAACTGGCGCTGGAACAGATGGTGCGGGCAACCACCGCCTCGACCCCGGTTTCGGTGCTCAATCAGGCGGTTGCCGCCGGGCTTGAGGACGAGGCCGCCTTCATCTCGCTTTCCGCCGGGCAGCTGCATGAACAGGTCACCGCCATCGACTGGTTGCAGGCGGTCGAGGCCATGCTGGCCGCGCAGGCACTGGATCTGCGCGGGGTTCCACCGGGACCGGGCGTGATCGAAATGCTGCATAGCGAGACCCGGCGCCATATCCCGACCCTGACCTGCGATCGCCCGCAATCGGCCGGCCTGACCGCCCTGCACGATGCGCTGACCGCGCCCGATTTCCGGGCCGGACTGCTTGCAACGGCATCTTTTTTGCCTTTCGATGCCATTTTGGGGATTGCACCCGGCTGAAAATCCGAACGCAATGACGCCAAGCGACTGCAACAGGAGTATCGCAGATGAAACGCATCACCACTCTGGCCGCCGCCGCCCTGATCGGGCTGACTGCCGGCGCCGCAAGTGCAAAGGATATCGTCGTCTCCTCGAAGATCGACACCGAAGGCGGGCTGCTGGGCAATATCGTGTTCCTCGCCCTGCAAAATGCCGGCCTGCCGGTTCAGGACAAGCTGCAACTGGGCGGTACGCCGATCCTGCGCGATGCGCTGACCTCGGGCCAGATCGACATCTACCCGGAATATACCGGCAATGCCGCCTTCTTCCATAATGAGGCCGACAGCGATGTCTGGAAGAACGCCGCCGAAGGCTATGCCCGCGCGGCAGAGCTGGACAAGCCCAACAAGATCGTCTGGCTGACGCCTTCGCCGGCCAATAACACCTGGGCGATTGCCGTGCGTCAGGACATCGCCGAGGGCGGCAGCCTGAAGACCATGTCCGATTTCGGCAAATATGTCGCTGACGGCGGCGATGTGAAGCTGGCCGCTTCGACCGAATTCGTCACCTCGCCGGCGGCGCTGCCCGCCTTCCAGAGCACCTATGGGTTCGAACTGAAGCCCGATCAGCTGGTCCAGCTGTCGGGCGGCGATACGGCTGCGACCATTGCGGCGGCGGCTCAGCAGACCTCGGGCGTCAATGCCGCCATGGTCTACGGCACCGATGGCGGGATCGCCCCGGCCGGGCTGGTGGTCATGGAAGACGACAAGGCGGTCGAGCCGGTCTATCAGCCCGCCCCGCTGGTGCGCGAAGAGGTTCTGGCCGAATATCCGCAGATCGCGGAAGTGCTGAACCCGATCTTCGAGGGCCTGTCGCTGGAAACCCTGCAGGAGCTGAACGGCCGCATTCAGGTCGGCGGCGAGCCCGCGAATGCGGTTGCCAGGGACTATCTGACCCAGCAGGGTATCCTGAAGTAAGCATCTGCGGGCGGCCCGGCGCCGCCCGCCCTTCCGAAGGACCGAGATGACCGATTTGCCGATTTCCTCAGCAGAACGCGCGCCTCTGCCGATCAGCCGGCCGGGGCTTCTGTTTGCGGTCATCGGTCTGGTGGCGCTGATCGCCCCTCTGGTCCAGTTCAAGGCCAACCGGATCGTTGCCGGCGAAGGGGTGTGGCTCGATGCGCTTGGCCCGGCCGGCTGGGTGCTGATCGCGGCCTTGACGGCGGCGCTGCTTGCCGGGATCTGGGCCCGCTTGCCGCTAGGCCTGCGCCTGGCGCTTGGCTGCGGCGGGGTTATCGCGGTTCTTCTGGTGCTTGGCGCCACGGCCCGGGCGCTGACGCCCGAAGGCAATGCCATGGCCCGCGTTGCGCCTGCATCCGGCTTCTGGCTGCTGTTTCTGGCCTTTGCCCTGATGGCGGCGGATGCGCTGTCGCGGATGAGGCTCGGTCTGGTGCAGCGCTGGCTGATGCTGATCGGCTCGGTCGCGGTGATCTGGCTGATCCTGTGGTCGGGCTGGCTCGATCAGGTGTCGGTCATGCGCGAATACGCGGCCCGCAGGGATCTTTTCGCCCGCGAAGCCATACGTCATCTGGTGCTGGCCTTCGGGTCGCTGGGGCTGGCACTGCTGGCCGGGTTGCCGCTTGGGGTTCTGATCTATCAGGTGCCGCGCCTGCGCCGGGGCGTGCTGGGCAGTCTGAACATCCTGCAAACCATCCCCTCGCTGGCGCTCTTCGGGATCATGATCCCGATCTTCGGCTGGATCGCCGCCAATGTGCCGGGCGCTGCGGCTGCCGGGATTGCCGGGATCGGGCTGTTTCCGGCGCTTGTCGCGCTGTTTCTCTAGTCGCTGCTGCCGGTGGTGTCGAACACGCTGGTCGGGTTGAATGGGGTTTCGCCCGCCACCCGCGATGCCGCCTTCGGGCTGGGCATGACCTCTGGCCAGGTGCTGACCAGCGTGCTGATCCCGCTGTCGCTGCCGGTCATTCTGGCGGCCGTGCGCATCGTGCTGGTGCAGAATATCGGCCTTGCCGTCATCGCCGGCCTGATCGGCGGCGGCGGTTTTGGCACATTCGTCTTTCAGGGCCTGAACCAGACCGCGATGGATCTGGTCCTGCTGGGCGCGCTGCCCACCATTGCGCTGGCACTGGTGGCAGGGATCGCGCTGGATCTCGGGGTCGAGGCGCTCGACTATCGCGGAAAGGAAAGGGCCCAGCCATGATCGAGATCCAGAATCTGACCAAGCGCTATGGCGACAATACCGTCGTCGATCAGGTCTGCTTCACCGTGGAAAAGGGCCAGATCGCCGCGCTTGTCGGCACTTCCGGTTCCGGCAAGACCACGCTTTTGCGCATGGTCAACCGGCTGGTTGAGCCGACATCGGGCCGGGTGCTGATCGGCGGCGAAGACACCGCCAGCCAGCCGGTTCATCTGCTGCGCCGGCGCATCGGCTATGCCATTCAGGGCCACGGGCTGTTCCCCCATCGCACCGTCGGTGAAAACATCGCCACCGTGCCGCGCCTGCTCGGCTGGTCCGACAAGGATATCTCGACCCGAGTCGATGAACTGCTGGAGCTGTTCCAGCTCGATCCGGCCCAGTTTCGCAACCGGATGCCGGATGTGCTTTCCGGCGGCCAGCAGCAGCGCGTCGGCGTCGCCCGCGCTCTGGCCGCGCGGCCAGAGCTTTTGCTGATGGATGAGCCCTTCGGCGCGCTCGATCCGGTGATCCGGGCCAAGGCGCAGGAAGATCTGCGCGCCATTCAGCGCCGGCTTGGTACCACGCTGATGATCGTCACTCATGACATGGAAGAAGCCGTGGCACTTGGCGATCAGATCGCGGTCATGGACAAGGGCAAGCTGCTGCAATACGCCCCGCCCGCCGAAATCCTGACCGCGCCGGCCACCCCTTTCGTTCAGGCCCTGATCGGCACCGGCGAGCGGCCCTTCCGCCTGCTGTCGCTGGACCGCGTGGGCGAGCTGACCCAGCCCGGCGAGGCCCCGGGCGAGCCGATTTCCCCCGAGGCCAGCCTGCGCGATGCGCTTGCCGAATGCCTGTGGTCGGGCCGCGATATCCTGCCGGTCGAGGGCGGCGGCATCGTCACCCTGGCCGCTTTGCAATTGCGCGCCGCCGGCGCGGGGGCCGAGGCGTCATGATCGGGCGGATTCTGCTGATCGCTGCGGCACTGTTTCTGGTGGTCTTCCTGATCAGCCCGACCAGCTTCGCCTGGCTGTTCGAGCCGTTGACCAAGAACAATGCCCTGGCGATCTATACCCAGACCAGCCTGCTCAGCCTGACGCTGTCGCATCTGGCATTGGTGGCGCTGGCGGTCACCGCCTCGACGCTGGTTGCGGTCGGGCTGGGGATTCTGGTCACCCGGCCCTCGGGGCGCGAGTTCCTGCCGTTGGCGCGCACCGTGACCTCGGTCGGGCAGACCTTCCCGCCGGTCGCCGTGCTGGCCCTGGCCGTGCCGGTCATGGGCTTCGGGGCCGGGCCGACGCTGGTCGCGCTGTTCCTGTACGGGCTGCTGCCGATCTTCGAAAACACCCTGACCGGGCTGACCAACCTGCCGCCCGACGTGACCGAGGCAGCGCGCGGCATGGGCCTGACCCGCCGCCAGCGCCTGACCCGGGTCGAGCTGCCGCTTGCCTTGCCGCTGATCCTGGCCGGGATCCGGCTGTCGGCGGTGATCTCGCTGGCGACGGCCACTATCGGCTCGACCGTGGCCGCCAAGACCCTGGGCGAGGTGATTATCGCGGGACTGCTATCGACCAATACCGCCTTTGTCGTGCAGGGCGGTCTGGTCGTCGGCCTTCTCGCCATCATGATCTATGAGGGCTTCCAGAGGTTGGAGGAACGCAGTGCCCGCCGGATCGGTCTCAATCAGGAAAGCTGATCGGAGCTGTCTTCCTTCAGGTCCATTGTGCCGATTTCAGTGATGATCCGGGCGATCTGGCCGAAACGGTCGGCCAATGGATTGGACTTGCGCCAGACCATGCCGATTGTGCGCTCGGGCCTGGGCCGGTTCAGCCGGGCGACGGATACCGCCGCCTGCCGGGTCTCGATCCCGACCGCCATTTCCGGGATCAAGGTGACCCCGATCCCGGCCCCGACCATCTGCACCAGCGTGGACAGCGAGCTGCCCTCCATCAGCCCGCGCGGGGCCTGCGGCATCTTGCAGAAGGACAGCGCCTGATCGCGGAAGCAATGGCCTTCTTCCAGCAGCAGCAGCCGCATCTGCTGAAGCCCTTCGGCACTGGGCACCGGCTTGCTTTTATCGGTTGCCGGGCGCACCAGCACGAATTCCTCGCTGAAAAGCGGTTCCTCATGCAAGGCAGGTTCCGAGACCGGCAGTGCGACAATCGCCAGATCGAGCCGCGATTCCAACAGATCGTCGATCAGCCGCCGGGTTACGGTTTCGCGCGGAATGGGGTCGATGCCGGGATATTGCCGGGTCAGGGCCTGAATAAAGCGCGGCAACAGATAGGGTGCGACCGTCGGAATGACTCCGATCCGCAGCGGCCCGGACAGGGTATCGCTATCCGCACGGGCCAGATCGCCCAGCTCATCGACCGAACGCAGGATCTCGCGGGCTCGCAGGGCGAATTGCTGGCCAAGCGCGGTCAGCCGCACCTGCCGGGCGCTGCGTTCGACCAGGGGTGTTCCGACCAGGTTTTCCAGTTCCTTGATCTGCATCGACAGCGCTGGCTGGGTGATCGCACAATCGTCGGCAGCGCGTCCGAACTGTCCGGTTCGCGCCAGAGCTTCGAAATACCGCAATTGCTTGAGGGTCAGGGCGCTGATCATCAGGTGATCTTATCGAATGGGTAAGAATTTGCAATTATCCATGATCCACCCGATCTGCTAGGCAGACAGGGAAATACATCAGCGCATTCTGCGCCCGCCCTCGGTATATCTGAACCGAGATCGCCAGACAGGAGATTGATATGACAGATAAAAATATTCCCGCCGGCAAGTGTCCGGTCATGCATGGCAGCAATACCGAGGCCGGAAAATCGGTCAATGGCTGGTGGCCGGAATCGCTCAATCTGGACATCCTGTCGCAGCATGATCGCAAGACCGACCCGATGGGGCCGGATTTCAACTATGGCGAAGCTGTCAAAAGCCTCGATTTCGATGCAGTCAAGCGCGATGTCACCGCATTGATGACCGAAAGCCAGGATTGGTGGCCGGCCGATTGGGGCCATTACGGCGGGTTGATGATCCGCATGTCCTGGCATGCCGCCGGCACCTATCGTCTGGCCGATGGCCGCGGCGGCGGCGGCACCGGCAATCAGCGTTTCGCCCCGCTGAATTCCTGGCCGGACAATGCCAGCCTCGACAAGGCGCGCCGGCTGCTCTGGCCGATCAAGAAGAAATACGGCAACAAGCTGAGCTGGGCCGATCTTCTGGTGCTGGCCGGGACAATCGCCTACGAAAGCATGGGTCTGAAAACCTTCGGTTTCGGCTTTGGCCGTGCCGATATCTGGGCGCCGGAAAAGGACATCTACTGGGGCGCCGAAAAGGAATGGCTGGCACCCAGCGATGAGCGCTACGGCGATGTCGCCGATCCCTCGACCATGGAAAACCCGCTGGCCGCCGTGCAGATGGGTCTGATCTACGTCAACCCCGAAGGCGTGAACGGCAAGCCCGATCCGCTGAAGACCGCCGCCCAGGTCCGCGAAACCTTCGCCCGCATGGCGATGAACGATGAAGAAACCGCCGCACTGACCGTAGGCGGGCATACCGTCGGCAAGACCCATGGCAATGGCGATGCCGGTGCGCTCGGGCCGTCGCCGGAAGCGGCTGGCCTCGAAGAACAGGGCATGGGCTGGGCCAATCCCAACATGAAGGGCAAGGCTGCCAATGCGGTGACCTCGGGACTGGAAGGCGCCTGGACCACCCACCCGACCCAGTTCGACATGGGCTTTTTCGAGATGCTCTTCGGCCATGAATGGGAGCTGCGCAAATCCCCCGCCGGTGCCTGGCAATGGGAGCCGGTCGATATCAGGGAAGAAGACAAGCCGCTGGATGCCTCGGATCCGACGAAGCGTCACAACCCGATGATGACTGATGCCGATATGGCGATGAAGGTCGATCCGGCCTATCGCGCGATCTGCGAGAAATTCATGGCCGACCCGGCCTATTTCGCCGACACTTTCGCCCGCGCCTGGTTCAAGCTGACCCATCGCGACATGGGGCCGAAGGTCCGCTATCTCGGCCCGGATGTCCCGGCCGAGGATCTGATCTGGCAGGATCCGATCCCGGCGGGTCCGACCGGCTGGGACGTGGATGCGGTCAAGGCGAAGATCGCGGCATCCGGCCTGACGCTTTCCGATATGGTTTCGACCGCCTGGGACAGTGCCCGGACCTATCGCGGTTCCGACATGCGCGGCGGTGCCAATGGCGCGCGCATTCGTCTTGCGCCGCAGAAGGATTGGGAAGGCAATGAGCCCGCCCGTCTGGCCCGTGTATTGTCGGTGCTGGAGCAGATCGCGGCTCAGGCCGGTGCCAGCCTGGCCGATGTCATCGTGCTGGCCGGCAATCTGGGTGTCGAACAGGCCGCCAGGGCCGCCGGCTTTGATGTGACGGTGCCCTTCGCGCCGGGCCGGGGCGATGCCACGGCGGAACAGACCGATGCCGAATCCTTCAGCGTGCTGGAGCCGCTGGCCGATGGCTATCGCAACTGGCTCAAGAAGGACTATGTGGTCACGCCCGAGGAAATGCTGCTCGACCGGACCCAGCTGATGGGGCTGACCGCGCCGGAAATGACCGTGCTGATCGGCGGCATGCGCGCCATGGGCACCAATCACGGTGGCATCGGCCATGGCGTCCTGACCGACCGGGTCGGCGCGCTGACCCCGGATTTCTTCGTCAATCTGACCGACATGGCCTATACGTGGAACCCGGTCGGCGGCGGCATCTATGAAATCTGCGAACGGGCAACCGGTGCGGCCAGATGGACCGCGACCCGGGTCGATCTGGTCTTCGGTTCGAACTCGATCCTGCGCGCCTATGCCGAGCTTTACGCTCAGGACGACAATGCCGAAAAATTCGTGACCGACTTTGTGGCAGCCTGGACCAAGGTGATGAACGCGGATCGCTTTGATCTCGCCTGATCCTTGCCGTCAGCGCAACACGCGGAGGGGCTGGAACACTGGCCCCTCTTTCGTTTCGGCGAACTCGCCCGCGATCCCGAAGACCCGCGCCAGCAGATCGGGGGTCAGTACGGCGGCAGGCACCCCATCCGCGACAATCCGGCCCGCATCCATCATCACCAGCCGCGTGCAATACCGCGCCGCCAGCCCGAGATCGTGGAGCGAGGCGATCACGCAGCGCCCCTCATCGGCAAGAGCACGGAAGGTTTCCATCGCGCCGATCTGATGGGCGGGATCAAGCCCGGCAATCGGCTCATCCACCATCAGCAGCGGGGTGTCCTGCGCCAGAGCCCGGGCGATCAGGGCGCGGGCCAGTTCGCCCCCCGACAGCTGATCGACGGGGCGGGCGCGCAGGGCGCGCAGATCCATGCGGGACAGGGCGGCTTCGATCCGGGCGGGGTCGGCATCGGGTCTTTGATGCGGGATCCGGCCCAGCCGGATCAGGGCTTCGACACTGACCGGCCAGGCCGCCTCTCGCCCCTGGGGCAGCCAGGCCGCCGCCAAAGCCCGCCGGGCCGGGGGCAGGGCGGCGAGGTTCGAGCGTCCCTTAGCCCCGATCAGCCCAAGCGCGGCGCGCATCAGCGTGGTCTTGCCCGCGCCATTGGGGCCGATCAGCCCGATGAGCTCGCCCGGACCGGCACTCAGGCTGGCCCGGTCCAGCACGGTTCGGGCGCCCCGGCGGACGGTCAGATCTGACAGCTCGATCCGCATCAAAGCCCCCTCCGCTGACGCCAGATCAGTTGCACAAAGACTGGCGTGCCGATCAGTGCCATGACCACGCCCAGCTTCAGATCGCGCCCGGGCAGGATCACCCGCACCGCAATATCCGCGGCCAGCACCAGCGCCGCCCCGCCAAGCGCCGAAGCCCCCAGCAGCCGCCCGGGCCGCCCGCCAACCGCGCCGCGCAGCAGATGGGGCACCACCAGTCCGACAAAGCCAATGGCCCCGGCCACCGCCGTCGCCGCGCCGACCATGGCCGCGACCCCCAGGACCACCCGCCAGCGCAGGCTGCGCAGCCCGATCCCCAGCGATTGCGCAGCGTCCTCGCCCAAAGTCAGCGCGTCCAACCCACGCCCGGTTCCGGCGATCAGCGTGGTCCCGGCCAGCAGGAAAGGCGCGGCAATCGCCACATGCAGCCAGGACCGATCCGCCAGCGAGCCCATCATCCAGAACACGATTTCCCCCGCCGCATAGGGGTTGGGCGAAAGGTTCAGCACCAGCGAAGTCAGCGCCCCGGCAAAGGCCGAGATCGCGACGCCAGCTAGGATCAGCGCCAGCGAGCCGCCACCCGGCCCGGCCATCATCAGGATCAGTCCGACCGCTGCCAGCGCACCAAGCAGCGCCGCCAGCGGCAGCGCCAGCGCGAAGGCTGCGGCAAAGCCGGTCTGAAGCGCGATGACAGCGCCAAGCGCGGCCGAGCCAGACACGCCGATCAGCCCGGGCTCGGCCAGCGGATTGCGCAGATAGCCCTGCATCGCCGCACCCGAAAGCCCAAGCGCCGCCCCGATTATCAGCGCCAGCACGGCGCGCGGCGCGCGGATTTCGCGCATGACGATCCCGGCGGCGCCCTCGCCCGAGATCAGCGCGTGCAGGCTGTCGCCCAAGGGCAGCCCGGCCGGGCCGATCAGGACCGAGGCCAGAAACAGCGCCGCACACAGCGCGGCCAGAAGGATCATCAACCTCATTGCGCCAGCCTTGCCGCCACGCCAGCCACGGCGGGCAGGCCACAGATCCAGTCGCGATCGGGCACACTGAGCTGGCGGGCCGGGATCGCGGCGAAGGCCGGGTGATCCAGCAGCGCCTCGGCCCGTGACGGCGTGGTCTCGCGCGTGCCGGTGACGATCAGATCGGGATCGGCCATGACCAGTTGTTCCAGCGCCACCTGCCCGCCCTGTGGCAGGCCCAGCCTTTCGGCCAGAAGCATCAGCCCGGCCCGGCGCATGACATCGCCCGACAGGGTGCCGGCACCATTGGCAAAGCCATTCGCGCCATAGCTGGTGGCCAGCCGTCCGGTCCCGGGGCCGATCCGGGCCAGATCAGCATCGAACCCGGCCAGCAGCTGCGCGGCCCGGTCCGGCCGATCCAGCAACGCGCCCATCCGGGTGATATTCTCGCGCATATCGGCAATCCGCCTGGCCGGCGGCAGCGTTTCTACCCGCAGCCCAAGCCGGGCCAGCAGAGCCAGCAGCGCCGGATCGCTATAGGTGCTGGCCAGCACCAGATCGGGTCGGCTCAGAAAGATCTCCTCGGCCCGGGCATGGTTCAGCGGCAGCTTCGCCGCCTGATCGGCCATCAGCGAGACCCGGGGATCGGCGGCCACATAGGACACCGAAGCCAACTGCCCCGGCGCGGCGATCAGCAGGGCCAGCTGATCGGTGCAAAGATTGACCGACACCACCCGCGAGGGCGCGGCCCCCGCCGCGCCGGACAGAAGAAGCGCCAGCGCAGCGGCCAGCCTTACCACGTCGCGCCCAGGCCGATCCAGGCGGTCCGGCCCTGCGCCGGATAGGCCCAGACATCGGCGTAATCGGCGTCAAAGAGATTATCGACCCGCCCGGTCAGCCGCACCCGGTCGGTCAGATCGTAACCGGCAGCGATATTGACCACGGTGTAATCGGGCAGCTCCGTCGTCGCGTAGCTGCCGAAATACTGGGTGTCGTAATTGCCCGCGACATAGCGCAGATCGCCCGCAATGCTGGCCCGGCCATCCGCGAACAGGTATTCGGCATTCAGCCCCAGCGTATGACGCGGGCGGCGGATCTCGACCGCGCCGTCAGGGTCTTTCGCGTCCAGATAGGTGTAATCCGCCCCCAGTGTCAGCGCATCGCTGGCGGCGAAACTGGCTGCGACTTCGATCCCCTGACGTTTGCTGGTGCTGGTCTGGTTATAGTAATTCGACCCATCGGCCAGCGGCACGCCCGAGAAGCTGATCTCGTTTTCCAGCTTCTCATGGAAATAGGTCAGATCGAGCAGCCCGCGCCCGGCAGCGAATTCGGTCTCGATCCCCAGATCGAAGCCGCGATTTTCCTCGGGCGTGAGGTCCGGGTTGCCGGCATAGCCGAAGCCGCCGAACAGTTCGAGATAGCCGGGATTGACCACGCCGGTCCCGGCCGAGGCGTGCAGGCGCAGGGGGGCACCCGGCAATTGCCAGGACAGGCCAAGCGACCAGGTGGTCGCGTCCCTGAAGACGTCATTGGCGTCATGGCGCAGGCCCAGCTGGACATCCAGCCCGTTGTCGAAAGCCCCGCGATATTCCAGCAGTACCGAATCCGAGCGGCGGTGCTGCGCAGTCGCCACGCTGTTTTCATCCTCGCGCCGCTCCAGCCCGAAGGACAGGGTCTGCCCGGCATCCGCCACTGCCGCGTCAAACCCCCAGACCGCGCGGTACTTCCATAGCTCGGTGCGCGCGCTTTGGGCCTCGCCTTCATATTCTGCGTCAAAGCGGGTCTGATCATAGGACAGGCGATGGGTCAGGCGGCCATCCATGGCTTCGGCCTCAAGCCAGATCTGGCCGGCAGCCTCATCGCGCGAGGCTGACAGATCAGCGTCGATGATATAGTCATCCGCCGTCGCCGCCGACCAAGAGGTCGTATCATAATCGTATTCCTCATGCGCGCCGCGCAGCCTGATCCCGGCGCGCAGGGCATCGCTCAGCAGGTAATCCCCGGCGAGACTCAGGCTGCGGCGGCGAATGCCGTCCTTGTCGCCGCCGACATCGCCCGACAGGTCATAGCCCTCATCATTGCGATTGCTTATATTGAAGCTGAGCCCGCCGCGATCATTGCGAGTGCTGGCAGAGGCGGAAGCGGCCCAGCCATTGCCGGCTTCGATCCGTGCGCGGGCCTGCTGACCGGGCTGGCCATCACGGGTGATGATATTGACCACACCGGCCGAGGCATCGGCCCCGAAAAACACCGATTGCGGGCCGCGCAGCACCTCGATGCGCTCGATATTTGCGGTATCGAGACCCGAGAGGTAATATTCGCTGTCCCCGGCCGCCGCCCGGATCCCGTCGATCAGGATCAATGTATGATTGGCCTCGGCGCCGCGAATGCGCAGCTGGGTATTGGCCGGACCCGAGCTGGACAGGGCCAGCCCCGGTAGGCCGCGCAGCGCGTCCTGAACCGTGGCCGTGCCGCGGGTCTCGATCTCCTGGGCGGTCACGACGGAATTGGCCCGGCCATAGGCATCGGCCTCGATTTCGGTCAGCCCGCCATAGATGGTGATCGGATCGAGGACGACAGGGGCATCCTGAGCCGCGGCGGAAAGCGGAAGGAGAACGGTGGAAAGCAGGAAGGCAAGGCGCATCTGAACGGTCCTTAACGGGCGCATGGCCCGACGGGTGGATTGCTGCCTGTGGACCATGAGCATGCCGCAGGCCGTGACATACACCGCTGCGGTCCTGCCGCTTTCCTGGCGCGCCCCGCACCACGAAAAGGGTGATTGCCCGGGCAGGTCTCCTGGCTTGCGGGTCGCAGCTTTGCCGGCCTTCCCGGGCGCACCCAGTGGCATTTCCGACATCGCTCGCCGCCTACAGTTGCGGGGGCAGCCACGGATTTCGCCGTGTTCCCTTTTCACCGGCTCGTGCCGGACCTGAGCGCATTTTCCATGCCTTTTCACAGAGTGGCGGGTCAAGCCTTGCGGATGCCGCACCGGCTAGAGAAGCCCGAGGTGTTGCAGATCGGCCCGCTGGCGCCGCCGCAGATGGGGAGGTGCTGCCCTCCGAATCGGTTGGCGGAGCGTGCTGCGGGGCGATGCATCCTCAGGATTGTATTTGCGGGTCTGCGAACCTGTTCAGATTGTTTCAAATTGGAATCCATTGCGACCGGAACAGCATGCCGCCAATCGGTAAGCCGGTGAATTATAATGCGATTCACTTATGAAACCAGCCCCTGGAAAAATTTATGCAATGATTCCCGCTACATCGCAGACAGACCCATCGGATCGGGTTCGGGATCTGCGCGCAAACGCTGCCTCTCACGCTCACAAGCACATGAAGACACATGATAATAGGCTTGCCTTTTGTAGAAAACGCGAACCATTACAGGCCAGCAGGCTTGAAGAAAAAGAGCGGCCCGCAATAAATACCAATTATCCGCATACTTTTGGTGCGGCAGCATTTTAAATCTGGAGCGTCGGATTTGACGGAAGGGGATCCGGTCGATGGGCAGCAATTGGACGCGCTGCTACGACTAACCACAGCGATTGATCGGCCCGTGCCTGCTATGGCCGTCTCCCTCTGGACGGGGCGGTTGCCCGATATTCTGATGCAGATCTGGAATGCACGCGGTCTGGCCCGGATCGCCGATGGCCGGATGCGGCTGGTCGATCCCGCGCGCTATGGGCCGCTAATGGATTTCCTGTTTGAAGGGGATCCCGATTTCGACGGAGACACCCATGTCATCGCACTTGGCGATATGGGTCAGCTGGCGCTCTGGTCGGAACGACAAGGCTTTGTCTTTCTCGTGCCCGGCCTGCTGACGCTGGACGCGCCCTATCTGCTGGCAACGGATCCGCCCTCGCCCGACAAGCAGATCGCCGAGCGGCTGCTCGGCCTGAAGGCCGAACATATCGAGACCTTCGATCCCCGGGGCGAGCCGGTGCATGACCGGCTTCGCCAGCAGCTTGGGCGGCTGGACGGCGAGGATATCTATGCCGCGACCCCGGTCCCGCCCGCGCCCGGCGGCACGAGGCCTGAGGATTACGTTCTCGCTGATGCCCTCGAATGGCAGGAAGCGCTGATTACCGAATCGGAATTCACCCTGGTGGATTGGCACCGGCGCGAGCCGACCCTGCGTCTGGTCCGCCAGCCTTGGCCGAAAGGCGCCGCGCACCGTGCCGCAGGAGCTGCACGATGAGCGTCCTGCCGGCCCTTCTTGCCTTGCCCATCCTGATGGCAGGCCTTCATCCCACGCTGGCGGGTGAGGGGCTGACGCTCAGCTTCGGTGCCTATGAATCATCGCCAGTGGTGCTGACCCATTTCGCCATTGAGGAACCTCTGGCCGAAACCCAGACCGTGATCGTTTCCGGCAAGGCCGACCGGGCCATGCCGCGCACCAGCGGATCAAATGCGCTGAGCCTGCCCGAGGATGCCGGGCGCGACGGCAAGTGGCGGATCTCGGCACAATGGGTGGAACTGATGACCGACCGCGCCTGGCGAGGTGAGATCAGCGTGCCAGTCAGCCAGCTGACCCGCGCCTATGACGCCTATGAGCTGAATGTAATCTTCGGCCCGAACGGGCTGCTTCTGATCGGCTCGGACCGGATCGGCAATCAGCCGGGTGATCGCATCGACGTGGCGATGGACTGCGCCGAGCGTATCCGCGCCGCCGATCACGCTTGGCGGCGCGAGACCGGGATCTTCCCGGAACTGCCCGCTCTTCTCGACCAGTTGCGCCCGACCCCGGTCGGCACCGACTGCGCTGATCCGGGGCATTGATCATGAATGCGCTTGCCGGAATCGACGCAGCTGCATCGGGGGCCGCCGGTCGGGCGGGGCTTCGGGGCGAGACCGGCAATATCGCGCAAACCTGCCCGAAGGTCACGCTGGAACTGGGCATGTTCTTCGATGGCACGCTGAACAACCGTTTCAACGTGCTCTCGCAGAACAAGCTCGAAGGCAGCGACAGCTATCAGAATGCGCTGTCCAACCCGGCCCTGCTTCATGCCCGCTACAAGAACAGCGCGGAATTTGACGAGCCCAATACCAGCGGCGGCACTTCGCGGGCATTCCGCAGCGTCTATGTCGAAGGGCCCGGCTCGACCCGGGGGAAGGAAGACGACAATTCCGGCTATGCCTTTGGCATGGGCCGCCAGAGCGGGGTCGAAGCGCGCGTACTCTGGGGGTTCCGCCAGATGCTGCGCCAGATCGGACTGTTCGGTGGGGCAGGCCAGATGAAGAAGCTGGTGCTCGATGTTTTCGGCTTCAGCCGGGGCGCGGCGGCGGCGCGCTATTTCGTCAATTGCGTGCGCGCCGGAGAGATCAGATACGACCCCTACGGTCCCGGCGATTATACTGAAAAGCTGCCCAAGAGCCTGAAGGTCGAGATCCGCTTTCTGGGTATCTTCGATACCGTCGCGGCAATCGGCGATCCCGCCGATGACGACAATGATCCGGTCAATGTCCATCTGAACACCGCTCAGGTTACCGGGCAGATCTATCACCTGACCGCCGGCGATGAATATCGCCGCAATTTCCGCCTGAACCGCAATGTCCCAGGTGGGGGCAGCACATTGCAACTGCCCGGCGCCCATTCCGATGTCGGTGGCGGCTATCGCGACCCGGGCGACAGCGCCAAGATGAGCGGGGTGCGCCGGCGCTTTTTCGGCACTCGCGCCGCGGCCGAAGAAGCGCGACAGGCGGCGCTGAGGCGCGACCGCGAGCCGGGCGCTTATGCCAAGGAAGAGCGGGTCTATGTCAATGAAGGCTGGCTGGAAGCCCATGACACCGAAGGCGGCTTCCGGCGCACGATCTCGCCGGTGACCAAAACCATCACTCCCGGCTCACCGATGATGCCGCCGCGTACCGTTTACGCCTATGACGAGCAGCTCTATCTGGAACGGCCATGGGTCGAGGTCGGCCTGTCGCGGATCGCCCTGCATATGATGCATGAGGCCGCATCCAAACATGTGAACGGTGCGCTCAAGGCCCTGCCCGCGAATGATCCCAACTATGTCATTCCCGATGGGCTGAAGCGCTATGAAGCGGCGATCCGTGCCGGTTCGCTGTCGGGCGCCGCCCGCCGGGCGGTGCTGCGTAAATACGGCCATGTCTCGGCCAAGGACAGTTCGGTCACCGATACCGACTGGATCGGCCATATGGCCGAAAGCGATCACATCCGCGTCGAATATCCGAACAAGCCGGGCAAGGCCCGCTGAGCCCGCGCGCCTGCGTCGCAGCCAGGGCTTTGCAGCCCCGGCCGCGATGCCGCCCGGGTCAGGCGGCGCGGTCGTCCTTGAACTTCAGCCGATAGGCATGAAGCAGCGGCTCGGTATAGCCCGAAGGCTGCTCGCGCCCCTTGAAGACCAGATCGCAGGCGGCCTGGAAGGCCAGCGAGTTCGATCCGTCCCCCATCGGCAGATAGGCCGGATCGCCGGCATTCTGCCGGTCCACGATTGCCGCCGCCTTTTGCATCGCCGCCATGACCCGGCCTTCGGTGACCACGCCATGATGCAGCCAGTTCGCCAGCATCTGCGAGCTGATCCGGCAGGTGGCGCGGTCTTCCATCTGGCCGACATCCTCGATATCGGGAACCTTGGAACAGCCGACGCCCTGATCGACCCAGCGAACCACATAGCCCAGAATGCCCTGGGCGTTGTTCAGGATCTCGGCGTCGATTTCTGCTTCCGAATAAAGGTTCGAGGGCGCCAGCGGGATTTCCAGCAGCTCGCTCAGCTTGCGGCGCGGGACGCGCTTCAGGATCTCGTCCTGACGTTCCTTGACCGAGACCTGATGGTAATGGGTGGCGTGAAGCGTCGCCGCCGTCGGCGAGGGCACCCAGGCGCAGCTTGCGCCCGATTGCGGATGGCCAATCTTGGCTTCCAGCATGGCATGCATGCGGTCGGGCATCGCCCACATGCCCTTGCCGATCTGACCCTTGCCCTGAAAACCGCAGGCAAGCGCGATATCGACATTGCGGTCTTCATAGGCCGAAAGCCAGGTCTCGTTCTTCATCAGCGCCTTGCGCTTCATGACGCCGGCTTCCATCGAGGTGTGGATCTCGTCCCCGGTCCGGTCGAGGAAGCCGGTATTGACGAAGGCCACCCGGTGACGCGCGGCCCGGATGCATTCCTTGAGATTGGCCGAGGTCCGGCGTTCCTCATCCATGATGCCCATCTTGATGGTATGGCGCGGCAGCGACAGGATATCCTCGACCGCCGCGAAGATCTCATCCGCCAGCGCGACCTCGGCGGGGCCATGCATCTTCGGCTTGACGATATAGACCGAGGCCGCCGAATTCAGCTGCTTGCCCTTGAGATCATGCAGCGCAGCCGTGGTGGTGAACAGCGCATCCAGAATGCCCTCGGGCGCTTCGCTGTCATCAGCGGTCAGGACCGCCGGGTTGGTCATCAGATGGCCGACATTGCGCACGAACATCAGCGCCCGGCCCTTGAGCGTGGCGGGCGAGCCATCGGCGGCGGTATAGGCGATATCGTCTTCCAGCCGGCGGGTCATCTGCTGGCCGGCCTTTTCGAAGGTCTCGACCAGCGAGCCGTTCATCAGGCCGAGCCAGTTGCCGTAAGCCACCACCTTGTCGGCGGCATCGACGGCAGCCACCGAATCCTCGCAATCCATGATCGCCGAGAGCGCCGATTCCAGCCGCACATCGGCGACGCCTGCCCCATCGCTCGCGCCAATGCGGTGGCTGCGGTCGATATCTATGATGACATGCAGCCCGTTATGGACCAGCACGATGCCCTGCGGCGCAGCCGCATCGCCGATATAGCCGGCAAAGGAGGCCCGATCCTTCAGACCGGCTGCGCCCTTCGCGGTCGTCGCCACCAGCTGACCGTCCCGAACCGCATAGCCGGTGACATCGGCATGGCTGGCCCCGTCCAGCGGCACCGCCTGATCGAGGAAGGTCTTCGCCCAGGCAATCACCTCAGCCCCGCGGCCTGCGTCATAGCCCTTGCCGGCCGGCAGGCTGCCCATCGCATCCGAGCCATAAAGCGCATCATAAAGGCTGCCCCAGCGGGCATTGGCCGCATTCAGTGCAAAACGCGCATTCATCACCGGCACGACCAGCTGCGGGCCGCAGACGGCAGCGATCTCGGGATCGGTATCGGCGGTGTCGATCTGGAAATCGGGGCCTTCGGGGCGCAGATAGCCGATCTGTTCCAGAAAGGCACGGTAAGCGCCCGCATCAAAGGGCGCGGCGCGATGTGCGACATGCCAGCGGTCGATGGCGGCCTGAAGATCTTCGCGCTCCTTGAGGGCTGCGGCGTTCTTCGGCCCGAAGCGCGCGATCAGATCGGCCAGACCGGCCCAGAACCGATCCGCTGAGATCCCGGTGCCGGGCAGCAGGTCGTTTTCGGCAAAACTGGCCAATTCATCCGCGACCTGCAATCCGGCTTTCTGAACATATCCCATGGCGCTCTCTCCCCCGTGTTCATTTTCACTGTCACTTGTCGATGGATCGTCGCGCGGGGGCAAGTCTGTTAGCCCAAACAAATGACGGAACGTCGCGGCCGGTGAACAAAAAGCATCCAGCCGCATTCGGGGCCCCGGCATTTCGGTTGGGGTGAGGGACCCGGAAGCGGTTGCGGGGCAGGGGAAGTTAGGTGCGGATCCCGGTCATTGCGTAATTCACCGACAGATCCCGATCGGATAGCGACCAGTCCCAGCTGATCGGGTTGAAGACCATGCCGGTGCGGTCGGCAACGCGCAGGCCGGCGGTCTCCATCATCGCGGCCAATTCGTCCGGTGTGACAAAGCGCGACCATTCATGCGTGCCCCTGGGCAGCCAGCGCATCACCCATTCCGCCCCGATGATCGCCGCGCCGTAGCTGCGCATGGTGCGGTTCAATGTGGACATGATCAGCACCCCGCCCGGCTTCAGCAGATCATGGCAGGATGCCACGAAATCCGACGGGGTCGCGACATGCTCGACGATCTCCATGGCCAGAACCACATCGAAAACCTCGCCTGCGGCCAGCAGCGCTTCGGCGGTCTCGGCGCGATAGTCTATCTCCAGCCCGAGCTGAGCGGCATGGATGCGCGCCACCTCGATATTCCTTTGCGCGGCATCGGCGCCGACCACTTCGGCACCCAGCCGGGCCATCGGTTCGGACAACAGCCCGCCGCCGCAGCCGATATCGAGAAGGCGCAGCCCCTCGAACGGGCGGGGTTCCTTCAGATCGCGTCCGAATTCGGCGGCGATCTGACGGGTGATATAGCCCAGCCGGACCGGGTTCATCATGTGCAGCGGTTTGAACTTGCCCGCCGGATCCCACCATTCGGCGGCCATTGCCTCGAATTTGGCGATTTCGGAGGGGTCCCGGCTGTCACTCATCTCGTGGTCCTTTCGCGCATCATCGCAGACGTATATATCTCAACCATGGACCAGACAGCAGGGCAAATCGGCGCATCGCGCCTTTATCCGTATATCGAGCCTTTCGATCGCCGCAAGATCGAGGTCGGCGACGGGCATATGCTTTACACCGAACAGTCCGGCAATCCCGATGGGCAGCCGGTCGTCGTGCTGCATGGTGGCCCGGGCGGCGGTTGCAGCCCGTTCATGCGGCGCTTCTTCGACCCGGCGCATTACCGGATCGTGCTGTTCGATCAACGGGGCTGCGGGCTGTCCACGCCCCATGCCGGCGTGATCGCCAATACCACCCAGCATCTGGTCGCCGATATCGAGACGATCAGGACGGCGCTTGGCATTGACGCCTGGATGGTCTTTGGCGGCAGCTGGGGGGCGACGCTGGCGCTCGCCTATGCCGAGGCCCATCCCGAAGCGGTCAGCGCCCTGATTCTGCGCGGGGTGTTTCTGGCCCGCCAGCGTGAGCTCGACTGGTTCTATGGCGGCGGCGCCGCGCAGTTCTGGCCCGAGCGCTGGCGCGACTACTGCGCACCGATCCCCGAGGATGAGCGCGCTGATATGATCGGCGCCTATCACCGTCGGTTGTTTTCCGGCGACGAGGCGGAAGAACGCCGCCTCGCCCGGCACTGGATCATGTGGGAAAACGGGCTGGCGGCGATGGATATCGCCCATCCCAGCAGTGCTTCGCCGGACTATGCGCGGGCTTTTGCCCGACTGGAATGCCACTATTTTTACAAGGTATGTTTTCTCGATGAAAATCAGCTACTGAAAGAAAGGCATCGGATCGAGCATATCCCCTGTCGGATCGTGCAGGGCCGTTATGACATGGTATGTCCACCGCTGAGCGCCTTTGCGCTTGCCGAGGGCTGGGACGGGTGTGGATTGCACATGATCCCCGCCTCGGGGCACGCCCTGTCGGAGCCGCGAATCGCGGCCGAGCTGGTGCGGATCATGGATGAGATGAGAGGAATTGTGCCATGAGTGTGATTTATTTCCTGATCTTCCTTCCGGCCTGCGGCGCGGCAGCGGCCACAGCCTTGGCCTTCCCGACAGGCGCTTGGTTCAGACCCTCAAAAAGCCAAGCTGGACACCGCCGGGCCGGGTCTTTCCCGTCGTCTGGACGACGCTTTATATCCTGTCGGCCTTCGCCGCGATGCGGATCGCGCTGAGCCGGCATTCGGTCTGGCGCTCTGGGCCTTGCAGATCGCGCTGAATACCCTCTGGACGCCGGTTTTCTTTGGCGGGCACCGGATTCGGATGGGCATGATCGTTATCGCGATGCTCTGGGTGGTGATGCTTTTCATTGTGCCGGTTTTCTGGAATGCGGATGTTCTGGCCGGAATTCTGATGCTGCCCTATTTGATCTGGATTTCCATTGCCTCGGTGCTGAATTGGCGCATCTTGCAGGATGACCCCGATTGGGCTTGAATTCATCGGGCTGCGGCGCTATATCGCCTCCAACAGCGGTGCAGGCTTCCACCACCTGCGCCACCGAAAGCATGACGGGCCGCTGCGGGCCCGTTTTTTATTTCCGGGGATGCTCATGTCGAATGACCTGATCGCCAAGACCGCCATTGACCGCCGCCTGGCGGAAATCCTGACCCCCGTCATCGAGGATATGGGGTTCGAGCTGGTTCGTCTGCGTCTTCAGGGCGGCAAGACCGCAACGCTTCAGATCATGGCCGACCGCCCCGAGGGCGGCATCAATGTCGATGACTGCGCGGAAATCTCGACCATGGTCAGCGCGACGCTGGATGTGGAAGACCCGATCGAAGACAAATACATGCTGGAAGTCTCCTCCCCCGGGATCGACCGGCCGCTGACCCGGCTGAAGGATTTCGAGACCTATGAAGACTATGACGTCCGGCTGGAAACCAACCAGCAGATCGACGGGCGCAAGCGCTTTTCCGGCGTTCTGGCCGGGGTCGAGGGCGAAGACGTTCTGATCAATATCGAGGTGGGCGGGGAAACCCAGACCATCGGGCTGAATTTCGACTGGCTGGCGGATGCGAAACTGCTGCTCACCGATGAGCTGATCGCGGAAATGCTGTGCCAGAAGAAAGAGGCCGGGGTCGAGATCGAACATCTCGACGAATCCATGTTCGACGAAGTTGAAACGGAAGACGGCGCGGATGACGACGCCGCAACGAAGGAGTAAGTGATGGCAATCACCTCTGCCAACCAGCTGGAACTTTTGCAGACTGCCGAGGCCGTGGCCCGCGAAAAGATGATCGAGCCCGAGCTGGTCATCGAGGCTATGGAAGACAGCCTCGCCCGGGCCGCGAAGTCCCGCTACGGCGCGGAAATGGATATCCGCGTTTCCATCGACCGCAAGACCGGCAATGCGACCTTTACCCGCGTGCGCACCGTGGTCGAAGAAGAGCTGGTCGAAAATTACCAGGCCGAATTCACCGCTGCACAGGCGAAGCCCTATTTCGAGAAATCGCGCGATCCGGCGAATTTCTGGACCCGCGAGGGCGAAAAGCTGGACGATTTCGCCGGTGGCCCGCAGGTTGGCGACGTGTTCCAGGAACAGGTGCCCCCGGTCGAGCTGGGCCGGATCGCCGCGCAGTCGGCCAAGCAGGTCATCCTGCAGCGTGTCCGCGAAGCCGAGCGTGACCGCCAATACGAAGAATTCAAGGACCGCGCCGGTTCGATCATCAACGGCGTCGTCAAGCGCGAGGAATACGGCAATATCATCGTCGACGTGGGCCGCGGCGAAGCCATCCTGCGCCGCAATGAAAAGATCGGCCGTGAAAGCTATCGCCCGAACGACCGGATTCGCGCCTATGTCAAGGACGTGCGCCGCGAAACGCGCGGCCCGCAGATCTTCCTGTCACGCACCGATCCGCAGTTCATGGCGGAACTGTTCAGGATGGAAGTGCCGGAAATCTATGACGGCGTGATCGAGATCAAGGCCGTTGCCCGCGACCCGGGCTCGCGCGCCAAGATCGCGGTGATTTCCTATGACAACTCGATCGACCCGGTCGGCGCCTGCGTCGGGATGCGCGGCTCGCGCGTGCAGGCCGTGGTTGGCGAATTGCAGGGCGAGAAGATCGACATCATCCCGTGGTCGGAAGATCAGGCCACCTTCCTGGTGAACGCGCTGCAACCGGCTGAGGTCAGTAAGGTCGTCGTCGATGAAGACGCGGTGCGCATCGAAGTCGTGGTGCCCGAAGAACAGCTGTCGCTGGCGATTGGCCGCCGTGGCCAGAACGTGCGTCTGGCCTCGCAGCTGACCGGGCTCGACATCGACATCCTCACCGAGGAAGAAGAATCGAAGCGCCGTCAGGCCGAATTCAACGCTCGCACCAAGCTGTTCATGGACAATCTGGACCTGGACGAATTCTTCGCGCAGCTGCTGGTTGCCGAAGGCTTCACCAATCTGGAAGAGGTCGCCTATGTCGATCTCGATGAACTCCTGTCGATTGACGGTGTCGATGATGCCACCGCGCAGGAGCTTCAGGCCCGGGCCCGCGACGTGATCGAGGCGGCGAACCGTGCCGCTCTGGAAAGCGCCCGCGCGCTTGGCGCCGAGGACAGCCTTATTGAATTCGAAGGCCTGACCCCCCAGATGGCAGAGGTTCTGGCCAAGGACGGCGTGAAGACGCTGGAAGATTTCGCCACCTGCGCCGATTGGGAACTGGCTGGCGGCTGGACCACGGTCGGTGGTCAGCGCGTCAAGGATGAAGGCTTGCTGGAGCCGTTCGGCGTCAGCCTGGAAGATGCACAGACCATGGTGATGACCGCCCGCGTCATGCTGGGCTGGGTCGATCCGACCGAGCTGATGCCGGAGGCCGACGAAGCCAGCGAAACCGAGGAGGCCGGGGCCTGATGCCCCGGACCTGGCACGGGGGCGCGCGGCATGACACGAGGCGGACGCGACAAGGATCGTGAAGCAGCGCCGGAACGGCGCTGCTTCGTCACCGGCGAGGTGCAGCCGAAAGCGGGTCTGATCCGCTTCGTGCTGGGCCCGGGCGACATCGTCGTGCCCGATCTGGCCGAGAAGCTGCCCGGGCGCGGCTTCTGGCTGGCCTCTGATCGCGAGGTGATCGAAAAGGCGGTCGCGAAGGGCATGTTTGCCCGGGGGGCCAGGGCGCCGGCGCAGGCGCCCGATGGCCTGGTCGATATGATCGAGGCCGGGCTGGCGAAACGTGTGATCGAACTGGTCTCTCTGGGGCGAAAATCCGGCCGCGCGGTGGCCGGATTCGAGAAGGTCAAGGACTGGCTTGCGGCCGGTCGGGTGAAGGTTCTCCTGCAAGCCTCGGATGGATCCGAGCGCGGCAAGGGCAAGCTCTGGACACCGGAAGGGGCACGCTGGTTCGGCTGCCTCACCGCATCAGAATTGGGTTTGGCTTTCGGGCGCGATTATGTCATACACAGCGCGCTCTCCAAGGGCGGACTCGCAGACAAGGTTATCCGGGACGCTGGCAGGCTGAATGGCCTGCGAGGGCAATCGGCCATCCGGGCCGGGAAGGAATGAGACGCAGATGAGCGATACAGACGGCAAGAAACCACTCGGCCTCGGCGGCAACCGCCCGGGTCAGGTGAAGCAGAGCTTCAGCCATGGACGCACCAAGAGTGTGGTGGTCGAGACCAAGCGCAAGCGCGTTGTGGTGCCCAAGCCGGGTGCCGCGGCAGCAGCAGACAAGCCACGTTCCGCCGGAACGCCGGAAAACGTGGCTCGGGCCGTCGCATCCTCTTCCAAGCGTCCAGCCGGGATTTCGGATGCCGAAATGGAGCGGCGCCTGAAGGCTCTGGCCGCGGCCAAGGCCCGTGAGGTCGAAGAGGCCGCGCAGCGCGTCGCCGAGGAAAAGGCCCGCGAGGAAGAACGCGAGCGTCGCCGCGCCGAGGCCGAGGCCAAGGAACGCGAAGACCGCGAGCGCGAAGAGGCTCTGAAGGCCAAGGCCGAGGAAGAAGCCCGCAAGGCCGAAGAAGCCAAGCTGCGCGCCCAGAAGAAAGACGAGGTTCGCAAGCCTGCGGCCAAACCGGCGGCGCCCGTCGATGCTGCTGCTGCGCAGGCCGCTGCCTCGCGGGCCGAGACCAAGGGCGTACAGACCCGCCCGGCCCGGCCCGAGCGCGAGCAGCGCGACACCCGTTCCGATGACCGCGATCAGCGCGGCAAGGGCGGTGACCGCGATGGCCGCCGGTCCGGCAAACTGTCGGTGACCACCGCGCTTGACGGCGAAGGCGGGCGCCAGCGCAGTCTGGCCGCGATGAAGCGCAAGCAGGAGCGCGCCAAGCAGAAGGCGATGGGCATGTCTGCCCGCGCCGAAAAGCAGGTGCGCGAAGTCCAGCTGCCCGAAACCATCGTGGTCAGCGAACTCGCCAACCGCATGGCGGAACGCGCCGCCGATGTGGTCAAGGCGCTGATGAAAATGGGCATGATGGTGTCCATGAACCAGTCGATCGACGCCGATACCGCTGAACTGGTGATCGACGAATTCGGTCACCGTGCGGTTCGCGTGTCGGATGCCGATGTCGAACAGGTCATCGACATGGTCGAGGACAAGGACGAAGATCTGCAGCCGCGTCCGCCGATCATCACCATCATGGGCCATGTCGATCACGGCAAGACCTCGCTTCTGGATGCGATCCGTCACGCCAATGTCGTTTCGGGCGAGGCCGGCGGGATCACTCAGCATATCGGCGCCTATCAGGTGACCACCGAAAGCGGTGCGGTGCTGTCCTTCCTCGACACGCCCGGCCACGCGGCCTTCACCTCGATGCGCGCGCGCGGTGCCAATGTCACCGATATCGTCGTGCTGGTCGTGGCCGCCGATGACGCGGTGATGCCGCAGACGGTCGAAGCCATCAACCACGCGAAAGCGGCCAATGTGCCGATGATCGTGGCGATCAACAAGGTCGATAAGCCCGATGCCGATCCGCAGAAGGTCCGCACCGCGCTTTTGCAGCACGAAGTCGTCGTCGAAGAGATGTCGGGCGATGTGCAGGATGTCGAGGTTTCGGCCAAGACCGGCAAGGGCCTCGATAACCTGCTGGAAGCCATCGCGCTTCAGGCCGAGATCCTTGAGCTCAAGGCCAACCCGGATCGGGCGGCGCAAGGTGCGGTGATCGAAGCCAAGCTGGATGTCGGCCGTGGCCCCGTTGCCACGGTTCTGGTCCAGAACGGCACGCTGCGCCGGGGCGACATCTTCGTCGTTGGCGAGCAGTGGGGCAAGGTCCGCGCGCTGATCAACGATCAGGGCGAGCGCGTCGATGAAGCCGGCCCCTCGGTTCCGGTCGAGGTGCTGGGTCTCAACGGCACGCCGGAAGCCGGCGACGTTCTGAACGTCGTCGAGACCGAGGCTCAGGCCCGCGAGATCGCAGATTACCGCGAGCAGGCCGCCAAGGACAAGCGCGCCGCTGCCGGCGCTGCGATCACGCTCGATCAGCTGATGGCCAAGGCCAAGGCCGATGAAAGCGTGGCCGAACTGCCGGTCGTGCTGAAAGCCGATGTGCAGGGCTCTGCCGAAGCCATCGTTCAGGCGCTGGAAAAGGTCGGCAATGACGAGGTGCGCGTGCGCGTTCTCCATTACGGGGTCGGCGCGATCACCGAAAGCGATGTCGGCCTTGCCGAGGCTTCGGGCGCGCCGGTCATCGGCTTCAATGTCCGTGCCAATGCCCCGGCCCGCAACGCCGCCAACCAGAAGGGTGTCGAGATCCGCTATTACTCGGTCATCTATGACCTGGTGGATGACATCAAGGCGGCGGCCTCGGGCCTGCTGTCGGCTGAAGTGCGCGAAAACTTCATTGGCTATGCCGAGATCCGCGAGGTCTTCAAGGTTACCGGCGTCGGTAAGGTTGCCGGCTGTCTGGTCACCGAGGGCGTCGCCCGCCGCTCGGCCGGCGTGCGCCTGCTGCGCGACAACGTGGTGATCCACGAAGGCACGCTGAAGACGCTCAAGCGCTTCAAGGACGAGGTCAAAGAGGTCCAGTCCGGTCAGGAATGTGGCATGGCGTTCGAAAACTACGACGACATCCGCGTCGGCGACGTCGTCGAAATCTTCGAACGCGAAGAGATCGAACGCACGCTGTAAGCAGCTACGGCACACGGTATCAGAACGGCCCGCCAGATCCGGCGGGCCGTTTCGTTTCAAGGCTGATAGTCGTCACTTCGGCTCCCGGACAGAGCAGTGTAGCCCTCGATCGGAACCGGATGCCGAATGCCCGCCGCTTCGGCGATGCTGCGCATCTGGCCCCGATCCACTGGAAACTGCGCGCGGATATCGGTAAGCGTTGCATCTGACCCCGAAAATTCAGTCTTTCGCCGAGAAGTGTGAAGGTCTATCTTGGCGCTACGCGCCAAGATGAACGGATAGGAATGCGACGCTCCTCAGCGGATCAGGAAAATTTCTCGACCAGCTAAGAGCTCTGACCGCTTCCATTTCACTTTCCACCTATTGGAGATAAGCCATGGGCTTCCAGCCGGTCCGCTTCAGCGAGACTCTGGATGAGACATCCCCCTGGTTTTGGCTCGCCCCTTGGGTGACAGCCCAAACCAGGGG
>JBKEBH010000037.1:0-1790 GCA_047973065.1 Paracoccus sp. (in: a-proteobacteria) | reverse complement strand
CTATCAGTTCGAACTGCTCAATGGCATGGCGAACCGCTGGACCGATCCCGGCGGCGCACCGTCACGATACGACTGGGAGGGGCTTTATGTCGCCCTGATCAGACGCGTTCATTTCCACGGACTACCGGCGACGCAGGCCGAATGGATTGCGGACGCGCAGGCGTGGTTTGCCGAAAAATCCCGAAATGGCGAGGTGCCGGATGAGAGCACCATCCGGCGGCGGCTGGGACCGATCTGGAAATCGTTGCAGGATGATGCCTGAAGGCAGCGCGCGGTAGCGCCCAGCGCGACGGTAATGTGGTGGATCAGGCGTTCAGGCGCTCTTCCGCGCTTCCGCCCCGACTTCATGCACCAGCACCGCCTTCGGCCGGAAGGCGCTGGCTACGGCATCGACCCCGGCGCGCAGGGGCGAATCCATCAGGTGAGCATAGCGCGCCGTCGTCTGCGTCTGGCTGTGGCCCAGCAGCTTGCCGATCATCTCCAGCGATGCGCCGCCGCTGATCAGCAGAGAGGCGAAGGTGTGTCGCAGGTCATGGATCCTGACATCGGGAATCCCGACCTGCTTCTGGATCTGATACCAGAACCGCCGGATTTCCTTCACCGGTTGTCCCGGCACGTCGCCGGGGAACAAAAAGGGTCAGCCGCGCGGCACCAGAAGCTGGCGCTGCCGGACGATGGCAGCCGCCTCATCCGAGATCGGCAGCCTGTGGATCTTCCGCTGCTTGGTCATACTGGCGGGTTTCGACCAACTGAGATGTTCCAGATTGAAATGCTCGAACCGTGCCTGCCGGACCTCACCGACCCGCGCGCCGGTCAGCATGCAGAGCCGGATGATATCGGCAGCGCGCCGGTCTTCGGCCGCGTCCAGTGCCGCCGCCAGCTTGCGGATTTCCTCTTGGCTCAGGAACCTCTCGCGTGGGTTCTCGATCCGGCGGCGGAACCCCGAGGCCGGATTGTCCTCCCGCCAGCCCCAGCTCTGCGCATAGGTGAACATTTTTCGGAGCACCTCGCCGACGCGGTTGGCGCGAACCGGCGTGGGCTTCGCGCCCTGCAGTTTCCTCGCCCGGTTGTTCGGTTTGACCTTGTGTGGCCGGGCCCGGCCCTCGGCGATGCGGTTCAAGAGCTTTTCCACGTCATAGGGGGTGATCTCGGTTACCAGCCGGTTGTTCCAGTCCGGCCCGACCAGATTGGTCAGTATCGAGCGCTGATCCGAGGCGTTCGTCTTCGCCAGATTAGGCAGATGCACCTCGGCATAACGCTCGACCAGATCCTTGAAGCGGTGCGCGTCCCGCCCGTCCTCCTTCGCGCCCAGCGGATCGCCCCCGGCATCGATGTCGCGCCGCAATTCCTTGGCCCGCTCGCGTGCCGCCGCCGTCGACCATTCCGGCCAGCGCCCCAAGGTCATCCGCCGCTGCCGCCCGGCATGACGGTAGTCCAGCGTGAAGGCCCTGTTGCCGGAGCGGTAGATGCAGATGGCAAAGCCCCGCACCTCGCTGTCGAAGATCTGATAGTCCCGGCCCGGTTCCGGCACAGCCTCCCGCACCGATTTCTCGTTCAACCTCAATCGCTTCACCATGCCAGAACCTCCTTCTTGCACCCCACATGAGGCTCAGCCTCGCGCACATGGCAAGTCATACATCGCCACCCGGACCGGCGGGGAGGCGGAAGATGGCGGAACCTCGGGAGAAAGGCGCCGGTATCGCGACCTTATCAGATCCCCAGGGTGCTTTGTTGCCCTAGCTTTCCGATTCGGTGCCCGGGCTGGCCATAATTTGCCAACGGGACAGAAG
>JBKEBH010000001.1:0-1611 GCA_047973065.1 Paracoccus sp. (in: a-proteobacteria) | reverse complement strand
TGGTCGAGGCCAGCCGCGTAAATATCAATCGTGCCGCGGCGGTCTGAACCTCGTGAGACCGTGCGAGATATTCCTTCTGCTTCTGCCCGCCCGAGGCCGCGATGCGGTAAATCTCACCGAGCGTCGGCCTGTGACGTTGGAAGGCCAGAAGGCCGGCCGCGACAAAGAGATCGATCCCGCCCTTCAGGAGCCCCTGCACCCGGTCGTTGTCGTTCTGCAGGCAGAGCGTGGCAAGGCGCTGCAACTCCATCTGTTGGCGGGCCGGGTCTTCGAGACCGTAGATCCGAAGAAGTGGATTGTAGCGATGCGTGCGCTTCGTCTCCCAATCCGTCGGGGCGAACCGGAAGACCTCGTCCCCCTGCGCCGCCCGGTGGCGCGCCGAGGCATTGAAGCACTCGCCCTTGACGTCCAGCACGACCGCCGAGCCCTGCCAGGTCAGCAGGTTCGGGATCACGAACCCGGTGGTCTTGCCCCGCCCGGTCGGCGCCACGATCAGGGCGTGCGGGAAGGTCCGGGAGCAGAGGAACGGCGCGCGGGACCCGGGCTTGCCGAGTTTACCGATGATGAAACCCGTACCAGGTGCGCCGAAGAATCCATTCCGCTTCATCTCGCGGCGGGTCTGCCAATGGGTGTAGCCGAAGCGGGTCAGAGCCGAGCCGGAGAGCGCAAGGCTCATCATGAGCCCGGCGACCCCCGCCCCGGCCATGATCAGGTTGATCAGGCGGAAGTCGTCGGGGCGCGCGGCACCGATCGCCCGGTAGGTCTGCGCGATGTAGAAGAAGTCGATCTCTGCCCGGAAACCCAGATCCCGGAACGTGATGACGGCCGAGGCGATGACATAGCCGATGGCGACGGCAACGAGCGTGACCAGCACGACGCCGACAGCCAGACGGCCTTTTCCGAACCCTCCCATCAGTGGGTCTCCCCGCGCTCGCTCTCTCCGTCAACCAGGTCGGTGCGCTGGAGCTCGAACTCGCGGTCGGCGATCTCCTCCACCACGGCGCGGGCCGCCTCGCTGTTGGCGGTGGCCGCGTCCGATTGCAGGTAGGTCTTGGCGACATAGAGCCGGTCGAGACGGTCCTCGATTAGGATTTTGAGCACGTCCGCAGTCCCGTCCCGCAGCCGGTCGATCTGCGCCGCATCGAGATCCCGCTCGACCGCGTCGCGGTAGGCCAGGCGCTGGCTCTCATCCTGGAACGGCGATTGAAGGTTTCCGGCCCGTTCGTGATCGATGACCCGCCGGATCTCGGCATCGGCAATCGGCCTCGCGTCAACGGCAACCGCGTCACGCCCGTCCGCGAGCCGCTCCTCACGCGAGCCGAACCGTGTCTCCCGGAGCTCGTTTTCGCGGCGGACCTGATTGATGGCCTCGGTGTTGCGCAAATCTGTGACCGCCACATAGGTCGCGCCGAGTCCACGGGCGAGATGCGACGGCATGTCGGGATATCGGTCCCGGAACGCCTCCGCGACAGCATCCGCAACAGGCGTCCGCAGATCGCGGCCCTCCATGATCCGGTCGACCTCACGGGTGATCTCGCGGGCCCGATCCTCGTCGGTGATCCGCTCCCGGTAGGGTTCGGACCGGTCGATCACGTCGCCCGGGCGCGCGAG
>JBKEBH010000287.1:0-1980 GCA_047973065.1 Paracoccus sp. (in: a-proteobacteria) | reverse complement strand
TGCACGATGATGACGCAACTCTCACTCATCTCTGCCCTTCAGGATCGTGAGACCGATTTTTCTTTCGTGTCGCGTCTGGCCGCGAAGAATGGCGTGGAGACTGCAGAATTCTGCACGGATAAGCATGGCGGTGTTCGTGGTAGAAGCGGTCGGCGCGCCCGGTTCCTTGGGCAATCAATTCGGTTGGAGCGGGCGGGAACTTCCAATATTCAATGCGGCATGCCTTCAGACCTTTCTCCACTGGAAGAGCGCCGGTTACACATGATGAAGCTTCTGCTGCGCTTGCCCGCGGCAGGTGTTGCGGAGGCATGGCCGACCGAGGCTGCGTGTCGAGACCGTCTGATCGTCGTGCGCTGGCCTGGTGGCGTGAGATGTCCAAGATGCGACAGCACGCAGATCGGCGTCTTGGAGAAGCGCCAGATCTATCATTGCAAATCTTGCCGTCTTCAATTCACGGCTCAGTCGCATTCCATTCTTCATCGCAGCCACGTCGAGCTGCAGAAATGGTTCAGGACGACCGAGCTCCTGATCTGGCACAATGCCCACCATCCTAATCTTAATTACCCGACTGGGCATGACCTCAAGGACGATCTTGAGATCTCGTACGCTGCAGCGCATGCGATCAGGAAGAAGATTTTAAGCGACCTGTTTCACGCCGACGGCGGGCTGCTTGGGCGTTGTGTTGCGGTTGGTCCCCCGGTCTCTGCCCCAGCCGATATTTCGGTGGGCGGCCCCGATGAGCTTCTTTGGTTCCATACGCGCGTGACCACCTGACTCAATCAGCGCCCAACGCACCAATCGCACCGTTGAGTTATCAAGACAGCCAATCCATAGCTTTTGAACGCTTCGGGCAACTCCCAGCCCTGCAGAGGCGCGGCCTGATCGAAAGCCATGATCTTGCGTTCGATCAGCGCCAAGTATAGCTGACGGAAGCATATTTTGATCTCCAAATATGCGCAGCATCAGCGTAAAATCAAAAGCTTATAGTCTGACAAGACAATCAAAATATCGCGCTCAGGCTATAATGCAGCGGGTCGAACACCATGTCGCCCGTGTCATAGGAGCGCGAATGCTCGGCGATCACCTCGGCGCCACAGCCGATGACAACCCGGGTCACGAAGCCCTTGATCCAGACCGCACGGTGGCCATAGGCGACCGGCACCGAGTAATCACTGCCGCGGTAACGCACCACCGAGGTGGAGGTGACCTGGCCGCTTTGCAGATCGCATGCCTCGAAGGGCGCGCCGGGCAAATCCCGCATCGCCGCGAGATCGGCCTTCAGCCGGTCTCCGATACTGGCCTTGTGGCCGCGCAGAACATCACCCTGGCGCTTGCGACACTGCTCCTCCAGGTGAGCGTTGAACGCGCTCCAGTCCGGAAAGGACGGGTTTGCAAAGCACGAAAGCGTAAATCACTCACGCGGCGAATACGCCCGTGGCTCAGCGCATGTCAACTCAACCGAAGGGTTCAATTCGCGGGTCCAGCGCACAATTGCTGGCGTTTTTCATCATATCAGCCCCAAACACGCCGACCTATATTTTCACGAGATCGGTTTCCGATGGTCTCAACGTGTCGTGACCGGGACATCCACCCGGAAAACCAGAAAAGGGCGCGAAGTCACTCGAACCCTCTGGTCACGTGTGTCTCCAGCCCTGCAACTGCCAAGCGTTTTTCGGGCTATTGTTGGACGACAGATGCCGAGAGCTTCGGACGGCGGCCTCATCTTCAAATCGCAAAGTGCTGTCTGTGGTTGATAAAGGCGTCTTCCTCTTATGTAGAACATAAGGGGTCCCCCGGCAAAGCCGGGGGCTTATCAGATGGGACAGTTATAGTGCTTCACTGTGAACGGCTGTTTTCTTTTTGAACAACGGAAATTCGCGATGGCGATAGTGTGGCTATATTTGGGGCCTCCGCGCCGCCCGCCATCGGTTACGCTTGATCTTGCTGCGGTTGCATTCTGTCGTTTGAGGCTGCCGGGTG
>JBKEBH010000349.1:0-1704 GCA_047973065.1 Paracoccus sp. (in: a-proteobacteria) | reverse complement strand
GGTCGTGTCGCGAAGTTGGTGGAAATTTGAAGGCGGCGTAATCTCCGGGTGAACTGACACCCACCCAACCGGCGGCAGCAACCGCCAGGGAGATTACGCCATGAACCAGATTACTGATACTTCGAGCTTTTCGCTACTGGCCGGGGAGGCCGGTTTTGACCCGATCGAGGAGCGTCTGCGGATGAACGTCCGTGCGACCATCGAGGCCGTTTTCGAAGAGGAACTTGCCTGCTTTCTTGGCCGATTGCGCTATGGCCGAGGTGATGGTGCCGCGAAGGGGTATCGCCACGGGCACCGAGACCGGCAATTGACCGGCACCTTCGGGACGGAAACGGTGCGGGTGCCGCGGGCCCGGATCGAGGATGAGACGGGCAAGGTGACGGAATGGCGCTCGAAAGCGCTGCCCCGTTACCAGCGCCTGACCAAGAAGGCCGAAGCCTTGATCGCCGCAGTCTATCTCTCTGGCACCAACACCCGGCGCGTCAAGCGCGCGCTGTTCGGGCTGTTCGAGGGCGCCGTCAGCAAGGACGTGGTGAGCCGCGCCTGGCGCAAGGTGAAGGTGGACTGGGACGCCTGGTGTGCCCGCAGTCTGGCCGATGAGGACATCGTCCGCCTGATCCTGGACGGCACCGTGATCAAGACTCGGCTGGACCGCAAAGCCACGAACATCTCGGTGCTGGCCGCCATCGGCGTGCGGCGGGATGGGCAGAAAGTTCTGCTTTCCATCAGGAATATGGGCGGGGAGAGCACCGCAGCATGGCGGCAGTTCCTGGACGACCTCGACGCCCGAGGCCTGAAACGGCCCGAATTCGTGATCGTCGACGGCGCCCCGGGCCTCGAGGCCGCGCTCGTGGCGCTGTGGGGCGACAATCTCCCGATCCAGCGCTGCACGGTTCATAAGCACCGCAACCTTCTGGCCCACGCCCCGAAGCACCTCCATGACGAGTTGACGGAGGACTACCGCGACATGATCTATGCCGACACCGCAGCCGAGATCGAGACGCGTCGGAAGGCCTTCCTGCGCAAATGGCGCCTGAAGTGCCGGGCCGTCGCCGACAGCCTCGAGGAAGCAGACGACCGCCTCTTCACCTTCACCCGCCTAGATCCGTCGCAATGGAAGTCCGCCCGGACCACCAACGCCATCGAACGCCTGAACGGGGAATTCCGCCGCCGCATCAAGACCCAGACCGTGCTGCCCTGTGCCGAGACCGTGCCCATGCTGCTCTGGGCGCTGCTCGCGTCCGGCCAAATCCAGATGCGCAAGGTCGATGGCTGGGAGACCCTGTCTCAGCCCCTCGAACCCATGCCCCTTGACCTCGCAGCGTGAAAAGCTGATCAATCACAGGCCCGGAGCGCGCCGTCAGGGAATTTCAACAGCATTCGCGACACGACCTCGTCGTGCTTGAAGGATCAGAAGCACTTACAGGAACGGGGTACGTCCAACAGAGCTATGGACCCCTGAAAGAGAAACTCATGGCAGAATACAGCCTCTCCACCGCCACCATCTACCGCTATCTCAGAGACAACAAAGCCTGAGCGGCACTCCGGAACCCCGATCCGAGCTTAACGCCCTATCCTGCACCGAGCCGGAGTCGACCCCCATCCGAATGACGAAACCGGCTGGGGGCATAGCGACGGCACCAGAGCCATCTACACGGAAGCGGGGCTCGAAATTCTGGAAAGCGAGCTTTACGAGCGCTCATT
>JBKEBH010000305.1:0-2936 GCA_047973065.1 Paracoccus sp. (in: a-proteobacteria) | reverse complement strand
TCAGGTACAGCACGAGGATGCCGGCCAGCACGAAGAACGGGCCGACGCCGCTGTTGCCGATGGCCTCGGCCAGGGCGACCGGCAGCTGGGACAGGGCGAGGAAGGAATTGAGGATGTCCGCGCCGAGCAGAATCATGAAGATCATTGCGCTGGTCACTGCAGTGCCGAGCAGCACTTCCTTGAATTCCGGCAGGCGCATGCCGCCCAGAATCACGGCGAACAGGCCGGTGCCAACGGTGCCGATGGCCGCCGCTTCGGTCGGGGTGAACCAGCCGCCATAGATGCCACCAAGTACCAGCATGAAGATCAGGAACACCGGCCACACGCCTTGCTGCGCGGCTAGGCGCTGGCGCCAGGTCATGCGCTCCTGCGCTGGGCCGGCCTCGGGGTTGAGGCGCACGTACACGGCAATGGCGATCATGTAGCCGATGGCGGCGAGGATGCCGGGCACGAAGGCGGCCATGAACAGCGCGGAGATATTCTGCTGGGCGAGGATGGCGTAGATCACCAGCACCACCGAGGGCGGAATCAGGATGCCCAGGGTGCCGCCGGCAGCCAGGCAGCCCACGGCCAGCGAGCCGGAATAGTTGTAGCGCTTGAGCTCCGGCAGGGCGACCTGGCCCATGGTGGCTGCAGTGGCAATCGAGGAGCCGCATACCGAACCGAAGGCGGCGCAGGAGCCAATCGCCGACATCGCCAGGCCGCCGCGCCAGTGGCCGATCATCGCCGCTGCAGCGCGGAACAGACCGCTGGCCAGGCCGCCACGCGAGGCGAACTGACCCATCAGCAGAAACAGTGGGATTACCGACAGGTCATACACGGTGTAGCGCGCATAGGCGGCGCTTTTCAGGTGGTTGAGCAGCGGCGCCCAGCCACCGACGGTGACGTAACCGGCGACGCCGGTGAGCAGCATGGCGATAGCAATCGGTACGCGGACCACCATCAGGGCGAGCAGGCCAACGAGATACAGGCCGGCGATTTCTACAGTGGTCATTGCGCCTCTCCGGTGCCGGTGAAGTCTTGCCAGGCGGTATACAGGGCCGTGCAGGCGAGCAGGGCAAAGCCTGGGGCGAAAGCGGCCATCGACCACCACAGCGGCAGGCCCATGATGGTGGATTCCTCTCCGGTGCCGAAAGCATCCAGCATGCCGATGGCCGAGCGCCAGGCCAGCAGACCCGCGCCGGCGGCAGTCAACAGGCCGCCGAGGGTATCGAGCAGGCCGCGGGTACGCGGCGAGGCGTTCATGGTGAACACGTCGACGATGACATTGCCGCAGCGCAGCTGGCACAGCGGCAGGAAGCAGACGATGGCCACGCCGCAGCCCATTTGCACCAGCTCGACGTCACCCAGTAGCGGCTGGTCGAACAGGCTGCGCATGAAGATGCTGTAGGCGGACATCAGGGTGATGGCGACCAGCAGCAGGCCGCCCAGATAGGCGAGCGCCAGGGACAGGGCGCGCAGGCAACGGCCGACCGTGTCACCGCGGACGGCGCAGGTCTGGATCAAGGTATCGCTCATGGGACTCTCTCAGGTGGCGGCGCCGGCAGTTCCGGCGCCGCACGGGACTTACTGGGTGCGTTGGGCCTGGTACTTGTCGATCAGCTGGCGGGCTTCACTCAGCAGGCCAGCGCCATCGCTGTAGCCTTTGTCCTCGACTTCATCGATCCAGTCCTGATAAAGCGGTGTGGCGACTTTCTTCCACTTGAGGGTTTCTTCGCCGGACAGGGTCATGATTTGGTTGCCCTGCGCCTGGGCCAGTTTGTGCCCGGTCTCGACCACCTGGGTGTCGTACAGGTGGCCGGCGAAGCGCGACAGCTCCAGGCCGCTGTTGGCGTCGATGATCTTTTTCAGGTCATCCGGCAGCTTGGCGTAGCTGTCCGGGTTCATGGCCAGGATCATGGTGGTGTACATCAGGGCCGGCTGACCCGGAGCGGTTTCGGTGTGGTACTTGACCAGCTCATGCAGCTTGAGCGGCGGCACCACGTCCCACGGCACGATGGCGCCGTCGACCACGCCCTTGGACAGCGCCTCGGGAATCTGCGGGACTGGCATGGCCACCGGAGTGGCGCCGAACAGGCTGATCAGTTTGGTCGCGGTACGGTTGGAGGCGCGAATTTTCAGACCGCGGAAGTCGGCCAGGGTCTTGATCGGGCGCTTAGTGCTGTGCACCTCGGCGGCGTCGGTGACCTGGGTGGCGAGCAGGTGGATACCGGCCAGTTCCTTGTCACCGTGGCGCTGCATGAATTCCCACATGGCCTGGCTGGTGGCTTCGGCCGAGCTGCTCATGAACGGTTGCTCGAATACCGAGATCAGCGGGAAGCGCCCGGTGCTGTAACCCGGCAGGGTCCAGACGATATCGGCGACGCCATCGCGCACCTGGTCGATCAGTTGCGGCGGGGTGCCGCCCAGCTGCATCGACGGATAGAACTGGAACTGGATGCGGCCGTTGGACTCGGCGGTGATCTTCTTCGCCCAGGGTTCGAGGAAGTCGACCTGGGTGACCGAGTGCACCGGCATGTGGTGATGCACCTTGAGGGTGACCACCGGTTCGTCGGCCTGGGCGGCGGCGCTGAACGAGCAGGCAGCGGCCAGGGCCAGCAGCGATTTATGCAATCTGGACATGCGGTTTTCCTTTCTTGTTGTTGATGGGCGTGGGGATGAACCGGGGCGTGAGTCGGAGGAGGGGAGCTGCCGGTAGGGCATTTCGCGGTCAGGGAGGGACATGCCCGTAAGCCTCGCCGTTGGGCCTGCGCAGGGGATTTGCGCGAGGCACTTTTGTTGTTTTTGATAGCGGGAATCGTGGCATGGGCAGGGCGCTGCCCAACAATGCGTAAGTCTTGCCAGGGCATGCGTTTTGCTTATGTCCGCTAGGCAGGCGAAAAAAAGCCCGCCACCAGGGCGGGCTGAAATATGCCGAGGAGCTACTCGCAGAGCGA
>JBKEBH010000290.1:0-1649 GCA_047973065.1 Paracoccus sp. (in: a-proteobacteria) | reverse complement strand
CGGACAGCGCGGCGAGACGACCGGCGTCGCCGCGCTGCTCGACGGGATCGTCTGCGGCGCGGTCATCGGCGACAAGGCTTATGACGCCGACTGGCTGCGCGCTGACCTTGCGCGGCGTGGTATCGAAGCTGTGATCCCCGCCCGAAAAGGGCGGAAGTCTCCGGCGCCGCACGACGAAGAAAAGTACAAATAGCGGCATCTGGTTGAAAACTTCTTCCAGAAGCTCAAGGAATTCAAACGCATCGCCATGCGCGCTTGCAAGACCGACGAACGTTTCTCCGACATGATCTATATCGCGGCCACAATCATTGCGCTGAGGTGAACGTCAACAAGCCCTAGACCCTGTCCGGGAAGATCTTGTTTCCTATGCATCCGTTATGATTCCCTCCCCACAGGCCAAACAGAGGGAGGTGTCAGATGTGGCGCGAGGCGGACAGGGCGCAGGTCAGATCGGCGTGGGCTTGCGGTATCCGAACGATTTGACGGATGCAGAATGAGCACTGATCGCGCCACATATTCCCGCGGCAAAACGGGGCGGGCGGCGGAGCGTCGATACTTGGGAGGTTTTGCAGGGCATTCTCTACATCCTCGAGACGGGTTGCCAGTGGCGGCATCTGCCGAAGGATTTTCCGCCCCGCAGCACGGTTTGGGACTATTTCGACCTTTGGAGTTACGACGGCACGCTGGAGCGGATCCACGAGGCGCTTTACGCCGCGATACGGGAAAAGGAGGGTCGATCGGCCTCTCCCACAGCCGCGATCATTGACAGCCGGACGGCCCGATCGGCTGAAAAGGGGGGCCAAAACCCCAGAAAACGGGCTATGACGCGGGCAAGAAGACCAAGGGCGTCAAGCAGCACCTGCTCGTCGACACGCACGTCCTGATGCTTCGGATCGTCATTCATCCGGCCAATATTCAGGATCGTGACTGGGCCGCTCTGGTGCTGGACAAGCGCACGCGACGGCGCTTTCCGTTCATCCGGATCGTCTTTGCGGATCAGGGCTATCAGGGTCCGAAAGCGGCGGGCGCGGTTGCGAAAACCGGCAAATGGACGTTGGAAATCGTCCGTCGCGCGCCGGGGGTGAAGGGCTTTGCGGTGCTGCCCAAAAGGTGGATCGTCGAGCGCACCTTGTCCTGGGTCCGACGCAACCGCCGCGTGGCCCGAGACCTCGAACATCTTGCCCGATCCGCTGAGGCATTCATCAGGCTCGCCATGATCAAGGTTATGCTAAGGCGTTTGGAAAGATGAAGGACTTCCCGGACAGGGTCTTAGGGAATTCGGATCAACCGAGACACAATGGCAAAGAAATACCCGCCCGACCAGCCACACATCAGGATGCCGGTCAGGCCCTCCATTGCCGAAATCAGTCGCCAGCTTTCCGGCGGCACGACATCGCCATAGCCGATGGTCGCATAGGTCACCGCGCTGAAATAAAAGGCCTGCTCCAGCCCCTCGATCACGCCGCGCCAGTGGAAATAGACCGCCCAGAGAAGAATTTCGACCAAATGGGTGATGACCACCAGCAAGGCCAGCCGCGACAGGGTCCAGATCGCGCCAATGCTGCCCATGCCGGCCTTCACGTCCCGAAAACCGTGCAGGCTCCAGCCCAGAACCACGCCATGAATGGCGACGGTGATCATCACCAGAA
>JBKEBH010000260.1:0-8011 GCA_047973065.1 Paracoccus sp. (in: a-proteobacteria) | reverse complement strand
TGTCGCGGGCCTCGTCCTCGTCCAGGAAATCCTCGAACTCGACATTGACCGATTCCGCATCGCCGACAAAGACCGGCACCCGCACACAGGTCACCGAGACCCGGATCGCGGGATCGAGGATCTTCTTCACCTCGGCCTTGATCTGCCATTCGGCGCGGCTGGCGCCGTCCTCCATGAACTCGCCGACCTGCGGGATGACGTTGAAGGCCAGCTGGCGCGGGAAGATCGACGGCTCGACCTCCTGCCCCGGCACATACATGCCCTTGGTCTGGTTCCACAACTCGTCCATGCCCTTCTTGCCGGCGGTCATCACCGATTGATAGGTCGCGGCGACCACCCGGCGGATGCGGGCGCGGGCATGAAGCGGTGCCAGGGCCACTGCCATTTCCGAGGTGGCGGTTTCCGGGCTGGCGATGATCATCTTCTCGCGGAAGAATTCCAGCGCCGTCGGGTTCACCTCGGGCACGATCAGCGGCACCGACGGATCCATCCGATATACGCTGGAGCTGTCGATGACCACGCAGCCTGCGTCGGTGGCAACGGGTGCATATTTGCGGGCGTCATCGGCATCGACGGCAAACAGCGCAATGTCGAAGCCGGCGAAATCGAAACTGTCGATATCGCGGCATTTCAGCGTATCATCGCCAAAGCTGACCTCGGTGCCCAGCGATTTACGCGGGCCGAGCGCTGCGACCTCATCGGCCGGAAATTCGCGTTCGGCGAGGATATTGAGGATTTCGCGGCCGATATCCGTGGTGGCCCCGGCAACGGCAATTCTGTAGCCCATCGTGAAATCTCCTATGCTTGGCCCCGGATATAGGCGTCCGTCCGGCATGGCGAAAGTGCCAATCCGGGATATCTGCCACTGCCCGCGCTCAGGCGCCCAGATAGCGCTGGCGGATCGCGCCCGCCGCCGCGAAGCCGGCGTTATCCCCGGTCCAGACCGCCCGCCCGCGCGAGATCAGCGTGACCCGGTCGGCCAGGGCGCAGGCGAAGCCGGTATTTTGTTCGACCAGCAGCAGGGTCATGCCCTCGGCCTTCAGGGCCGCCAGCGCCTCGCGCAGGACATGGACCATCTGGACCGACAGCCCCTCGGTCGGCTCATCGAGCAGCAAGAGCCGGGGCGAGCCCATCAGCGCCCGCCCGATCGCCAGCATCTGCTGTTCGCCCCCCGACAGCGCGCCGGCCGGCGCATCAAGCCGCGCGGCAAGGTTGGGAAACATCCCGCAGATCCGCGCCAGCGTCCACTCGCCCCGCCCGATCCGCCCGGCCAGGGTCAGGTTCTCGCGCACCGAAAGGCTGGTGAAGACCTCGCGCCCCTCGGGCACATAGCCGATGCCTGCGCGGGCGATGCGCGGCGTCGGCCAGTCGGTGATGTCATGGCCGGCAAAACCGATATCGCCCGAGGCGGCAGGCAGCAGGCCCATGATTCGGCGCAGGGCGGTGGTCTTGCCCATGCCGTTGCGGCCAAGCAGGGCATGGACCCGTCCGGGCGCAATCGACAGGTTCAGCCCGTGCAGCACCTGCACCGGGCCATAGCCGGCAGCCAGATTGCGGATCTCAAGCATCATAGATCGCCTTCAGTGCCGGTTTCGCGTCTTCGGGGGCACCGTCGAAGACCTTGGCCCCGGCATTGAGGATGACGATCCGGTCGGCGATTGCAAAGGCCAGATCGAGATCGTGCTCGATGACGATCAGGCTGATATCGCGGGGCAGGCCGGCGATCAGGGCGTGAATTTCCGCGGCCCCGCCCGGTCCAAAGCCCGAAGCCGGCTCGTCCAGCAGCACCAGCCCGGGCGCGCCTGCCAGCGCCAGCGCCAGGTCGAGCCGGCGCCGGCTGCCGTGATCGACCAAGGCCGCGCGCCGTTCCAGATCGCGCAGCCCGACCCGGGCGGCCAGATCCTCGGCCCGGGCGTTCAGATCGGGGCTGCGCAAGGGGGCGCGGCCAAGGCGCATCGGGCCGCGCCGGGGGGCCTCGGCCAGGATCAGGTTTTCGCGCAGGGTGAAGCCCTCGAACAATGCGCCTTGCTGAAAACCCCGGCCCAGCCCGGCCTGGGCGCGGGCCTCCACCGGCAGGCGGGAGATGTCGCGCCCGGCCAACGTCATCCGCCCGGCATCGGGCTGGATTTCCCCGGCAATCAGTCGCAGGAGCGTGGTCTTGCCGGCGCCGTTCGGGCCAAGGATCACCAGCCGCTCGCCCGCGGCAAGTTGCAGGGACAGATCGCGGATGACCTGAACCCCGCCGAAATGCCTGGCCAATCCCTCAATCCTCAGCATCGCATCCCCAGCTTTCGATCTGGCCCCAGATCCCGCGCCCTCCGGCCAGCACCACCGCGATCAACAGCGCGCCGATGACCATATGCCAGTGATCGGTCCAGCCGGCGGCCCAGTATTTCAGCCCGATGAAAGCCGCCGCCCCGATCAGCGGCCCGACCAGCGTGCCGATCCCGCCGAGGATCAGCACGACCAGAGCCTCGCCCGAAGCGGTCCAGACCATCATTCCGGGCGAAATGAACTGCATATGCTGCGCGGCCAGTACCCCGGCCAGCCCGGCAATTGCCGAAGATGCCGCAAAGCCCGTGGCCCGGATCCGGGCTGGCGGCAGGCCGATGGCGGCGGCGCGGGCCGGGTTGTCATGGACCGCCTGATAGGCGCGGCCAAACGGGCTGCGCAGAAATGCGGCGGCCAGGGTGAAGGCCAGGGTCAGCAGGGCCAGTGCATAGATCGCGAAGACCCGGGGGCTGTCGACGGTCAGGAAGGGTAGGGGGGCGCGCTCGATCCCGCCCAGCCCGTTATCGCCGCCGAGCCAGGCCGAACCGAAGCTCAGCGCCCAGATCATCTGACCGAAGGCCAGCGTCGCCATGATGAAATAGATGCCATGGGTCCGGGCACTGACCGCGCCGATCAGCCCGCCGATCAGCGCGGTCGCCGCCACCGCCAGCCCGGCAGCCGGCCAGGGCGCGATGCCCAGCTGCCCGGCCACCGCATAGGCATAGGCGCCGACCCCCATGATCGCGCCATGGCCCAGCGAGACCATGCCCCCGAACCCCGCCGCCAGATCCAGCGCGATCACCAGAATGGCGAGAATGGCGATCTCGACGACGATTTCCTGGGCAAAATAGCCGCCGCTCAGCGCGGCCGCCGCCAGAGCGGCCAGCATCATCGCCATTGCCGCCCGGCGCATCGGGGTCAGGCGGAACATCAGCGCGCCCCTTTCGGGGTCAGCAGCCCCTCGGGCCGCCAGATCAGCACCGCTGCCAGCGCGGCATAGATCAGCACCGATCCGGCCGCGGGCCAGAGCGCTGCGCCCATGACCTCGACGGAGGCGACGATGACCGCGCCAAGCGCGGCGCCGCGGATGCTGCCCATGCCGCCGATGACGGTGACGATCAGCGCCGGGATCAGCGCGCTGACCGCCATGCCCGGGCTGGCTGAGGTGATCGGCGCGGCCGCCACGCCCCCCAGCCCCGCAAGGGCCGCGCCAAGCGCGAAGACCAAGACGAACAGCCGCCCGGTATCAATGCCGACCGCCCGCGCCATCGCCGGATTTTCGACCGAGGCCCGCAGCGCCATCCCGAGCGGCGTGCGCGCAATCCCAAGCGCCAGCCCGCAGGCCAGGCCGATGCCAAGCGTGATGACAAACAGCCGATAGGCCGGATAGGTGATGCCCGCCAGCGGTACGGCCCCGGACAGCGCCGCCGGCGGGTCGAGCACCAGCGCCACATCACCCCAGATCATCCGCACGGCTTCGGTCGCGATGAAGACCAGCCCGAAGCTGACCAGCACCTGCGGCATCGGCCCCGACCGCGCGACATGGCGCAAAAGCCCCAGATACAGCGCTGCCCCGATCAGCCCGACCGCCATGGGCGCGATCAGCAGCGCGGCCCAGAACCCGGCCTGCCCGACAATCGCAATCCCCAGATAGGCACCCAGCATGTAAAGTGCGCCATGGGCCAGATTGACGAAACCCATCAACCCGAAACTGACCGACAGGCCCGCCGCGATCAGAAACAGCAACGCTGCATATTGCGCCGTGTTCAGCGCCTGAAGGATCCAGAAACCCGCCACCTCGCCGCCGGTTACGGCATCACGCAGCCATTGACCGGATCGCGTACCGCCCCGGCCGTGTCGAGCAGGCGGTAAGTCATCTGATCGCCCTCCTTCACCGTCTCGAAGATATAGACGTTCTGCACCAGGTTATTGGTGGCCGGGTCGATCTGCATCGGTCCGCGCGGTCCGGTATAGGCCACCTTGGGCAGCGCCTGCGCGATCGCTTTGCGGTCTTCTGCGCCGCTGGCAAGAGCGCCAAGCAGCAGCCGGCCCGCATCATAGCCCGCCACTACATATTCCGAGGGCAGATCTCCGTCATGGGCGGCACTGTAGGTTTCGACGAAGGCCTTGTTTTCGGGCGTGTCCAGCACCGGCAGATAGTGCAGCGTGCCGATGATCCCATCGGCTGCCTCGCCCTGTGAGCGCAGATAAAGCGGTGAGGTCATGAAGCCGGTGGTGTAAAGCGGCAGCCGATCCTTCAGGCCGAAGCTGTCATATTGCTTGACGAAGCTGATCGCATCGGCGCCGCCATAGAAGACGAACAGGGCTTCGGCGCCCGAGGCCTGGGCCTTGGCCAGATAGGGGCCGAAATCCTCGGTCTTGCCGAAAGGGGTGAACTCGCCGCCGATCACCTTGCCGCCTCCGGCCTCGAAGGCGTTGGCGAAGGCCCCGATCATCTGCTGGCCCGCGGCGTAATCGGGGGCCAGCGTATAGACCGATTTGACGCCCTGCGCCGCCAGCCATTCGCCCATGGGTCGGTTCAGCTGGCTGTTGGAAAAGCTGACCCGGGTGATATAGGACGAGCAGTCCTTGCCGGTCGCATCGTCATTGCCGGCATTGGCGACGATCAGCGGCACCTCGGCGCCATTGACGAAATCGCGCACCGCGCCCAGCACGGCGGATGAGACCACCCCGACCAGCACATCGGCGCGGTCCTGCATGACTAGCTTGCGGGCCTGGGTCAGGCCGGTCTGCGGGTCGGCCTCGGTATCGCCGCGCAGAATGGCGATGTCCTCGCGGCCCGATTCGGCAATCGCCATGCGAAAGCCTTCCTCGATATCGCCGCCAAGCGCGGCGTAGATGCCGGATGCGGGCAGCAGCAGGCCGACCTTGGTTTCGGCGGCGGCGGGCAGGGCGATGGCCGCCAGAAGGCTGGCGAGAAGGGGAAGTTTCATCAATGCTCCGTCAGTGGCAGGCGCGGGCGTGCATCCTGGCACCGTCATACCGGGCCGGGGGTGGAGCTGTCTATCGGTAAGGCCGGGCGCGCCGTTCAACCCGGCTGATCGAGCAGCCAGCGCGCCGCATTTTCGTCGCAGATCAACCCGTTGATCAGCTGCCCGCGCAGCGCGCCAAGGATCGCCGGATATTTCGCCGGCCCATAGGCGGCCGCGACGATCAGCGCCCGCTCGCGTTCGGGCAGCGGCGATGAGGCGACGCGCCCGTCGAAGGGCAGCACCCGGCCATGGGCGTCGAAGGCATGGCCCAGATATTCGCCGACCGCGCCGCGTTCGACCAGCGAGGTGATTTCCGAGGCGCGCATGAAGCCGTCGCTTTTCAAGGGGGCCTGCGGGCCAAGATCGCCCAGCCCGATCAGCGCGATATCGGCATTCATCGCCATCTCGATGACGCGCTGGTTGCCGGGCTGACGCTGAAGCGCGGCGCATTCATCGGCGGTGGCGGCAATCACCGGCACCATCAGCGGATAGCTATGGGCGGTAACGATTTCCGACAGCGAAAACAGTACGTTGTAATAGGCGGTCGAGCCATCGGGGGCGATATTTCCGGTCAGCGAGACGATCTTGTGCTGGGGGCAGTTGATGCGGATCATCTGGGTGATGCCGGCGCGCAGGGTGCGACCGGTGCCGATAGCGAGCGTGATCGGATCGGGCCGGGTCAGCTGCGATTCGATCAGCCCGGCGATCAGCGTGGCAACCCCGGCGCTGCCGGCCCCGCCCGGCGAGATATCGACCCGGCGCAGATCGAAGCGCGCGCGCAGCCGGTCGGCCAGATCCAGACATTCGGCCAGCGGGTGATCGATGCGCACCTTGACGATCCCGGCCGCCATGGCCTGCGCGGTCAGCCGCTGCGCAGTCTGCCGCGAGACCCCCATTTCCCGGGCGATTTCGTCCTGCGTCAGTCCCCCGACCCATGACAGCCAGGCTGCACGCGCCGCCTGATCCAGCTTTTCATCGTCTTTTGGCACGGTCTCTCCTAGGCTCTTTTGCTGGCTTCGACAAAAACCATCTACGCTATACGAATGAAGCTGTGACAGAGCGTAACATAGAGTTTGACAAGCCCAATGCAAAATGTGAGCATTTGCCCATAGCGCGAGCAAAAGACGCGCTTCGGAGGAGGATACCTATGACTCATGTGACTCGCGCCTTTTGGGGCGCCTGTGCCGTTGTGGCGCTTTCCGCGCCCGCTATGGCAGAAACGCTGACCATCGCCACGGTGAACAATGGCGACATGATCCGCATGCAGAAGATGACCGAGCCGTTTACCAAGGCCAATCCCGACATCCAGCTCGAATGGGTGACGCTGGAGGAAAACATCCTGCGTGAGCGCGTGACCACCGACATCGCTACCAAGGGCGGCCAGTATGACGTGCTGACCATCGGCACCTATGAAGTGCCGATCTGGGCCAAGCAGCAATGGCTGATGCCGCTGAGCGATCTGCCGGCAGAATACGATGTCGATGACCTGCTGCCCGCAGTGCGCGGCGCGTTGTCGGTTGATGACGTGCTTTACGCCGCGCCGTTCTACGGCGAATCGGCGATGGTCATGTATCGCACCGATCTGGCGGAAGCCGCCGGGGTGACCATTCCCGACAATCCGACCTGGACCGATATCAAGGCCGCCGCCGAGGCGATGACCGACAAGTCCAAGGAACAGTACGGCATCTGCCTGCGCGGCAAGCCGGGCTGGGGCGAAAACATGGGCTTCGTCACCGCCATGGCCAACAGCTACGGCGCGCGCTGGTTCGACATGGAGTGGAAGCCCCAGTTCGACAGCCCGGAATGGAAAGAGGCCGCGACCGATTACATCGACATGATGCAGAATTACGGCCCGCCCGGCGCATCGTCGAACGGCTTCAACGAAAACCTGTCGCTGTTCCAGCAGGGCAAATGCGGCATGTGGATCGACGCCACCGTAGCGGCCGGCTTCGTGACCGATCCGAAGGATTCGGTCGTGGCCGACAGCGTGGGCTTCGCTGCATTCCCGAACAAGGAAGGCGTCGATAACCACGGCAACTGGCTCTGGGCCTGGTCGCTGGCGATCCCGGCCACCACCGACGCACCGGATGCGGCCAAGAAATTCGTGGCCTGGGCGACCAGCAAGGAATACACCGATCAGGTGGCGGCAGCCGATGGCTGGCGTGCGGCGCCTCCGGGCACGCGGACCTCGCTTTATGAGAACCCGGATTATCAGGCGGCGGCACCTTTCGCCGAGATGACCCTGACCGCGATCAACAGCGCGAATACCCAGAAATCCTCGGTTCAGGACGTGCCCTATACCGGCGGTCAGGTTATCAACATCCCTGAATATCAGGGTATCGGTACTGCCGTCGGCCAGCAGTTCTCGGCGGCTCTGACCGGTCAGGTCACCGTGGATAAGGCCCTGGCTCAGGCGCAGAGCGACACCGAGCGCGCCATGAAACGCGCCCGTTACTGATCCAATTGCTCTCTTCGCCGCCCGGACATTGACGCCGGGCGGCATCTCGATCACGGGACTGCGCGGGCGTGTGCCGCTCGTGCGCTGAAGGAGGAAGCACGCCATGGCGACCCGCCAGACACAGAGCCTCGCCCGCCTCATGCGCGCCCCAGCGATCATTCTTCTGATGATCTGGATGGTCGTGCCGCTGGCGATGACGCTTTACTATTCGTTCATGAACTACAGACTGATGAATACGGCCCCGCCAAGCTGGACAGGCTAATTCAACTACAAGTATTTCTAAAAAGAT
>JBKEBH010000094.1:0-8480 GCA_047973065.1 Paracoccus sp. (in: a-proteobacteria) | reverse complement strand
GCGGCCCCTGGAAGCGCCGCACATAAAGGCCTGAAAGAAGACCGCCATCGATCACACGACCAAATGGTCAGAAAACTCTTGCATACCGGGCGGCAACCAAAGAAGCCGGTAGTCGTTCAGTTCGGCCCCACTATTTTCGAACCAAAGGTCCGAGGACCACAGATTCTCGCAGGTGTTACGAATGGCCGCAATGGGGATTGCGACCGCAGCATCACTATGACTTATCCATTGGCCGGTGAGGGCCGTGAATGCCGTCAGCGATGTGCCAGATAATCCGCCGAAACATAGCCCGAAATACCGGGTTTGTCAGTGAGGAAGACCCTGCACCAGACCTTACCACTGTTCGTCACGCAGCTCTGGCGGGTGAGGCGCGTTCCGTCTGGCAGGCCGATGATGATTTTGTGTTCGAGGCCCGGGCCTTCGCGAAGCTTCAGAAGATCATCTGGCCCAGCACCTTCGACCACCGCACCAGAACCAACTGCGCATCCGGTAGCGATCGTAAGCGCGAGAAGGGCGGCAAAGTGAGTTCGCATGATCTAGCCTCATTCGTTTCGCCATCAATAGGACAACATCGCACCGAGCAACAGCGTGCTGTCTGCATCATCCGCGACTCAGGCCTATCCGAACGAAATCGACGTTTCCACGACGGATCGACCTAAAAATCGTGTCCCGTGCGACACGCAACCGTGCCACGGTGATCATATTGACAAGCCGCCGGCAAGCTTATGCCCTAAATCGGCACTCTTATGCTCCAATGACAAATACCGGTGAGATGGTAGGCCCGGAGGGACTCGAACCCCCAACCAAGGCGTTATGAGCGCCCTGCTCTGACCATTGAGCTACAGGCCCGTGCATAGCTTGGTCGCTGAGGCTGTGCCTATGTCGAGCCGCCCTACAGGTCAAGCCTTCATGCGGATTGCTTGGGCCGTGCCGCTGACGTAAGGCGCGGGCGAAGACGGTTTATGTGCTGAACATGTGAAAGGGGTGAACGGGATGGAGAATGTCAGGCAGCCGAGCCTGATGATGATCGGTGCACTCTATTTCTGTTTTTATGTCATGGGATTTGCGATCGCTTTCGGGCTGTTGACGGTTCTGGCCAGTCAGACCAGCCTCGATCCATCCGGTGCCGGCATGGGCATCGTCATTCCGATGATGGCGGCACTGCAATGCGGGGCCTATTACTATCGCAAGACCGGACAGCGGCCGGGGCGGGGCTATTTCTGGGCGGCGGCCTTGGTCATGTTTGTCGTGGTTCTGGCGGTTGCGGCGTTTCAGTTTTGGGCGGCGCTGCGGCTCGGGCTGTTCGAGGGACAGATCCCGGGCTTTTCCTGGTCCAATCCGCAGGACCGCAATATCGTGCTGATCGTCGGGGCGGTTGTGCTGTGTGTCGTGTTCGTGATCAATGCCGCCGGTTTCTGGTCGGGAGCGCGGGGGGCCAAGAAGCAGGTTGAACGCCGGAGGCTTCGCGCGGAAAAGAAGGCGGCGAAGCTGGCGGCGAAAAACCAAGGCTAGTCTCAGCGGCGCGGCTGCGTTATCCGTCGCTGCAACCGGAAGAAGGGGCGGATCATGACCGAGGACAAGAAGAACCTGACCTATGCGGATGCGGGTGTCGATATCGACGCTGGCAATGAGCTGGTCGAGCGCATCAAGCCGGCCGCCGCCGCCACGCAGCGCCCGGGCACCATGGCCGGGCTGGGCGGGTTCGGGGCGCTTTTCGACGTCAAGGCCGCCGGCTACAGCGATCCGGTTCTGGTGGCTGCGACCGACGGGGTTGGCACGAAGCTGCGCATCGGCATCGATACCGGAGAGCTCGATGGGCTCGGCATCGATCTGGTTGCCATGTGTGTCAACGATCTGGTCTGCCAGGGCGCCGAGCCGCTGTTCTTTCTCGATTATTTCGCGACCGGCAAGCTTTCGGTCGATGAGGGCGCGCGGGTCGTGGGGGGCATTGCCGAGGGGTGCCGGCGTTCGAACTGTGCGCTGATCGGCGGTGAAACCGCCGAGATGCCGGGCATGTATCATGACGGCGATTTCGACCTGGCCGGTTTCGCGGTTGGCGCCATGGAGCGCGGCACCGATCTGCCCAAAGATGTTGCAGGCGGCGATGTGCTGCTTGGGCTGGCCTCGGACGGGGTGCATTCCAACGGGTTTTCGCTGGTGCGCCGCGTGGCCGAGGCGGCGGGCCTGGGTTGGAATGACGCCTCGCCCTTTTCCGAAGGCACGCTGGGGCAGGGGCTGCTGGTCCCGACCCGGCTTTATGTGACGCCGGCGCTGGCGGCGATCCGGGCTGGCGGTGTGCATGGCCTTGCCCATATCACCGGCGGCGGGCTGACCGAGAACCTGCCGCGCATCCTGCCTGAAGGTCTTGGCGCGCAGATCGATCTGACATCTTGGTCGCTGCCGCCGGTCTTCAGATGGCTGGCCGAGGCCGGCGGGATTTCCGCGCCCGAGATGCTGAAGACCTTCAATTGCGGCATCGGTATGGTGCTGGTGGTCGATGCGGCCCGCGCCGACGATCTGGCCGGGCTGCTGCGCCAGATGGGTGAAAGCGTGGTGGCGCTCGGCAAGATCGCTCCGGGCCAAGGGGTGCATTACAGCGGCGATCTGGCGTGAAACGCGTCGCCATTCTGATCTCGGGCGGCGGCTCGAACATGGTCAAGCTGGCCGAGAGCATGACCGGCGATCATCCGGCGCGGGCGGTGCTGGTCGGCTCGAACGATCCCGGGGCCGGCGGACTGGCCAAGGCAGCGGCGATGGGGATCGAAACCTTTGCCGTCGATCACCGTCCCTTTGGCCGCAAGCGCGCCGCCTTTGAGGCCGAACTGATCCGCCACCTCGATGCGGCCCGGCCCGATATCATCGCGCTGGCGGGCTTCATGCGGATTCTGACCCCGGATTTCACCCGCCATTACGCCGGGCGGATGCTGAATATCCATCCTTCGCTGCTGCCGAAATATCCCGGTCTGCACACCCATGCCCGCGCCATAGAGGCCGGCGATGCCGAGGCCGGGGCGAGCGTGCATGAGGTGATTGCCGATCTCGATGCCGGGCCGACCCTGGGGCAGGCCCGGGTGCCGGTGCTGGCGGATGATACGCCCGATACTCTGGCGGCGCGGGTTCTGGTGCAGGAACACCGGCTTTACCCGGCCGTACTGCGCCGGTTCGCCGCCGGGGACCGTAGCCGGCTTGATCTCTAAGGGCCGTTGATCGCGGGGCGGTTTTCCGGCAGGCTTATCGCGGCAAGGGAGGAGCCCTGATGAAAACAGCGCCGAGGGTCGGAGTTTTCGTGACCTGTCTGGTCGATGCCATGCGCCCGCAGATCGGCTGGGCGACGTTGCGCCTGCTGGAAGATGCCGGCTGCGATGTCGAGGTGCCTCAGGCGCAGACCTGCTGCGGCCAGCCGGCGGGCAATAGCGGCGACAAAGCCGGGGCCGAAGCGCTGGCAAAGCAGGTGATCGCCGCCTTTGAGGGCTATGATTATCTGGTCGGGCCCTCGGGTTCCTGCGTCGGGCAGATCCGTTCCTATCCCGGGCTGATGCGCGATCCGTCATGGCGGGCGCGCGCGGAAAATCTGGCCGGGAAGTCATTCGAAATTCTGGGATTTTTACATGATGTGATGGGCTGGAAGCCGGAAGGCGTGACGCTGAGGGCGCGCGCGACCTATCACGACAGCTGCTCGGGCCTGCGCGAGCTCGGCATCGAGGCCCAGCCCCGTGCGCTGCTGGCAGATGTGGAAGGGCTGGAGATGCGGCCGCTGAACGGGGCCAATGTCTGCTGCGGCTTTGGGGGGACCTTCTGTGTGAAATACCCCGAAATCTCGACGGCGATTGTCAGCGAAAAGGCGGCGAATGTTCAGGCAACCGGCGCCGATCTGCTGCTGGCCGGCGATCTGGGCTGTCTGATGAACATGGCCGGGCGGCTTCACCGGGAAGGCGCCGGGATCCGCTGCTTTCATACCGCCGAAGTGTTGGCCGGCATGGCGGACGGCCCGGCGATTGGCGAGGAACCGGTATGAGTGCTCCGCAGCCCGCCAGCTTCAAGACCCGCGCGCGCGAGGCGCTGAGCGATCCGAACCTCAAGACCGCGATTGACCGCACCACCGGCACGGCAGAGACCAAACGCGCGGCAGCCATCGGCGCTTTTCCTGAATTTCAGGCCGCAAGGGCGCAGGGGGCGGCGATCAAGGATCATGTGATTGCCAATCTCGACCACTACCTGATCGCGTTCGAAAAGAACGCCACGGCCTCGGGCGCGCAGGTCCATTGGGCGCGCGATGCGGCAGAGGCGGCGGGGATTGTCACCCGCATCTGCCGCAATGCCGATGCCAGACTGGTCACCCGCGCCAAATCCATGCTGGGCGAGGAAATCGGCCTGCCGCATGCGCTGGAAGATGCCGGGATTGAGCGGGTCGAAACCGATCTGGCCGAACATATCATCCAGCTCGCCCATGAACGCCCCAGCCATATCATCTGGCCGGCCATGCACCGCACCCGCGAGGATGTCGCAAAGCTGTTCTTCAAGGATCACCAGCCGCCGCCCGATGCCGACGATCCGGCCTCGATGGTGGCCTCGGCCCGGCGGGTGCTGCGCGAGAAATTCATGGCCGCTGATGTCGGGATTTCGGGGGCGAATTTCCTGATCGCCGATAGCGGTGCCACCTGCACCGTCACCAATGAGGGCAATGCCGAGCTCTCGACCACGCCGCCGCGCGTTCATATCGTGACCGCAGGGATCGAGAAGATCGTGCCCTCGATGGATCACGCCATGGCGCTCTTGCGTCTGCTGGTCAGATCGGCGACCGGGGGGGAGATCACCCAATATACCACCTTCCATAGCGGCCCGAAGCGTCCCGGCGATGCCGACGGGCCCGAGGAAATGCATATCGTTCTGGTCGATAACGGCCGAAGCCGGATGATCGGCGACGAGTTCCGCCAGATGTTGCGCTGCATCCGCTGTGGGGCCTGCATGAATCATTGCGTGGTCTATCGCCAGATCGGTGGGCATGCTTATGGCGGCACCTATCCCGGCCCGATGGGGGCAGTCCTGACCCCGGTTCTGGACGGGCTGGCGCAAAGCCGCGATCTGCCCTTCGCCTGCACGATGAACGGGCGCTGCGAAGAGGTCTGCCCGGTCCAGATCCCGCTGAAGACCCTGCTGAAGGCATGGCGGGGGCGCAGCTGGGACGCGGGACAGCAGAGCGCGCCCATGCGCTTTGGCCTCGGGCTTTGGGGCTATGCGGCGCGCCGGCCCCGGCTGTATCGGTTCGGGCTGCGAGCGGCGCTGCCGGTCATGCGCCTGTTCGGCAGGGCGGGCTGGATTTCGAAAATGCCGCTGGCGGGGGGCTGGACCGAGGCCCGCGATCTGCCGCGCCCGGCGCCGCGCAGCTTCATGGATCAGTATCGGCGCGCACAGCGGGAGAGCGGCAAATGAGCGCACGCGACGACATTCTGGCCGCCTTGCGCGCGGGGCTGACCCATGGCCCGGCCGGCACGCAGCGCCGGCTGGACCCGGTGGATATCGCCGCCGAGGCCGATGCGCTGTTGGCCGATCCCGGTGAGATCCGCCCTGCGCTTGCCGACCCCGATCCGGCCTCTGCCTTCATCGCCAGATGCGCCAATCTGGCGCTTGGCGTGACGCTGGCCCGGCTGGCGGATTGGCAGGCCGTGCCCGGGGCGGTAGCAGACTATCTGCGCAGCCATGATCTGCCGGTGCGGATCGCGGTTTCGGGCGACACGCGCCTGAACGGGCTGGCCGGTGCCGGGATCGAAACCCATGCCCCCTGCGTCCCCGATGAGGCGGCGGCGATCAGCGTGGCGCTTTGGGGCATTGCTGAAACCGGCTCGGTTGTGATCCATTCCGCGCCGGATCAGCCGATCCTCAATGCCATGCTGCCGCGCCACTGGCTTTGCGTGGTCGAGGCGGGCCGGATCCTGCCCTTCCTTGACGATTATGCCGCCCGCTCAAAGCCCGCCCCGCGCAATGCGGTGCTGATCACCGGATCCTCGGGCACCACCGATATCGAGGGCTATTTCGTGCGCGGCGCCCATGGTCCGGGCTTTGTCCATATCCTGTTGATCGGGGCCTGAAACCGCCGGTACGCCGGGGCATTCCTTGTCGATTACAAAACTGTCATGTAATTGCCGTCTTGCGGTAACAGGCGGTTCATATTGATCCGTGCGAGAGCTGCTGCATCCCGAACAGGTGCGGCTGGCACGGGCTTTAAGGAAGGATATTCAATGCGTATTGCGGTTCTCGGTGGTGATGGGTTTGTCGGTTGGCCGACCTCGCTTCACCTGTCCAACCTTGGACATGAGGTTCACATCGTCGATAACCTTTCGCGCCGCTGGATCGACACCGAACTGGGCGTGCAATCGCTGACCCCGATGGATTCCATTCAGGAACGCTGCCGGATCTGGAAACAGGAAAGCGGCAATCAGATCCGCTTTCATCTGCTGAATCTCGCCAGCGAATATGAACGGCTCAAGCAATGGCTGGCCGAATACCGACCCGATGCGGTGATCCATTTCGCCGAACAGCGCGCCGCGCCTTATTCGATGAAATCGGATCGCCACAAGGTTTATACGGTCGATAACAACGTCAATGCCACGCATAATCTTCTGGCCGCTCTGGTCGAAACCGGGATCGATGCGCATCTGGTCCATCTCGGGACCATGGGGGTTTACGGTTATTCCTCGGTCGGCGCGCCGATCCCTGAGGGCTAGCTGGATATCGAAATCGACACGCCCGCCGGCAAGAAAGCCCAGCAGGTGCTTTATCCGACCCGGCCCGGCTCGGTCTATCACATGACCAAATCGCTCGATCAGATCATGTTCCAGTTCTATGCCCAGAACGATGGGCTGAGGATCACCGATCTGCATCAGGGCATCGTCTGGGGCACCCATACCGATCAGACCCGCCGGCATGAGCAGCTGATCAACCGCTTCGATTACGATGGCGATTACGGTACGGTGCTGAACCGCTTTCTGATCCAGGCGGCCATCGGCTATCCGCTGACCATCCACGGCTCGGGCGGGCAGACCCGGGCTTTCATCCATCTTCAGGATTGCGTGCGCTGCATCGAGCTGGCACTGTCGGATGTGCCCGAGGCGGGTGATCGAGTGAAGATCTTCAACCAGATGACCGAAACCCACCGGATCCGTGATCTGGCGGCCTTGGTGGCCGGGATCACCGGCGCCAAGGTGATGAACCTGCCCAATCCGCGCAAGGAAGCGGCCGAGAATGATCTGATCGTCATGAATGATCAGTTCCTGGCGCTCGGGTTGGACCCGATCACGCTGGAAGGCGGGCTCTTGTCCGAGGTCGTCGAGGTCGCAAAGAAATACGCCCATCGCATCGACCGCACGCGGGTGCCGGCCGTCTCAGCCTGGACCAGGGAAATCGCCGGAAAGGTCGATCACGACCCGGAATCGCATCTGGCAGATGCTGTGTGAGGCGCAGGGCGGAGACATGCGTGATGCGGCCGCTGATGAACGGCCGCATCATCCAGGGTCCTGATGCCCTCGGCATGTCGCGGTAGAAAAGATTATTCAGGGGAAGGTGACCGTATCGCGATAGCCGACATTGGATTTCATGTAGCTATAGTGAATGGTTCCGATAATGGTGCCCCGGATGAATTCTCTCCCGGGCAATGTTTCCTTCAGCGCGTAGACATCCCACCATGCCCAGCCAGCGGGCAGGGTCACTTCACCCCCGTCGCGGGCATAACCGATAGCTGAGAGCCCGGTAAAGTGGTTGGCGACGGCGACAATACAATCCACACCGGTCCTGTTCCTGATGGTAATCCCGGTTGCCGCTGCATCGGATACGATCTCAGGCATATTCTGGGGGTCGGGTTTTTTGCCAGAGGTCAGAGTGGCTTCATTTATATGATCTTCCATTGGTATAATACCTTTCTTTAAATTTTATAAAGCCGTTCCATTATAACATGGAAATCTATTTTTCCGGGACGCTTCGCCGGAAAATTATTTTCACCGGTGTGTCGGCGTGTTTCCGGTGGGGGCATATTTCATTATTATTAATGGATTGCCGTTTGTTGGGATGTGGAGTTGCTCGCAAATAGATGTTTTGGAGATTGTGCTTTTGAGGGGGGTAATGACAAGGGATGCCAATTTTAAATCCATGGAATTTGCCAGATAATTTGTATTTCTGCGGCGGATAGCATCATGCGTCGCATTCTGGCTCGGCCAGAAAGCGGCGCTCTTCCGGTCTGCTCATGCTCAGCGCGTTCATGGCAGGATGGCGGGTGCGGATGCTGTCAGCCGGGCTCTGTTGCACCAATCGGGTGCAAGTCGGACGTCCCCTTTCCCCGGACGTCTTCATCCCACGGCTTCGGTGACGGGTATGCCAAGCGCGGTGAAGCCGTTCAGCACGCCAACCCGGATCTGGAACTCTGCGAGCTGACGGTCAAAGTCCCTCGCGGCCAGTCTCTGGCCCAGCAGTTTGACACAGTGCATCTTTGT
>JBKEBH010000048.1:0-2576 GCA_047973065.1 Paracoccus sp. (in: a-proteobacteria) | reverse complement strand
GCAGGCTTCAAGGCCCGCGTGGCGCTGGAGGCTTTGAAGGGCGAGCGCACGGTTTCGGAACTGGCCGCCGAATACGGCGTGCATCCGACGATGATCCATCAATGGAAGAAGGCGCTACTCGACGGCGCTGCGGATATCTTCGAGCGCGGCGGCAGAAAGCCTGTTGCGGAGATGGACGAGGAGACGGTCCGGTCACTGCATGCCAAGATCGGAGAACTGGCCGTCGCCAACGATTTTTTGTCGCGAAAGCTCAAGCCGTGGACCGGCAGGTGAGGCGCGAGATGATCGAGCGGGATCACCCCGCGCTATCGATCGGGGCGCAGTGCCGCCTGCTGTCGATCTCGCGCTCGTCTTACTATCATGAACCAGTCGGAGAGACGGAGCAGAACCTCGGGCTGATGCGGGTTATTGACCAGCAGTTCCTCGAGACGCCCTTCTACGGTGTCCGGCAGATGACCTGGCATCTGCAGAACGAGGGGCATGGTGTGAACCAAAAACGCATCCGGCGGCTGATGCGGCTCATGCGCCTGATGCCGATCTACCAGAAGCCCAACACCAGCAAGCCGAGGAAGGGGCACAAGACCTATCCCTATCTGCTGGGCGGGCTGCGAGTGGATCGGCCCGGTCAAGTCTGGTGCGCCGACATTACCTACCTGCCGATGCGGCGCGGCTTCCTGTATCTCGTCGCCATCATGGACTGGTTCACTCGTAAGGTGCTGGCGTGGCGGATATCTAACACGCTGGAGGCGGACTTCTGCGTCGAAGCGCTGAACGAGGCCATCCACCGCTTCGGCGCGCCGGGGATCATGAATACGGACCAAGGTTCACAGTTCACGTCCTTTGCCTGGACGGACAGGCTAAAGCGCGCTGACACCCGGATCTCGATGGATGGCAAAGGGCGCTGCATCGACAATGTCTTCATCGAACGTCTGTGGCGATCGATGAAGTACGAATGCGTCTATCTGCACGCTTGGGAAACAGGATCGCAAGCAAAGGCCGCCATCGGATCTTGGATCACCTTCTACAACCATCGACGACCCCACACTGCCCATGGCGGCCAGCCGCCTGCCGTGGTCTACTTCAACAGCATCGAAACCGATCAGCAGGCGCAGGCAGTAGCTTAAATTACCCCGGAATCTGTCCAAGAGTTGGGGAGTAGCTCATCCGGTGGTGCTGCCATTCGTACCTGGCGGTGCACATCCGCTTGCGAAGCCGTTCCGTCGCATCAGTGATTTTTTTATATGTGAAGCCAAGGCGGTGGATCAGGTGGCGCGAGAGCATCGCAGGGGTCGCGGTGAGGTCATGCTCCGCCTGCAGCAGCTCTGCCAGCTCGGGCATCGTGATGTCCGGTTCCGCCTCGATGCACGACTTGAGCCGGCCCGAGACCCTGTCCAGCTTGCTGCAGCGCGGGCGTCCCTGCGGTGCAGGTTTCACCCCGCCAGTTCGCTTCTTGCGCTGCATGATCCGCACGGCGCTCGCCGCCGAAATCCGCAAGCGCCGTGCAGCTTCCCGGCAGGAAAAGCCCTCATCGAGCAGCGAAACCACCCGCTCCCGAATATCCAATGATAGTGATTTGCCCATGATCCACCTCCAAATATGGTGAATCACAAATCACTCCCCATCGGAAGCCTACGATTCAGTTTTTCAGAACGTCACGATGGCTACGAATAAGCGGATTTTCCCTTCCCCGGTGCGCAGTTCAGCGATGTCGATGTGGAAATACCCGATGGGGTCTCGCTTGAATTTCTTCTTGGGCTTGTCGCCCTTGACCTCCGGCAACCGGCTGATCCCATGCCTCTGTAGACACCTGTGCAGCGCCACGGCATCTCTCGACGGCCCGACATGGATGGCGACAAACCAAAACGGTTGAAGTTCAAGCGCTATCCTATCGGCTTCTTCCACATCGATATTGCCGAGGTGCAAACCGCTGAAGGAAAGCTCTACCTGTTCGTCGGCATCGACCGTACAAGCAAGTTCGCCGCGCCTCAACTCGTCGACAAAGCCGACAGGAAGACGGCCTGGGAGTTCCTTCAGCACATGCTCAAAGCCGTGCCCTGCCAGATCCACACCGTCCTCACGGACAATGCCATCCAGTTCGCAGAGCAGCCTCGGAACCGGAACACCATCTAGTCCCGGCCGATGCGCTTCGACATGATCTGCGAGGCCAACGGCATCGAGCACCGGCTGACCAGGCCGAACCATCCGTGGACGAACGGCCAGGTCGAGCGGCCAGGTCGAGCGGATGAACCGCACGATCAAGGACGCCACCGTCAAGCGATTCCACTACGACAACCACGACCAGCTGCGCACGCATCTCGCCGACTTCCTATCCTCCTACAACTTCGCCCGCCGACTGAAGACGCTCGGCGGCCTCACGCCCTACGAATACATCTGCAAAATCTGGACATCAGAGCCGGATCGATTCATCGTAGACCCGATCCACCAGATGCCGGGACTGAACACCTAGGTCCTGTCTGCATTCACCTGAGCCAGTCGAGGGCAGAGACGAGGAAGACGAAGCCGATGAACCTTGGGATGGTCTTGTCGCAGCGCAGGGCGATGTGGTGGAATCGTTT
>JBKEBH010000379.1:0-2898 GCA_047973065.1 Paracoccus sp. (in: a-proteobacteria) | reverse complement strand
TGTCCTGCACTTAGTTTAAATATTTTTCTAATTTGGTCATCTCACCACTCCGTCACAAAAATTAAATATGGCAACTTCGCCCCTTTAAACAACTCTTCTCTTAAGACATCTAGAATTTTCTGCTTTTTTTTTAAATCCTCATCAAACCACATTTCTTGATCTTTTATCGTTTCATATTCAACTTCATAAAAAGAATCATTTATTTCATCTAAGGATAAGTTGTCATCCCTATACTCAATATACCAATATGCAAACTGTTCCTTAGTCATACCCCTTGTAACCCAACACTCGTAATCATCTCGGTAAAATTTTAGGTCGTCGAATGTCACTACATTGTGTTTTTCTAGTTGGGTCGTCTATATTACAACACCAACCGCATCCATACCCTCCTGCTTCACCGTCTCCATTAAAATCTTCTGAACAAAGATAAAATCCTACTAATGTTTTTTTCTCTTTAAAGAGCTGAATTTTAGTACCATCTTTCGGAGCAGTCTCAATTGGCCTAGGTTTTACACTCTCACTAAGAGATTTAAGTTCGCTTAAAAAAATATCTTCACTCATTTTTTAATATTCTCTTCGCTCAGACATTAATTCGTAAGCCTTCTGAAATGCATAATCAAAAGTTTCAATATTTATTATTGAGTCTCCTATTTTAAGAAACTCTGTATCCCTATTTTTTATAAAATCAATATAATCTATAATGATTCCTTTCTTTTTTTCTAAAAGCCACTCAGGCATTTCTTTTTTACTCATTACACCCTCCTAAAACGGATCGTATTCAACAGTTTCTTCAATCTCTTTAAGATCTGTTATTAAAGTTTTGTTATACGCATAGTAGTTAAAAAGCCTTGAAACTTCTTCTCCATTAGCTCTCTCGCTTGTGTGATAAGCTTTGCCATCACAATTAAGAAAAAGATTTGCAATAATCTCCGGATCGTATGGAGACACTGGAACGTCATTTCCTTTTACAATTATAATCTCGAAACTTTCATCTCTGTAAGAGACTTCGCTCCTAAGCCTACAACAGAGTGTATAAACTGGAGCCTCGCCACAAAAGCAACCGTTGTTTTCATTCCACTCATCTTCGCACGCTTCATACAGAGTGTCTGAAATCTTTCCGAATAAATCCTTTAATGAGATCTCACTAACATTATAAAGCCCAAGCTTTTCTCTAAGCTTACTCTTTATTTTTTCTGCTCTCTCTTGTGACATTTCTTGCTTCACAATGTCTGCAACTTGTTCGGTGACAAAGTTTGAATACTCGGTCATAGGTAAAGACTCTAAGTTGACCTTTAGATTTTCTCTAAAATATTTATTAAGTTGCTCACCAAAATCTGAATAAGATTTAAGGTTGCTATTGATTGTTTCTTTTACAGTCTCTTCAATTTTCTTCTCAATTTGCTCTTTAAACATTTTATTGATGTCTATGTTTTTAATAATATTTTGAACATACTTGTTTAAATCCATATTTTTCTCCTTTTAAATATCTAAGTAAGTCCCGGTCTTTCCTAGGAGTCATGTAGGGAACTGAAATGATTCCCGATGTAGTTTCGAGCGGCCCAAATTTCAGATTTACCTAACTTAACCTACAGCCCTCCATTGAGGTTTAAATTTCTCCAAAAGTGCCCCTCATTAAATCGGCGAGGGGCAATTTAAGCTACTACTAGCCATAGCCATCGCCATAGCCATAGCCATCGCCATAGCCATCGCCATCGCCATAGCCATAGCCATCGCCATCGCCATAGCCATCGCCATAGACATAGCCATAGCCATCGCCATAGCCATCGCCATAGCCATCGCCATAGCCATCGCCATTAAATTTAAAACTTATATTTTCTTCAAAGTTTATAGTTCTTTTTCCCATATCGCCTCATTTACAGAAATTGTTGCTACCACTGTCAGGTAATCAAATTCAACTAAACCATTACAAGAATCCAAAATTGTATCATTCAAAGGACCCTTAGCTGCTAGCTCACCAAGACCTTTAGTTGTACCCCATCGTCTAATGACACTTGCATTATGAAGTTTGCAGTCTGAATCTTTACGCTCAAATCTTCCGATCATAACCCAGCCCCTTTGAAGTGTTACAATTTTAATGTCTCCGTTAAACTCTTGCTTTTGAACAGAGTCTTTCAATACATATTTTTTACCATTCACTTCTATTTCATTTATTTTGGTTTCCATTTTCTTCTCCTTGTTAAATTCCTTAATGATTCACCCTATTTTTGCTTTGTTTACACTCACGTTTACCTAACGTTTACATTTAGGTTTACCTTTTAAGCTGCAAAAACCTTTGCTCGCTTTGTATATATTTTGTAAGGCAAGTTGATTCGCCCTAACTCTTGCCTAAGTTGCAATTTTGTTAAAAGTTTATAAAGTCCAGAGTCATAAGTTGGATTAAACTCGTAGTAATAATCTCTGTATTCATATTTTGGATTTTCTAAAACCCACTTAACGGTTTTATCTATAATTCTTCTAGTAGCTATCCATCTATCACTAACTAATTCTCTATATTCAGTTGTCATTATGTTTTTGGCATCTTCTGCGGTCTTAATAAATTTGTTCATTTACACCCTCTCAATTTTAATCCCGTATAAAACCCACATGAGTGTTTCTTTGATTCTGTAAACAGGTGTTATAAAACCTTTTACGTCTTCAACGATGATTTTGTTTTCTGAATTTTTATATTTAAAATCTGCAATGTAAGTTAAAGTTTTAGATCCCTTAATGTGGTTTTTAATTGGTGTGCCGTCTGGTAATTTAAAAATGAATTTTGGTTGGAGCTCTAAATCCTCAATGTCACCAATTTTTTCTAACCACTTTAGCTCTTGGTATCTCTTAGCTTCTTTGCGGCTATCAAAGATTACGCCGCTTACTTCGGTTTTTTTGTTTTTGTAT
>JBKEBH010000348.1:0-1979 GCA_047973065.1 Paracoccus sp. (in: a-proteobacteria) | reverse complement strand
AGCTTGCAGCCATTGTTGCCACTGTTTTGGCGAAAGGAGCACGCAGCACAACATGGTTTTGTGTGGGCGTAATACTGGGCGATACTTTTTGGCTTTCACTGTCGCTGGGTGGACTGGCGATATTGGCTCAACAAATCCCTGCGGTCTTCATCGTCATCAAATGGGTGGGTGTCATATACCTGCTATGGCTGGCCTGGTCTGCTTGGAATGCGGATGTTCACCTTCGTGATGGGCAAGCCGAGACCGAAAACCGAAGCCGGATCGTTCGTGTATTGGCCGGGTTCGCAGTCACCATGGGGAATCCCAAAGCCATGCTCTTCTACATAGCACTTCTTCCAAGCCTGATCAGCCCTGGCAGCCTCTCCGTGGGCGCCATTGTGCCGCTCTACTTTGCGGTGGTTGTGATCCTGGGGATTTCATTTGCCACTTACTCCCTGGCAGCCGAGGCGGCCCGGAGAACAATGAGAAGCGCCCGTGCTGTAAGGGCAGTCAACAGAACGACGGCGACGGCTCTTGGAGGGGCCGCCGCCTGGATCGCAAGCCGATAAGCCTGCCGCTCACTTGAATCGGTTTTTTTGGTACTATATTATCATGGTACCTATTCGAGTTAATCCGGTAGGAGATATCCATGACATCGAAACTTGCACTAACCGCTGCTATGGTTTTGGGCATTAGCGTTGGGCTGACCGTCCCAGCGGTCGTCACACTCGCCCAAAGCAGCGGACACGGACATGCTTCCAACAACTACGCCGCAACACCTGATGGAGAAGTCATCATGCCAAAAGTCCGTTCGGCTACGGGCGCTGCCGAATTGACCCAAACGGGGTGATCGGAATGCGGCGACGATCTACAATTGTGAATGATCGTCGGCCCGTGACGCCGACTGCGTTAGGCTCTCTTATCCCTATGACCTCGTTGATCCAAACGCTCGCCGTCGCGGAATATCTGAACTTCCGTCACGCGGCCACGGCTCTTGGCGTCGCTCAATCCAGCGTCAGTGCTCGTGTTAAGGCATTGGAGGAAGACATCGGCATTCTTTTGTTCGAGAGGCACGCGCGAGGCGTCCGGTTGACAGAGGCCGGACGCCAGTTTGTTGAACAGGTGTCGGTTGCAATTGACCAGCTCGACCATGCGGTCAAAACCGCCAGCATGGTCGGGGCTGGTAGGCAAGGACGCCTGCGCATCGGTATCTATGCACTGACACCCGGCGGGTTCCTTGACCAACTGCTTTCAAAGTACCGGGAAGTCCATCCCGGCATCGACATCGACATGACGGAAGGCACAGCCCGCGAAACAATGATGCAACTGCGCGCTGACCGTCTGGACATTGTGTTCGTTGCTGGCTCGCCCGAGCCACCCGACTTCCATGCCCGGCGCATTTGGGCAGAACCGCTGGCTGCAGCCCTGCCAGATCATCATCCGCTCGCCGGACAATCGACCGTTACATGGACCGATCTGGCAGGCGAGACGTTCCTTGTCCGACACGGGGGCACTGGCCCACAGGCGCATGATCACATTCTTCTGCGCTTTGCCGGGATTTTTCCTGCTCCGATCATACAGCGCCTTGATGTGGGGCGCAGCGCATTGTTGTCGATGGTCGCACAGGGATTTGGAGTCACGATTGTCGGCGCGGCTGCATCATCGATGCCCGCATTTGGCGTCGCGTTCCTGCCGTTCTCCGACGAACCTGAGCCCGTTCCGTTCTCGGCGGTCTGGTCGCCGTCGAACCGCAGCACCGCACTCCGTAATTTACTGGGCCTTGCGCACAAAATGGGCCGGTTACCACCGCGCTTTGTTCCATAGACTTCTAAGGGCTTCGCCCTCGCGCCAGCAAGGGAAGTGGAACCGTCCGGGGTGGTTTCCCCAGCCTTCCGCGCCCAGAGGGCTTGTGCAGGCCGGGTGATCCCCCTCCACCCCGGTCGCCCTTGCTCGTTGCTACCCCAGTCTCGGCGACGGCCAGAAGGTCAGGCGCGGCGTTC
>JBKEBH010000340.1:0-1550 GCA_047973065.1 Paracoccus sp. (in: a-proteobacteria) | reverse complement strand
TGCCCAGGATTGTCGCTTCAGGAGTCCCACCCATGCGTCCTGCCAGCCTGACGGCCATCTGGCCCTTCTCGACCGCATGGCCGCCGAGCCCGCAGCCAATGGTGTCGAGCAAAAGCCGTTTGCCTTCTTCGACAACCGTCGGCGGAAGGTCCTCAAAGCGCAGGCCGGCTGAAAACTCCGCAAGGATGCGAGTTACGGTTCTGGACATAATCACCTACTCTCTTCCTGGGCTTTCTCAACGGCGGCCCGTATTTCCTCATCGTGCTCTCCCAGTCGCGGCGCGGGCCTGCGGATGGCGCCCGGGGTGTCGGACAGCTTGACCGGAATACCAAGGGTTTTCAGGCGTCCGGCGGTCGGATGATCGACCTCTTCGACCATCTTGCGGGCCAGGATCTGCGGATGAGTCAGCAATTCCGCGTGGTTTAGGACCGGCCCGCAGGGAACGCCTTCGGGCTCCAGCCGTTCCAGCCACCAGGCGGTCGGATGTTTGCGGGTCTCGACTTCGAGGATCGGGATCAACTCGTCGAGATTTTCCAGCCGGTTGGCCATTGTCTGAAAACGCGCATCGTCAATCAGATCCTCGCGCCCGGCTATCCGGCAGAAGATATGATAGAATTTCTGCATCCCCGCGCCGATGGTCATATATCCATCCGCCGAGGGCATCACCTGATAGGGTGCGACGCCACGATGCCCCTGTCCCATCCGAGGCGGGTTTTCGCCAGTGACGAAATAATGGTTCGCCTCATAGTGCTGGAGCGCGGCCGCCGCCTCCAACAGCGAGGTTTCGACCAGCTGGCCTCTGCCGGTGCGATGGCGCGCTTCAAGCGCCGCCAGAAGCCCGCTGTTCAGGAAGAGCCCGGCGGTGAGATCGCAAAACGGGATCGGCAGCCGGTGCGGCGGCCCGTCCTTCGGCCCGGTCACCGCCATCAGACCCGACATGCCCTGCGCCATCACATCAAAACCGCCATGCGCGGCCATCGGCCCGGTGGAGCCATAGCCCGAGATTGAGCCATAGATCAGCCGTGGAAAGCGGTCGCGCAGCGCCTCCCAATCGAGGCCAAGCCGCTTCATGACGCCGGGACGGAACGCCTCCATCAGGATGTCGGCGTCTTCGAGCAGGCGCAGAAGAACATCCAGGTCCTCGCCCTTCTTGAGGTCCAGAACCAGAGATCGCTTGTTGCGATTCCACATCATGAAGGGCGTGCTTTCGCCGCCCAGAAAAGGCGCCACCTGCCGCGTGCTTTCGCCTCCCGGCGGTTCGATCTTGATGACGTCGGCTCCATGATCTGCAAGGTTCATGCTGCAGAGCGGGCCGGCCAGGTTTTGTGTCAGATCGAGCACGCGAACGCCGTCCAGTGCGCCGGCCATGTGAGTCCTCCCTTGGCTTGCTGCATCCAGACTAGCCTTGGCGAAGACGGCGCGGCACTTGCAGCGCTCCTATGGCGGCCAAAGGGAAACGACGGAAGCCGGCCCGAACCCGGCTGACCAGCTTGCGATGCGGGCGCGGTTTCTTAAAATCCCGTGACAGGCGGATGAAAAGGAGGCGCGCC
>JBKEBH010000250.1:0-10345 GCA_047973065.1 Paracoccus sp. (in: a-proteobacteria) | reverse complement strand
AACGGCTTCTACAATCCCAGACGGCGGCATTCAGCCCTTGCCGGGAAAAGCCCCGTGGCCTTCGAGAAAAAGGCCGCATGAAAGAGCAAAGAAACCGGCACTTTTCCGAGACAAGTCCAATCACCGCCGAAGCCGTGCTGAGACCAAGATGCACTGTGTCAAACTGCTGGGCCAACGCCTGAACGCACGGGACTTCGACCGTCAGGTCGCCGGGTTCCAGGTCCGTGTCGCCGTGCTCAACGGCTTCACCGCGCTCGGCATCCCCGTCACGCAAGCCGCGGGATGAGTCTGCCTCGGGAAAGGGGCACTCCGACCGGCAGCCGATTTGTGCAACAGAGTCTCGCGGCGAAGTCCGTGAAGGCTGGTGGGGCGGCGCGGAAGAGGTTCAACGCGGCGAAATCACGGCGACCGCAGCGGAGCTTGGACTTTCCCCGGCTGATAGCCAGTTCGCATTCCAGAACCTGATCGAGGAAGACGTCTTCTCGCTGATCTGACCTTCCGGGTTCGGGGCCCCGCCCCGCTTCCGACTGACAACCGGCATGCCACCGACGGGCAATGGCGGAGCGCCGCCCGCAGGCACTTGCCCCGCCCCTGCCCCGCATGTGATAAACATGCAAACCAAGATACGAGCAGATGATGGCCGACGACCTTTTCCCGACCACGCCGGATGACAAAAGCTATTCCGCCGCCTCCATCGAGGTGCTAGAGGGGCTGGAGCCTGTCCGCAAGCGCCCGGGCATGTATATCGGCGGCACCGATGAACGCGCCCTGCATCATCTGGTCGCGGAGATCCTCGACAACTCGATGGACGAAGCCGTCGCCGGCCATGCCAGCCGGATCGAGGTCGAGCTTCTGGCCGATTTCTCCGTCGTCGTGCGCGACAATGGCCGCGGGATTCCGATCGACCCGCATCCCAAATTTCCCGACAAATCGGCATTGGAGGTAATCCTGTGCACGCTGCATGCCGGCGGCAAGTTCTCGGGCGATGCCTATCAGACCTCGGGCGGCCTGCACGGGGTCGGCGCCTCGGTCGTCAACGCTTTGTCCGACAGCCTGGTCGTGCAGGTGGCCCGCAATAAGGAGCTGTTCGAGCAAAGCTTCTCACGCGGGATCCCGCAGGGCCCGGTCGCCAGGATCAGCGCAGCCCCGAACCGGCGCGGCACCACCGTGACCTTCCATCCCGATGAGGAAATCTTCGGCCACCACCGCTTCAAGCCCTCGCGGCTGCTGAAAATGGTGAAGTCCAAGGCCTATCTGTTCTCGGGCGTCGAGATCCGCTGGAAATCGGAAATCGACGATGGCGAGACCCCGATGGAAGCCGTCTTCCATTTCCCGGGCGGTCTTGCCGATTACCTGACCGAAACCCTGAACGGCGTCACCACCTATGCCGAGCGCCCCTTCGCCGGCAGCGTCGATTTCAAGGAACGCTTCGGCGTGCCAGGCAAGGTCGATTGGGCGATCAACTGGACGCCGTCACGCGACGGCTTCATCCAGTCCTATTGTAATACGGTCCCAACGCCCGAAGGCGGCACCCATGAGGCCGGCTTCTGGTCGGCGATCCTCAAGGGCGTGCGCGCTTACGGGGAACTGGCGAACAACAAGAAGGCCGCGCAGATCACCCGCGACGATCTGCTGACCGGCGGCTGCGCGCTTGTCAGTTGCTTCATCCGAGAGCCGGAATTCGTCGGCCAGACCAAGGACCGCCTTGCCACGGTCGAGGCGCAGCGGCTGGTTGAAGGCGCGGTGCGCGATCATTTCGACAACTGGCTGGCGGCGGATCCGAAATCGGCGGGCGCGATCCTCGATTTCCTGATCCTGCGCGCCGAAGAACGGCTGCGCCGCCGGCAGGAAAAGGAAACCCAGCGCAAGACCGCGACCCAGAAGCTGCGCCTGCCCGGCAAGCTGGTCGATTGTTCGGCCAAGAACCGCGCCGGGACCGAGCTGTTCATCGTCGAGGGCGACTCGGCCGGCGGCTCGGCCAAGCAGGCGCGCGACCGGACCACGCAGGCGCTGTTGCCCTTGAAGGGCAAGATCCTGAACGTTTTGGGCGCGGCCTCAGGCAAGCTGGGATCGAACCAGGAAATCAGCGATCTGTGTCAGGCGCTTGGCGTTGGCATGGGCACCAGGTTCAATGTCGATGATCTGCGTTACGACAAGATCATCATCATGACCGATGCCGATGTGGACGGGGCCCATATCGCCAGCCTGCTCATGACCTTTTTCTTCACCCAGATGCGGCCCCTGATCGACAAGGGCCACCTTTATCTGGCCTGCCCGCCGCTTTACCGGCTGACCCAGGGCGCACATCGCGTCTATGTCGCCGATGACGCGGAAAAGGAGCGTTTGCTGGAAAAGGGCCTGGGCGGGCGCGGCAAGATCGACGTGCAGCGCTTCAAGGGTCTGGGCGAGATGGACGCCAAGGATCTGAAAGACACCACGATGAACCCGGCAAGCCGCAAGCTGATCCGCGTCACCATCGACGAGGATAGCGCCGGCGAAACCGGCGATCTGGTCGAGCGCTTGATGGGCAAGAAGCCGGAGCTGCGCTTCGAATATATTCAGGAAAATGCCCGGTTTGCGGAAGATCTGGACGTTTGAGCCTGCCGATATCCTGAAGACATAAGGACCCGCCTTCTGGTGGGCCGCTTCAATTCAGATCGACGCCCCGACCATGCCTTGCCGCAGCAGACCCGGCCCGGAAGCAAGGGCGAAGCCCGCCGGGCCAGCGGCCGACCGCCCCCGGCTGGCCGCTGCCCCCCCTTCAATGACTAGTGCCATCCTCGAAGGTGATCTTGTTCCAGACGTTATACTTGCCCGAAGGTTTGCGCATCGGCAGGCGTTTGACCTCCTCCAGCGTCTTCGCGTCATAGATCACGACTGCCCCGTCATCTTCCCACAGCGAGGCCAGCACATGGCTGCCGTCGCGGGTGAATTCGGTATGGGCGAAGGTCTTGCCAGGGAACGGGGTCAGTACCTTGACGATTTCCAGCGTTTCCTTGTCGATCACCAGCATCTCATCCTTGTGCGGGCCGAAGAAGACATCGGCCCAAAGATAGGGGCTGGCATCATGGCTGCGCAGGAAAAAGCCCGGCCCGTCGGTCTTGATCTGCTTGACCAGCGACCAGCCCTCCATATCGATGACCGAAATCACGCCCTCATTCAGATGCGGCGTTGCCATCACCCGGCGCCCGTCCCTTTCCCAGGTGATGCCCGAGCCCAGATGCGGCATGCCCGGCAGCGGGAGTTCCGCAATCTCGCGGCCGACATCGAGATTGACCACGACGCCCTTGTCGCCCTCGCGGTTGGTGCCGATCAGGGCGCTGTAATCGGGGGTGAAGAAGAAATCGTCCAGCGGCTCCTCGATCTGGATGCGGCGGCGGGCGAACAGGCCCTTTTCGGCGCCGAGCGATTCCTCCATGCCTTTTTCATGGCTATGGACAAACCCGTCATGGAACGGCCCGGCCTCGGGATCAGTGGCAATCTCCCAGATCTCGGGCGCGTCCTTGAGGGCCAGCACGAAGGATTTGCGCCCCGGCGCCTGATAGACCGCCGAGACCCGGCTTTCCGTCCCATCCCTGGCGATCACCGGGATGGTGTTTTCCGGGCTGAGATCGTCGGTCGAGATAATGGTCAGGCTGGCCGGCAGGTAATTGGCCACGGCCAGGTATTTGCCGTCATGGCTCATCGCGATATTGCGGCTGTTCAGCCCGGCACGGATCCGGCCGACTTCCTGCAAGGACCAGATGTCGTATTTCTGCACCCAGCCATCGCGCGACATGATGAAGACATAACGCCCGTCCGGGCTGAATTTCGGCCCGCCATGGACAGCGAAGGGCGTGGCGAAACGGTCAAGCACCTCAAACGTGTCGCCATCGAGCACGCTGACATGATGATCGCCGGTTTCCACCACCAGCGTGATATTCATCGGGTCGGCGGTGAAGACCGGGGCATCCGCCGGCCGGTAATCGGGGTTCATTTCCCGGCTTTCGGCCATCTGCCCGGGCGTCCAGCCCGGCTGGACCGCCAGCGGCGACTGCACATATTCGACAAGGGCCGCGATCTGCTCGGCGCTCAGCTGATCCTTGAAGCCGGCCATCTGTGTGGACGGCCGCCCTTCCGCGATCACCGCATCTATCCCTTTGACCCGGCCAAGCGTTTCGGGGATCAAAGCCGGCCCGGTGCCGCCCAGACGGTCCTCGCCATGACAGACGGCGCAATGGGCGGCGTAATCGGCAGCCGGGTCCGCCCCGGCGATCATGGGCAGGTTAGTCAGCAGACTGGTGAAAACGATGCGCCGGATCATGGCTTTTTCCTCGGAATGGGGTGACGGCAAGGCGGCCCTGATCAGCATCTTCGACACCGATTTCGCGGGCGGAAAGGTAGCAAGCCGGATCTTCGGCCCAGGGGTCTCCGGTCAGTTGCAGGGCGCGGATGCGGGTATTGCCGCCGCAGACCTGCTTATAGGCGCAGGCCCCGCAGCGCCCTTTCAGCGGGCGCGGCCGGGTGCGCAAGGTAGCAAGGATCGGGTCATTCCCGGTCCAGATTTCGGAAAACGGCCGTTCCTTGACCGATCCCAGCGTGTAATCCGACCAGTAGGTGTCGGGGTGAACCTTGCCCTGCGGGTCGATATTGCCAACCCCGAGCCCCGAGGAATTGCCGCCCCAGGCTTCAAGATGGCCGCGCAGATCGGCCACCGCCCCGGGCGCGAAACGCTCCTCCGCCCACCGCATGAAATAGACCGCGTCGGCATCGTTATTGCCGGTGACGACCTCGAACGCCTCGCCCGCTTCGACCGCCGCCCAGGCCCGCCCGATCAGCAGATCCATGGCCCGGCGGGTGTGATCGTGGCCGGTATCCTCGCCCCGGTTCTTGTCGCCGCGCCCGGCATAGACCAGATGCGACAGATAGAACTTGTCCACCCCCTCATCGCGGCACAGATCCAGCATCGCTGGCAGGTTCTGGGCGTTACCTTCGGTGATCGTGAAACGCAGCCCAACCTTGACGCCCCGCGCCTTGCAGGCCCGGACCCCGGCCAGAGCCTGATCGAATGCGCCTTCGACGCCCCGGAACCAGTCATTGACCGCGCCGATCCCGTCGAGCGAGATCCCGACATAATCGAACCCCAGATCGGCCACCCGGTCGATATTGCCGGCGTCGATCTTGGTGCCATTGGTCGAAAGCGACAGGTGGCGGAAATCCAGCCGCCGGGCCTCCTCCGCCAGTTCCCAGAAATCGAAACGCGACATCGGCTCACCGCCCGACAGGATCAGGGCGGGGATGCGGAAATCCGACAGATCACGCAAGACGCCCATCGCCTGATCATGGGTCAGCTCTCCGGGGAAGGGCCGGTCGGCGGAAACCGTATAGCAATGGCGGCATTTCAGGTTGCAGCTTCGGGTCAGGTTCCAGATCACCACCGGCTTGACCGGACCCGAGCGGACCCGGGCCGGGGTCGGGCTTTTGAGCTGGTGCATATATTGGGTCAGGCGAAACATCGAAACTTCCTTTCATTCGCCCTTCAGGCGCATCCCGGTCTTTTTCAGGATCCGGGTGGAATAGAGAATATCATCGGCCCTGAGCGCCGGGCCGAGCAGCGCGCGGACCTCGGCCCGCTTGTCCTCGACCTCAGCGCGCGAGGCGCCGTGCAGCATGGCAAACAGGTTATAGCGCCAGACCGGCGCGCGCGGGCGCAGATAAGAATGGGTGACGTAATCGAGCTGGCCGATACGCCGGCCCAGATCCGAGGCCTGCGCATCATCGACATCCCAGACGCTCATCCCGTTGGCCACCATGCCGAGCGCATAGTGATTGGGGGCAATCGCGATCCGGCGGATGATGCCGCGATCCTGCATAACGGCCAGCCGGGCGATGACTTCGGCCTCGCTGAGGCCAAGGCTTTCGGCAATCGCGGCATAGGGGGCGGCGACCAGCGGCAGCCCGCCCTGCGTTGCCGCCATCAGCCGGCGGTCGATATCGTCAAAGCCGCTCATGCCCGCACCCGGAAACCGATGAAGAATTCTTCGAGCTTTGGGAATTTCCAGACGCTCAGCCCGGTTTCGGCCTCGATCCGGGCGGCGGTGTCCGCAATGCCTTCGGGGGTCGGCGTCGCCAGCACGAACCACATGTTCAGCGCATGATCGCGGGCGTAGTTATGGGCGACCTCCGGGTGGGCGTTGACCAGATCGGCGATGCGCTCGAACTCGTCTTGCGGCGCTGAAAGCGCGCAGAGGCAGAAGGCCCCGCCCATGGCAGCGGCGTCAAAGAACGGCCCGAACCGGGTGATGGCGCCGATCTCGCGCAGCCGGGCCAGTCGGGCGATCAGATCGTCGCCGCTGATGCCAAGCGCGGCGCCGGCCTCGTCAAAGGGGCGCGGGCTCAGCGGAAAGCCGTCCTGCAAGCTATTCTCGATGGCGCGGTCGGTCTGATCCAGCTCGTCCTCGGGCAGAACCTGACGATGCGGGCGGCTCATGCGGCGACCTCTTTGATGACGGCGCCGCGCTGGCGGAAGCAGCGGGTCGAGAACAGCACCTTATGGGGCACCTCCGCCAGTTCCGGCAAGGCCCGCGCCTGATCCAGCACCGCCAGCGCCTCGGGCCGGCTGCGTCCATGGATCATGCAGAAAAGCGGCCAGTCCCAGACCCCCGGCACTGTCCGGCGCTGATAGCAGAGCGTCACCCCCGGCACCCCGGCCAAGGCCGCGCCGGCCGCCGGAATGGCATCCGCGGGCATTTGCCAGACCACCATGGCGTTTTCGCGCCAGCCGAGCGCGCGGTGACGCACGATCACCCCAAGCCGGGTCAGGATACGGGCGCGCAGCAGAAGGCCGATCCGCGCGATCAGCTCGGCCTCGTCGCGCCCGAAGCGATCCGCCAGCGCCGCAAAGGGCCGCGCGACCAGCGGCAGGCCGGAAGACAGCGCCTGCATCAGGGCGCGGTCGTCGGGGCGCAGCACGGTCATATCGGCGGGCCGATCCAGCGCCATCGCCCGGCGCGGCCCGCTGAGCGGAAAGCCGAGGTCGATATTGAAGGCGCGCTCCAGCGGAAGCGACAGCACCCGCACCCCCGCCGCCGCCTCGATCCGGGCCAGCGAGGCCGCCAGCCGGGCCTGATCGGGCGCAGTGGCAACGAACCACAGGTTCCACTCATCCTCGCGCAGATAGGAATGATTGACCCCGGGCTCAGCCCCGATGATCCCTGCGACCTCATCGACACGTGCTGCCGGCACCCGCATCGCCGCCAGCGTCGAGGCCCCCGCCGTATTCGGCCGGCAGGTCGCCCCGACCCGGGTGATGCGGCCCGCCTCATGCAGGGCGGCAAGCCGGGCGATGACCTCGACCTCGGCAATGCCGAGCGCCTCCCCCATCGCTGCAAAAGGCTGAGGCACCAGCGGCAGATCGCGCTGGAATTCGTCCAGAAGCCGCAGATCGAGAGCGTCCGTCATGATCAGAGCCCCGTCCGATGCGCGCGGTCGGTGAAGAAGATCCCCGAGGGCGCTTGTGCCTCAATCTCGCCCAGCACCTCATGGCTGCGGGCATCGCGGATCTCGACCCGGTTTTCGTCGCGCACCGACAGCCAGACCTCACGCCCGCGCGGGGTGAATTCCATGTGCAGAACGCCCTTGCCGGGCTCAAGCGTATCGGTGACCTCATGGGTCATGACATCGACGATCTGAACCTTGTCATTGCCGGGGGGCGCGAAATTCACCCAGACCTCGCGCTTGTCGGGCCGGGCGACGGCAAAGACCGGTTGGCCGGCCAGATCGGTGCGCCCGATTTCGGTCAGGCTGGCGGCATCGACCCAGAGCAGCTGATGCAGCCCGACGGCCGGCAGCGCGAAGACCCCATCGGCCAGCGTCCAGCCCTGAAGATGCGGCATCTTGTAGACCGGCAGATCGGGCTGGTCCTTGCCGTAATCGGGCAAAAAGCGCACGGGCTGCGGCGGATCCTGCCAAAGATCAATCGCGGTCAGGCCCTTTTCGCCGAAAAGCCCGACAATATAGGTCCGCCCGTCGCCGGTCAGCAGCGCGTCATAGGGATTGGCGCCGATGTCTTTCAGCACGGTGATTTCGGGATGGGCCGGGTCCTTGGAATGATCCAGAAGCCAGACCTCGCCCGTATCCCAGGTCGCGACGATGAAGCGGCCCCCCGGCACATCGGCAATGCCAACGGTCTTCGAGCCCATCGGAATATCCGCAACCAGATCCAGCGTTTCCGCGTCGAACACCTTCACCCCGCCCGGCTCGTAATTCGAGACGGCGACCAGCTTGCCGTCATCGGACATCGCCCCGCCAATCGAATTGCCACCCTGCACCACCCGCTTGACCATGGTCTGCGCCAGGATATCGACCTTGCTCAGCCCGCCGTCGCGGCCGAAGACATAGGCGAAACGCTCATCGGGCGAATAGACCAGACTGGCATGGGACAGATCGCCCAGCCCCTTGATCCGGCCGATGGCGGCACGTTCGCTGCGGTCGACGACCAGAAGCGATCCGGCCTCGCGCTCGACGATCAGGCCAAGATCGCCGGTGCCGCGCAGCTCATCCGCCTGAAGCGGCATCGCAGTGATCAGCAGTGCCGCCAACGCGGCGGCCAGCCCGGTTCTGATGGTCATCGGGGCTCTCCTTCCAGCAGATAATCAGCGATCCAGCGGGCCTCGGCCTCGCTCAGCAAGGGGCGCCAGGGCGGCATGGCGGTGCCGGGCATTCCGTCGAGGATCAGCCCGGCCAACCCTTCGGGATCGTACCCTTCCAGGGCCTCAGGGGTGATCGGCTTGCCGAGCCCCCCAGTCAGGCGCAGCCCGTGGCACGATCCGCAATCCTGCTTGACCATATGACGCAGCTCATCAGCGCGGGACGGGGAAATCTCCTCGCCCCAGCCCGCCAGCGCAAAGCCGGTCGCCGGCAGCAGCGCCGCCAGCACGAGCAGCAAAGTCCTAGCCATAGCTGACCAGAGCCTCCGCCTGCCATGCTGGTGCGACCGGCAGGTCAATCTCGGCCAGGGCGGCGACATGGCCGATGACGAACAAAAGCGGGGCCGGCAGCGGACATGCGTCAAGCGTGCGGGCAATCCCGGTCAGATCGCTGCGCAGCCGCGCCTCACGCGGGGTCGAAGCGGCCGAAACCGCCAGCACCGGCAGATCCGCCGGCATGCCATGCGCGATCAGCTGGCCCGCGATTTCGGCGATATTCGCCCCGCCCATATAAAGAACCAGCGTGGTTTCGGGATCGGCCAGCGAGGCCCAGTCAAGATCCAGCGCCGCATCGCGCGCCCGGTGCCCGGTGACATAGCGCAGCCCGGTCGCCAATCCGCGATGGGTCAGCGGAAAGCGCGCAGAAATCGCCGCGCCCTGCGCCGCCGTGATGCCGGGCACATAGTCGCAGGCGATGCCGGCCGCCTTCAGCGCCTCACATTCCTCGCCGCCGCGCCCGAAAATCGTCGGATCGCCCCCCTTGAGCCGCGCAACGGTCAGCCCGGCCTGCGCCAGATCGATCAGGGTCTGATTGATGTCTTCCTGCGGGACCGGATGACAGCCAGCCGCCTTGCCGACCGCGATCCGCCTTGTACCCGCCGGCAGCAGCGCCATGATCTCATCCGAGACCAGCCGGTCATAAACCACGATATCGGCGCTTTGCAGCAGCCGCAGCGCCCGCAGGGTCAGCAATTCGGGATCGCCCGGACCGGCACCGATCAGATGGACACGGCCCTGCCCCGAAGCATGAGCACGATCCGGCAGGCCGAGCGTCACATTATCCTTCATTCGAAACCTCATCGAGATGCTGCCGGAAGGGGAATATCCCCAAAGGTGGCGGTCTATCAGCTTCGTGCCCCGCCCGCCTGGCCGGAACTTGCGGATAGTTTGCGCGGCGTCATCGGGAGGTCCTGTCTTGAGAAACCTCGCCCTTCATGCCCGATTTCCGGGAGGGTGCATTGACGTTTGTCAACGCCGGCCGAAATTCGATGGCCGAGCTGCGATTTTTGCGCGATTTATGTCCGCTTGTCCCTCACGCAGCCCATTGATCTGGCAGGCGCGAACCAGTATGGTAAACGCATTGGCCCGAGTGGCGGAATGGTAGACGCAGCAGATTCAAAATCCTACCAGAACGCAGCAGAATCAATGGCTTGGCTTTCTTCTATCCCAAGGACATACCGAAAACGGAAGGTGAAAGTGGGACAGTGGCCGGAACATCGGATCAATCGCAGGGCTCATCATTGATCAGCGCGTCAGGCTAAAGCTTCTGACTTTTAACCTGATACATATCCGGCAGCCGTGAGGTAGTTCCAGCATTCCTCCCTCGTATAGAGATCGCAGATTTCGGCGCGGGCATCGAACATGTCTGTGAATGTTCG
>JBKEBH010000329.1:0-2465 GCA_047973065.1 Paracoccus sp. (in: a-proteobacteria) | reverse complement strand
ATATCGAAATGAATGCCCGGCTGACGATCGAGGCGGGTCACGCCATCGCCGTCGAGGCCCGCAAACGGGTCATGGCGGACCTGCCGGTGCTGGACGTGATGACGCACTTCGACCCGGTCTGATGCACCCCGGTCTGATGCACCCCGGTCCGATGCGCCCCGGTCCAGCTCACCCGCCCCGCTGAACGACCTTGTCCAGGATATAGACCCGGGACGAACGATCGGCGGGAGGATTCGGGTCCTTGAACCGCTTGACCCGCAGGATCGTGCGCACACCATCCCGATGCTGATAGCCCTCGATCGACTCATACATCGGCAGCCAGTCGGCGGCAGGCGGGCGCAGCGCGCCGGCGGCATCGTAGCTGCGTTCGCGAGCCCGCAGACAACGGGCGTTGCGGGTCAAGGGATCACCGCAGACGACCCGCTCGGGCGCGACCTCCAGGAACAGGACCTCGCCCGGACCACCATAGCGCGTCTCGGGCGTCGGTTCCCCCGTGAATGTCAGCGCATCTCCTCCTGCGGTCGTCAGCATCAATCGGGGCGCGGCGGCATTCCCCTGAATGCGGCTGACCAGGCGTCCGTTCAGGTGTCGGGAGACCCAGGCGTCCAGTTGCATGAGTGCGGGAAGGCAGGCGCGCCGGGTGGCGATCAGCTGACCGACCTGCAGGGTGCCGGCTTGCAGGGCGTAGCTGCCCGACTGCATGTTGCACCCTCCCTGCACACTCAGTCTGTCATCGGAGAACGTCAGGCGCAGCGGGCGTTTCAGCCCCAGGCGCAAGGCCTCGACAGGGCGGCCCTCACGATCCACAGCCTCGGTCAGGCGCCAGCCATAACCGGACAGGACAGACGGCGTCAACGGGGACTCAGACAGATCGGCATGCATGTCGGCTCGTGCGGCGGCCGTCGTGCCCGCCTTGCCCGCGGCGGCATCCGGCGTCTGGGCGCAGGCGCCAAGTATCAGGGGAATCGTCAAGATCGAAGCAAACAGGATTCTTTTCATCGTACCTACAGAAACGGCAGCTGGATGGTCATGGCCACGGGCGCTCTCAGACGGCGCCCCGGGCCTGCAAGGCAGCGACAGCCGGCAATGTCCTGCCTTCCAGGAATTCCAGGAAAGCGCCGCCGCCGGTCGAGATGTAGCCGACGCGCCCGGCAATGCCGAACTTGTCGATCGCTGCCAGCGTGTCACCGCCACCCGCGATGGAGAACCCCTCGGACTCGGCGATGGCCCGGGCGATGGCCCGGGTTCCGCCGGCGAACGCGTCGAACTCGAACACGCCGACCGGACCATTCCAGACAATAGTACCAGCCTGGCGCAACTGATCGGCCAGCGCGGCGGCCGTGCGCGGCCCGATGTCCAGAATCAGGTCATCCGGCCCGACATCGGCCGCGTCCTTGACGGTAGCGGCGGCATCCGCGGCAAAGGCCGTCGCCACCACGACGTCCACAGGGATGGGGACTTCGACACCGCGCGCGCGCATGGCCTCGATCACGGCCCGCGCCTGATCGACCTGATCGGGCTCGGCCAGCGACTTGCCGATGGGCAGGCCGGCGGCGAGCATGAAGGTATTGGCAATGCCGCCGCCCACGATCAGTTGATCGCCCTTGTCGGCCAGCGACTGCAGGATGGACAGCTTGGTGGAAACTTTTGAACCGCCGACGATGGCGGCCATCGGACGACGGGGCGTCTGCAGCGCGCGGCCCAGGGCATCCAGCTCGGCTTGCAGCAGCGGGCCGGCGCAGGCCACGGGCGCATAGCGGGCAATGCCCTCGGTCGTGGCCTCGGCACGATGCGCCGTCCCGAAGGCGTCATTGACGTAGACATCGCACAGGGCGGCCATGCGCCGCGCCAGTTCAGGATCGTTTTTCTTTTCGCCGGGATTGCAGCGGCAGTTTTCCAGCAACACGACCTCGCCGGGCGCCAGATCCACGCCCCCCACCCAGTCGGCCACGAGCCGCACGGGCTGTCCCAGCAGTTCCGTCAGCCGATCGGCGACGGGCCGCAGCGTGTCGTCGGGGCCGACAGTGCCTTCTTTGGGGCGGCCCAGATGCGAGGTCACCATCACGGCGGCGCCCGCGTCCAGGGCCATCCGGAGGGCCGGCGCCGAAGCCCGGATGCGGGTGTCCTCAGTGATGCGGCCCTGGTCCAGGGGCACATTCAGGTCGGAACGGATGAAAACGCGCTTGCCTGTCAGGGCGCCGGCCTGCGCCAGGCCGGAGAGGGTCTGAATGGTCATGGGAAATGTTCCTCGAAAATCGATCCGGGAAACGGCGCATCCGCGGCAGCGCGCCCCGGATACGGCGAGGGCGGGTTGCCCCGCCCCGCGTCGCCTTGCACCGGAGACGTTATTTGGCGGCCATCAGGGCCACGGTGGTGTCGAGCATGCGGTTGGAGAAGCCCCACTCGTTGTCGTACCAGGAGGAGACCTTGACCAGAGAGCCGGACACCTTGGTCAGCGCGGCATC
>JBKEBH010000309.1:0-1614 GCA_047973065.1 Paracoccus sp. (in: a-proteobacteria) | reverse complement strand
GGCGCCGATGAACTCGTGCAGCTGCCGAAGGTAGGGCGCGGCGCTTTGCGGGCCGGTGAGGATCACTGGGAACGGTAGTTCGGCGTTGTCCGGGAGCATGAGGATGCCGAGCAGGTAGAGGAATTCCTCCGCTGTGCCGACCCCGCCGGGGAAGATGATGATGCCGTGGCCGACGCGGACGAAGGCTTCCAGGCGCTTCTCGATGTCCGGCAGGATCACCAGCTCGTTGACGATCGGGTTGGGCGCCTCGGCGGCGATGATGCCCGGCTCGGTCAGGCCCAGGTAGCGCGCGCCGCTGATGCGCTGCTTGGCGTGGGCGATGGTGGCGCCCTTCATCGGCCCCTTCATCACGCCGGGGCCGCAGCCGGTGCAGACGTTCAGCTTGCGCAGGCCCAGCTCGTGACCGACCTTCTTGGTGTACTGGTATTCCTCGCTGCTGATCGAGTGCCCACCCCAGCACACGACCATCTTCGGCTCGACGCCAGGGCGCAGGGTGCGGGCGTTGCGCAGCAGGTGGAAGACGTAGTCGGTGATGCCCTGGGAGCTCTCCAGGTCGATGCGCTGGCTGGCCAGTTCGCTTTCGGTAAAGACGATGTCGCGCAGGGCGCTGAACAGCATTTCGCGGGTGCTGGCGATCATCTCGCCATCGACGAAGGCGTCGGCTGGTGCGTTGCGCAACTCCAGGCGAATGCCGCGATCCTGCTGGTGGATGATTACCTCGAAGTCCGGATAGGCCTCGAGGATGGTCTTGGCGTAGTCGCTGTGCGAACCGGTGTTGAGAATTGCCAGCGCGCATTGGCGGAACAGGGCGTAGACGCTGCCCGAACCGGTTTCGCGCAGCTGCTGCACTTCCCGCTGGGACAGGGTTTCCAGGCTGCCCTTGGGGCTTACCGAGGCATTGATCTTGTTGCGTGCCAGGCTCATAGGGGCATCCTTGTCATGCGGCGCGGGAGACCCGCGCCGGGGGAGGAGAGGCGCCTGGCGATGGTTGGAACGATGCTCAGCGTGGCAGCTTGAGGTTGTTCCAGATGGCCAGGCTGGGTTCTGCCTGGTTCAGGGTATAGAAATGCAGGCCCGGAGCGCCACCTTCCAGCAGGCGCTCGCACATCTCGCTGACGACCTGCTCGCCGAAGGCCTGGATGCTCTCCAGGTCGTCGCCGTAGGCTTCCAGCTGCTTGCGAATCCAGCGCGGGATTTCCGCGCCGCAGGCGTCGGAGAAACGCGCCAGCTTGCTGTAGTTGGTGATCGGCATGATGCCCGGCACGATCGGAAGCGTAACGCCCAGCTTGCGCGCGCGCTCGACGAAGTAGATGTAGCAGTCGGCGCTGAAGAAGTACTGGGTGATGGCGCTGTCGGCGCCGGCCTGGCACTTGCGTACGAAGTTCTGCAGGTCGTCTTCGTAGCTGCGCGCCTGCGGGTGAACTTCCGGGTAGGCCGCCACTTCGATGTGGAAGTGATCGCCGGTTTCGCTACGGATGAACTCGACCAGTTCGTTGGCGTAGCGCAGCTCGCCGCTGGCCATGCCCATGCCGGACGGAAGGTCGCCGCGCAGGGCGACGATGCGCTTGATGCCGGAGTTCTTGTACAGGCTGAGCAGGCTGCGCAGCTCGTCCT
>JBKEBH010000232.1:0-10406 GCA_047973065.1 Paracoccus sp. (in: a-proteobacteria) | reverse complement strand
GGCGATCTTGGCTGCCTTGGCTGCAGTCCTCGGTTGGCTGATCGCGCACCTGACCTTGTCGAAAACCCGAAATCAAGGTGCTCAGCCGGCCTGAAGGCGTTGTTCAAAGCCGACTAAGGATCTCCTGTTCGTTATAACAAAATGCAACAGCAACAGTCGGTAAAAATCAGGGTGCCGACCATTATACGCTAATGCACCATCAGAACAGTGACAAAACAGGACAGAAGGTCAACCGAATAATTAACAATGCGTCATAATGTCAGACTAAATGCCCGAATATAGACCCTCATAAATCGGTCCGAGCGTATCAAGTTCAAAAAGAGAACTGACAGAGGTGCCGTTCCAGATGTTGATAATCGCCTGTGCGAACATCGGCGCAGTCGGCACGATGCGGATATTGGGGCAATTCTTGACCGCATCGGGCTGGTCGATTGAATCGGTAATGACCAGCGATTTCATGACCGAATTCTGAACCCGCTCCACCGCAGGCCCCGACAGAACACCGTGAGTAATATAGGAATGCACCTCGGTCGCGCCGTGATCGGACAGAAGCTGCGCCGCCTTGCACAATGTGCCGGCCGTGTCGCAGATATCGTCAACGATGATGCAGGTCTTGCCAGACACCTCGCCGATCACCGTCATCTCGGCAATCTCGCCGGCCTTTTCGCGGCGCTTATCAACAATCGCCATCGGCGCATTGATCCGCTTGGCGATCTCGCGGGCGCGGGCGACGCCGCCGACATCCGGGGACACCACCATCAGATCGTCCATCCGGCCCTTGAAATGATGGGCAATATCGAGCGCAAAGACCGGCGCTGCATAAAGATTGTCCACCGGGATATCGAAAAAGCCCTGGATCTGGGTCGCGTGCAGATCCAGCGTCAACACCCGGTCCACCCCGGCCTTGGTCAGCATATTGGCAACCAGCTTGGCCGAGATCGGGGTGCGCGCCTTGGCCCGGCGATCCTGACGGGCATAGCCGAAATATGGGATGACCGCCGTGATTCGCGCCGCCGACGAGCGCTTGAGCGCATCGGTCATGATCAGCAGCTCCATCAGGTTGTCATTGGCCGGGTTCGAGGTGGACTGGATGATATACATATCCTCACCGCGGACATTCTCGAACACTTCGACGAAGATTTCCTGATCGTTGAAACGTTCGACCCGGGCATCGACCGGGGCCACATTCATGCCGCGATGCATCGACATTCGTCGGGCAATCGACTGTGCCAAGGGCTTGTTGGCATTGCCGGAAATCAGCTTGGGTTCGGTCATGGCAGGCATCGGTGCAATCCTTGGGCTGCGGGATTCGGACGATTGCAGCGGGCTTAGCACCGCGATAGCCTTGCCGCAAACCTCAACAACCTCCAGGGGGCGCGGCAAATGGCACATATCGACTATTACTTTGGCACAATCAGCCCCTATGCCTATCTGGCCGGCGATCGTCTGGAACAGATCGCGGCGCGCCGCGGGGCATCCGTCACCTACAAGCCGCTCGATCTGATCCAGCTTTTCCCCCGGACCGGCGGGCAGCATCCGGCCGAGCGCCATCCAAGCCGCAACGATTACCGGCTTCAGGAACTGGCCCGCTGGTCGGCCCATCTGAACATGCCCTTCAACCTGAAGCCCGCGCATTTTCCGACCAATATGGCGCCCTCATCCTATGCGGTGATCGCGGCGCAGGCGGCGGGCGGCGAAGTCGGCGCTCTGGTTCAGGGCTTTTTGCGCGCGGTCTGGGCCGAGGACCGCGACATTGCCGATGACGGGGTGATCCGCGACGTGCTGGCCAAGGCCGGCTTCGATCCGGCGCTTGCCGATAAGGGCCTGTTCATCGGTGCGGAACAATATGGGCGCAACCTGGAAGGTGCGGTGGCGGAAGGGGCGTTCGGCGCACCCTTCTATGTCGTGCGTGAAAGCGGGCAGAAATTCTGGGGACAGGACCGGCTCGACTTCCTCGACGCCCATCTGGCGACGCTCTGATGCTGAACCTGCGCCACTTTCCGGGCGATCCTAACCGCCCGGCCATCGGTCTGCATTGCATGATGGGCAGCGGTGCCCTGTTCGATCCGCTGAGCCAGCGGCTCGATGGTATGATCGACCTGCATACCTTCGATTTTCCCGGCCATGGACGCAGCCCGGACTGGCCCCTGCCCGAGGCCGAAGGCATGGGCCTGCACACTTTCGTGACCCGATATGCCGCCGGCATGATCCAGCGCCCGGTCGATCTGATCGGGCACAGTTTCGGCGCCACCGTTGCCCTGCGGATCGCAGTTGGCGCGCCCGAGGCAATCCGCAGCCTGACCCTGGTCGAGCCGGTACTGTTCGCCGCCGCCTCCCTCAAGGCGCGGCAGGGCGAGGAAGACCGGCTGATGCCGCTTGCCGAAGCCGGAGACTGGGACGAAATGCTGCGCCGTTTCCTTGACGACTGGGGCCGCCCCGGCGCGGAAATACCGACCGACGGCCCTCAGGCCGACCGACTGCGCCAGCAGATACGCATGGTCGCCGAGACCAATGACCGGCTGATGTCGGACCGTGCCGATATCCTGCGCGCGGGCGGGCTGGAAGGCGTGGATGCCCCGGTCATGCTGATCGCCGGCAGCGAATCCCCGGCGATCATCCATGAGGTGCTTGAGACGCTTACCGCCCGCCTGCCCGATGTCGGCCGGGCAACCGTTCCCGGCGCCGGGCATATGCTGCCGGTGACCCATCCCGATCAATTCGCCGATCTGACCCGGGTGAATCTTGAGCGCAGCTGATCAGTCGCGCAATGCAGTGATCAGTGCCTCGACATCCTCTTCGCGGCCATCCCAGCCACAGACCAGCCGCACCGCGACTTCACCGGGGCGATCTTCGCCCGGGGCCGGCCAGCGGTGATAGCTGGCCCCGGCGGCACGCGCCCGGTCATCGACATCACCGGGCAGCATGGCAAAGACTTGGTTGGTCTCGACCGGCTGGATCAGCCGCACGCCTTCCACCGCGTCGAGCCCATGCGCCAGCAAGCTGGCCATGTCATTGGCATGCCGGGCGAGATCCAGCCAGAGATCGCCCTCCAGCAGGGCGTAAAACTGGGCCGTCAGATAGCGATGCTTGGACAGAAGATGCCCGCCGCGCTTGCGGATATGGGCCAGCCGGCCGGCCAGTTCGGGATCGAAGCCCACCACGGCCTCAACCCCCATCGCCCCGTTCTTGGTGCCGCCGAAGGACAGGATATCGACCCCGGCACCATGGCTGAGCTGGCGCGGGCTGGTCCCGCTCGCCGCCAGCGCATTGACGAAGCGCGCCCCGTCCATATGCAGCCCCAGCCCGTGCTGACGGGCGACGGCCGCAATCTCGGCCACGGTCTCGGGCATATAGACCCGCCCCCATTCGGTGGCATTGGTCAGCGAAATCGCCGCCGGCTGGCTGCCGCCTAGACCTTCGCCGGCCCAGAAGGACACCGCCTGATCAAGCGCATCCGCCTCGATCAGCCCGCCCTCGCCGGGCAGCAGGGTCAGTTTTGCGCCGCCGGTGAACAACTCGGGCGCGCCGCTTTCCGAGGTCTCGATATGGGCATCCCGATGGCAGAAGATTCGCCCCCAGCCCGGCGTGATCGCCGCCAGCGAAATCGCATTGGCGGCAGTGCCGGTCGCAACCAGCAGAACCTCGGCCTCGGGCGCCTCGAAAATCTCGCGGATCCGCGCCGTGCAGGCCTCGCTCAGCGCATCGGCCCCATAGGAGGCGACATGGCCATCATTGGCCGCCATGATCGCCGCCATCACCTTGGGATGCACGGCCGAGCAGTTATCGGAAGCGAAATTCATGACAGATCCTCGACGATATGATCTTCCCAGTCCTCTTCCGGTATCTCGGCCTCGGACAGGGTCCAGCCCCGGACCGCGACCCCGGCCCGATGCACCGCGTCGGGATCGCCGCTGATCAGATAGTGCCAGCCCGGCAAGGACTGCCCCTCATGGCGCAGGCGGTACGCGCAGCTGGCCGGCAACCAATAGGCGATCTCACGGATCTTCGTCGGGGTCAGGGTCACGCATTCGGGCACATAGCAGTGGCGGGTTTCATAGCGCGTACAGCGGCAGGTTTCCCCATCCAGCAGCCGGCAGGCGATGCGGGTAAAGGCCAGCTCGCCGGTATCCTCGAATTCCAGCTTGTTGAGACAGCACTTGCCGCAACCATCGCAAAGCGCCTCCCATTCCTGCGGGTCAAGCCCGCCGAGCGGCAATTCCCAGAACCGCGCCCGCATCAGACCGAAGCCAGAATCGCGCGAGCCTGCGCGCTGTCGCGGTCCATCTGTTCGATCAGCGCGGTCAGGCTGTCGAACTTCGCCTCGGGCCGCAGATAATCTATCAGCGCGACCGACAGATGTTGGCCATAAAGATCGCCGGCAAAATCGAACAGATGGGTTTCGAGATTGGGCCGGTTTTCCCCGAACATCGGCCGCACGCCCAGACTGGCCACCCCCGGCCAGCTGCCCTGATGCGGCCCGCCCAGCACGTCGGCAATCACCGCATAAACGCCGAGCCTGGGCAGATGCAGCCCCTCAACCGACATATTGGCGGTCGGATAGCCAAGCTCGCGCCCGCGCTTTTCGCCGTGCAGCACCTCGCCCTCGATCCGGTGCCAATGGCCCAGCATGCGCTCGGCCTCGCGCGGCTGGCCCTCGGCCAGAGCCTGCCGGATCGCGGTCGAGGAAAAATCCCGCCCGGCCTCACCGACCAGCGGCGCGATGGTGACCCCGAAACCCAGCTCCGCCCCAAGCGCACGCAGGGTCTTCGCCGTACCCTCACGCCCCTTGCCGAAACAGAAATCCTGCCCGACCGTGACATGGGCGACGCCCAGCCCTTCGAGCAATACATCGCGGGCAAAACCCTCGGGCGAAAGCCCGGCCAGAACCGGACCGAAGGGCAGCTCAAACAGATAATCGACCCCAAGCCGGCGCAGCCGGTTGGCGCGGGCCTCGGCATTCATCAGCCGGAATGGCGGGGCGCCCGGGGCAAAGAATTCGCGGGGATGGGGTTCGAACGTGACCACACCAAGCGGCGCATCCGACGCCGCCCGCGCGCAATCGATGACCGAGCGATGCCCGCGATGAACCCCGTCGAAATTCCCCATGGCCACGCTGGCGCCGCGCGCGGCCATGGGAAGGCCGGTCCAATGATGATGGATGTGCAATCTGCCCCCTTCCGGGATCTGCCCGGCATGGTCCTTCCTCGCAAGATCGCCGCGCGTCCCGCATGCCTCAGCATATCGCGCAGCGCGCCTTCGGTTGCAAGCGTCCGGACCGCTGCCCTTCCGGCGCACAGCCAGCCAGAAGCGCCAGTGCTTCCTGCCGGCGCGGCCGCTGCTGATCGGGGTCCGGGATTGCCACCTGCCCGGCCAGCCGGGCAATCCAATCCGCCGGCAACCCGCATTCACGCGCCCCGGCCAGAACCAGCGCCAGATACCAGCCGAAAACCGGCAAATTCGGGTCGCGAAACGCCGGCGGGGCGATATAGGCAAAGGCCTCGACCCACCCCCAGCCATGACCGAGCGTCATGAGGCCGCGCTCATAGCCATGCCCACCCCTTCGATCCGATCGAGCATGCCCATCTGCGAATTATCAAGCTGAAACAGCGCGCCCGGCACCTTCCGGCCCGGAACCGGCACCAGCGTCGCCTTGCCCGATCCATCCTGCCCGATCTTGTCAAAGGCGATATCGAAGCCCTCGGCCGCCGCACTCCCAATCCGCCGCGCCGAAGTGCAGCGCGCCCTCAGCCGCGCCGCCAGCAGGTTCGAGCCATAAGCGAAATACAGCGCCACCTAGCGCAGCCGGCCCATGGCATAAGTCGGATCCAGCACCGCTGAGGCCAGCCAATCGGCCAGCATCTGCGGATCGGGGTTTTCGACATCGCCGCCCAGCTCCTCGGCCGCCAGACCGCCGGTGATGAAGATCGAATCGAGCCCCTCGCCGACCGCCCCGGCAATATCGGTACGGATCCCGTCGCCGATCACCAGAATCCGGGCATCATCGCCCAGATTCAGCAGCCGCCGGGCCAGATCGTAGATCGGCGGATGCGGCTTGCCGAAATAAAGACTCTCACCGCCCAGCTCCTGATAGAATTCGGCAATGGCACCGGCACAATAGATGCGCCGCTCGCCCAGATCGACGACGATATCGGGATTGGCGCAAAGCAGCTTCAGCCCGCGCTGGCGCGCCAGCATCAGCTGGCCGCGATAATCCTCCGGCGTCTCGGTCAGCTCATCGAAGGGCCCGGTGCAGACGATGCCCTCGGCCTGATCCAGCTCGACCCGCTCGATCAGCGGCGCATCGGCCCATTGCGCCGGTGCCACGAAGAAACCGTCATCTTTCTGCGGCCCGATATGCCAGACCTTGCGCCCGACCGCGCCAGCAAAAAGCGCATCCTGCGCCGCATCCCCCGAGGTCACGATCACATCCCAGGCCTCGCGCGCAATACCCAGACGCTCGAAACTCTCGGCCACCTGCCCGGCTGGACGGGGCGCATTGGTCAGCAGACAGACCCGTCCGCCCTTTTGGCGAAACGCAATCAAGGCCGCCACCGCCGCCGGATAGGCGGCGATGCCATTATGTACACATCCCCAAAGGTCGCAGAACAGCACATCGTATTCGGGGGAAATCTCGTCAAGCGATGCGATGATCCGCGCCATGTCTCTTCCTGGCTTTCACTTTGGGAAAAATATCCTCGGGGGTCCGGGGGCAGACAGCCCCCGGCCTGCGGTTCAGATCAGAGCTTCAGCGCCGGAATGATCTGCTTCTTGCGCGACATGATCCCGGGCAGGACCACGACATCGCCGGTCACCGGCACGCCAAAGGACGCCTCGGCGACCTGCTTGACGTAATCGTTCGGCACCAGCAGCGTCGCTTCCTCGTTCAGGATATCGACGACGAACAGCAGAACCTGATCGGCGCCGTCAGCCGAAGCCACGCCCGGCATGGCGGCAACCAGTGCGGCCTTGCGATCCAGCACGACCTGCGGCGCGGTGGTTTCCAGAACCGAAACCCGCAGCTTCTTGCCGTCGAGATCGAATTCCTTGCTGTCCATGCGCAGCAGCTCTTCTTCCGAAAACGCCGAAACATCGGATTTCGCCGCGAACATCTCGGCTGCATAGTTCGAGACATCGACGCCCAGATCCGCAGCCAGCTTCTCGGCCACGGCCTTGTCATGGCCGGTGGTGGTCGGCGAGCGGAATTCCAGCGTATCCGAAAGAATGCAGGTCAGCATCACGCCCTTCACCCAGTCGGGCGCGCCAGCCAGATCCTCGCCGATCAGATCGTGCATGATGGTCGCGGTGCAGGCCAGCGGACGGATGGTGATATTGATCGGCGAGCGGGTCTTCAGACCGCCGACCAGCATGTGATGGTCGATGATCTCGATAATCTCGGCATCGTTGATATTGGCCGGCAGCTCCGCCGGATTGTTGGTATCGACGACAACCACCTGATCGCCCGCGCCCAGATCGGTGACAATCTCCGGCATCTCGCGATTCCAGCGGGTCAGCATCCACAGCGCTTCGGTATTGGGCGTGCCCTGCAGGACGGCGCGGGCCGGGGTCTTGCGGACCTCGTTCAGATACCAGGCCCAGATAATAGGCGAGCCGGTGGCATCGGTGTCGGGCGATTTATGGGCGAGAACGGTAATCATCATCGGGCTCCTTGCAAGGTCAGGCCGCGGGCGGCGCGGTCAATGGAATTGCCGCTCTCCTAGCGCGCTGCCCCCGCAAAGTCCATCATTACGGCTGTGATCGGGGCGTCTTTGCTGCCTGCCCGGACGGGAGGAGCAACCGCAGCAAGACCATCCCGGCCAACCCCGGAAATTGCGGGTTTCAACCCCGCACGCCGCCATTCAGATCAGCACGACAGCACAGCGCGCAGAGCGGTTACCGAACCGGCTCGGTGGTCCAGCCCTCCTTCTCCAGAAGCCGCAGCACCCCATCTTCGCCCGACAAATGCAGGGCGCCAAAGGCCGCAACCACACCCTCGCCATCGGTCGCCGCCGCCGCGGCAGCGTCGGTCAGCGGCGCGATCCAGCTGCGGTTGCGCCGATCCATCAGCAGCTCCTGCGCCTCATCGGTCATCTCATCGACCTTGCCTTCAGGCAGGCCGGAATTGCGATAGGCGTCAAGCCGGCCAAATTCCCAGATCTGCCAGACATCGCCCGCCGCATAGGCCGCGGACAAGGTGGCGCCGTAATCATCGGCATAGCCGGCCACGGGCAGAGAATAGACGATCATGTCGATTTCATCCTCAGGCGACAGGCTGGTGAACATCTCCAGCACCGTATCCCAGGGTTCCAGCGCCGCAATCGGCACATCGGCCTTCGCCGCCACATCCATCAATTGCCAGTCAAGCCCGCGCTCGCCCTCGCCCGAGGCCAGTTGCCGTATCATGCAGGGCGCCAGACTAAGCAAGGTCGCAACATACCAGGGCCGTAGCCGCGAGGCCATGATCGCCGGAATACCGCGCGCACTCAGCGCCTCGGACAGGGCCTGCCAGTCCTCTTCGGAAAGCCGTTCCGGCAGGGTCGGCCCGGTGGGGTCCATCATCAGCGCGGGATCGCGCGCCATCGCCGCCATCAGTTCGGCTTCCTCACCGGGGCCAAGTTCGACCAGCAGCCGGTCCGCCGCCCGGATCTCGGGGGCGAAGCGGGCAACGGTCGCATCGTGAACCGGATCGTCGAAATGATAGGTGCCGATCAGGGTGATCCGGGCATCGCCCTTGCTCGCCCGCCAGAAGATGCCCTGGTGATAGGGAATTTCCGCGACCCGCCGCTCGATCTCGGCCCGGTCTGCCTGGGGAAGTGCCGCGATCAGATCGCGCCCGCTGCAATCCTGCGCCAGCGCCGCGCCAGCGCAAAAACCGGCCACCAAGCAGGCCAGTAACGGGGTCAGAACTTGTCTCATCAGATGCACCGTCCCATATCATCGAGGCTTCGCGCAGGGTTTCACAGCCTCGCTTCAATGACCAGAGCCCCGCAGCCGGGCGAAGCGGCAAAAATTTTCTGCCCTGCGCCGTTGACAGTAAAAACGGCGCCCCCTAGATCGACAGCACTGGCACTCACCAAGACCGAGTGCCAACACCTGACACTGCAACCTGAAACACCGGAGTGTTATCATGGCTTTCAAACCGCTGCACGACCGCGTTCTGGTCAAGCGCGTCGAATCCGACGAAAAGACCAAGGGCGGGCTGATCATTCCCGACAGCGCCAAGGAAAAACCCGCTGAGGGCGAAGTCGTCGCCGTTGGCGAAGGCGCGCGCAAGGATTCGGGCGAGCTGATCGCTCCCTCGGTCAAGGCTGGCGACCGCGTCCTGTTCGGCAAATGGTCCGGCACCGAAGTGACCCTCGACGGTCAGGAACTGCTGATCATGAAGGAAAGCGACATCATGGGCATCATCGGCTGATCACCGAACTTCCCCGACAACGCTTCCCATTTTCAAGATATTCTAGGAGAATCCCAATGGCTGGTAAGGACGTCAAGTTCAGCACCGATGCCCGCGACCGCATGCTCAAGGGCGTGAACATCCTGGCCGATGCGGTCAAGGTCACCCTGGGCCCGAAAGGCCGCAATGTCGTGATCGACCGTTCCTTCGGCGCCCCGCGCATCACCAAGGACGGTGTTTCGGTCGCCAAGGAAATCGAACTGTCGGACCAGTTCGAAAACATGGGCGCCCAGATGGTCCGCGAAGTCGCTTCGCGCACCAATGACGACGCCGGCGACGGCACCACCACCGCGACGGTTCTGGCCCAGGCCATCGTCAAGGAAGGCATGAAGTCGGTCGCCGCGGGCATGAACCCGATGGATCTCAAGCGCGGCATCGACGCCGCGGTCGCCAAGGTCGTCGAGGCGATCAAGGCCGCCGCCCGTGACGTGACCGACAGCAACGAGGTTGCCCAGGTCGGCACGATTTCCGCCAACGGCGAGGCCGAGATCGGCCGCCAGATCGCGGACGCGATGCAGAAGGTCGGCAACGACGGCGTCATCACCGTGGAAGAGAACAAGGGCCTGGAGACCGAGACCGAGGTTGTCGAAGGCATGCAGTTCGACCGCGGCTACCTCTCGCCCTATTTCGTCACCAACCCGGACAAGATGACCGCCGAGCTGGAAGACTGCCTGATTCTGCTGCACGAGAAGAAGCTTTCGTCGCTTCAGCCGATGGTGCCGCTGCTCGAGTCGGTGATCCAGTCGCAGAAGCCTTTGCTGATCGTGGCCGAGGACGTGGAAGGCGAGGCCCTGGCCACGCTGGTCGTCAACAAGCTGCGCGGCGGACTCAAGATCGCAGCCGTCAAGGCGCCGGGCTTCGGCGACCGCCGCAAGGCCATGCTGCAGGACATCGCGATCCTGACCGGCGGTCAGGTGATTTCCGAAGATCTGGGCATGAAGCTCGAGTCGGTCAC
>JBKEBH010000226.1:0-2286 GCA_047973065.1 Paracoccus sp. (in: a-proteobacteria) | reverse complement strand
GCGCCTCAAGGACTGGAGGCGCGTAGCCACCCGATACGACCGATGCCCCGAAACCTTCTTCTCCGCCATCCTCCTCGCTGCGACCGTCATCTCCTGGTTATGATCGAGAACGAGGCCTGACGAATTGCCTGAGGGATCAGAGCGCCAATCCTGACCGATATCGCCGCAGAAGATGCAAGCTACATATTGAATGTAACGATTCTGTGGCCGTCACTTGACATTTTTATGACGCGCGCATGGTTCCGGGCGTTGCGCGAAATTCCGATGCAGGGGCGGATTTGCCACGGCAGCGGCGGTGGGTCGCCCAACAGCATTTGGGGGGCGCAGGTCTCACGGCTTTTGATGCCTGCATGGGCGACAATACCGCCCATGCAGAAAGTTCGTTTTCAGGTTGCCGAAGTCAGGTTTCGGCATCCTCGAAGCTCGGTGCCTTCATGACATGCGGGGTGTTGTATCTCTCGATATCCAGCTCGCCCTCGCTCTTGCCAACTACGACATTGACCGCGCAATCGCCGGTCACATTCAGCGCGGTGCGCGCCATGTCGAGGATACGGTCGATGCCGGCAATGATCGCCACACCTTCAATCGGTAGTCCGACCGAGGTCAGCACCAGCGACAGCATGATCAGTCCCGCGCCGGGAATGCCGGCGGTGCCGATCGAAGCCAGTGTCGCGGTCAGGATGATGGTGACATAATTGCCCATCGCCAGATCGACGCCGTAAGCTTGGGCGATGAAGAGGGCACAAACCCCCTGATAAAGCGCGGTCCCATCCATGTTGATCGTCGCGCCGAGCGGCAGCACGAAGCTGGAAACGCCGCGCGAGATGCCGAGGTTCTGTTCGCTGGCGGCCATGGTGACTGGCAGGGTGCCCGAGCTGGAAGTGGTGGTGAAGGCGACCATCTGCGGCTCGACCACGCCCTGAAAGAAGCGGACCGGGTTCAGCCCGGTAAGGACCTTGACCATGCCGCCATAGACCAGCAGCGCCTGAATGACGCAGCCCAGATAGACCGCGAAAATCACCACTCCAAGCGGCAGCAGCAGATCCAGACCATAGGTGCCCGCGACCCAGACCATCAGGGCAAAGACACCGTAGGGGGCGAAGGCAATGATGATCTCGGTCAGCTTGTAGATGACCTCGGATAGGGCATCGAAGAAGTCCCGGATGATCCTGGCGCGCTCGCCGACCATATTGATGGCGATACCGAAGAAGATGGCGAAGACGATGATCTGAAGCACATTGCCGTCCGCTGCCGCGGCGACCGGGTTGGTCGGGATCATGCCGAGCAGGGTGTCGACAAGGGTCGGCGCCTCCTTGGCCTCCATCGACTGGGCGGCGGTCAGATCGATGCCCGATCCGGGCTGAAGCAGAACGCCAAGCGCCAGACCGATGGTAATGGCGATGGCAGTCGTCACCAGATAGAGCACCACCGTTTTCAGCCCGATCCGGCCCATTTTCGACAGATCGTGCATCGAGGTCATGCCGCAGACCAGTGAGACGAAGATCAGCGGCACGACCAGCATCTTGATCGCATTGATGAAGGCGGTGCCGAGCGGTTTGATGGCGGTCGCGATATTCGCATGGCCGGTCTGGTTGAGAATGACACCGATAATGACCCCGAGACCGAGAGCGATGAAAATCTGCTTCCAGAGCTGTATGGTGCGCCAGCGATACCAGAGCCCCCGTGATCTTGGTTTTGCCTCGTTCATGGTCTCGTCCCCCCTGAAGCGGTTCTATGCCCGGCATTTTTGCCATTCGGTCAATATGACCAGATTATGCTGACAAGTACAGTTTGTAGGGGCGTTGTTGCAAAAGTCAGCGTCTGAGCGTGCCAGCCCCTTTCCCCGGTAGTCTTATGCCACGCGTTCGATCTGGGCGGTGCCGAGCGCATTGAAGCGGTTCATGAGAGCGACACGGATGTGGATTTCGGCGGTTTGGCGGTCTGGACGTGTCTCGGAAAAGTGCCGGTTTCTTTGCTCTTTCATGCGGCCTTTTTCTCGAAGGCCACGGGGCTTTTCCCGGCAAGGGCTGACTGCCGCCGTCTGGGCTTGTAGAAGCCGGTGATGTATTTACACAAGGCCAATTCGACCTGCCGTCTCGGTTCCCAGTTCTGGCGCCAGATCAGTACAGCCTTGAGGGTCTTGAAGAAGGTCTCGACCGCCGCGTTGACATAGCAGTTGCCATAGCCGCTCAACCAGACCTCCAACAGATGCCTGCGCAGCAGCTACTGAAACTCAATGCAGCAAAAATCCGAGACGAGATCGGTGTGGAGAAAGCATCCACGCGG
>JBKEBH010000224.1:0-1852 GCA_047973065.1 Paracoccus sp. (in: a-proteobacteria) | reverse complement strand
GGCCCATGTAGTCCATCTTGCCGATGTCCAGGCCGTTGTGGCGCAGGATGGCGTAGGCCGTGGTGAGGTGGAAGAAGAAGTTCGGCAGGGCAAAATGCAGCAGGAAATCCGGGCCGTTGAAATTGAGTTCACCACTCGGAAACTTCAGCGTTATCTCCCGCTCGGCTCCGCTGTCGACCTGCTCCGGGGTAAAGCTGCGCAGGTATTCCAGGGTCTTGGCGATGCGCGCCTGGAGTTCGGCGAAGCTGCTCTCGGTGTCGGCATAGCGTGGGGGCTCCACGCCAGCCAGTCGCGCGGCGCAGCCTTTGGCCAAGTCGCTGGCCATCTGCACCTGGCGTGACAAGGGGTACATGTCCGGCGCCAGCCGGGCATCCAGCAAGGCACTGGGCTCGATCGTCTTGGCCGTGCAGAAGGCCTCGGCTTTATCGAGGATGGCCGCGAGATTGCCATACATTCGCAGCAAAACCGGGATGGAAGCCTGATACATGGAAAGTGACATCAACGTGCTCCAACAGTGGTCTGGGGATACAGCTCTGCTAGGTTAGACGAGCCATCCATCTTGCGAGCCCTGCAAATGAACGCTGAAGAAGTCGCCCGTTTCTGCCTGCAACTGCCCGGAGCGCAGGAGGACTACAAATGGGGCGGCGTGCGGGTGTTTTCGGTGGCCGGCAACAGGATGTTCGCCCTGCAGAGTGGCGGTATGGGCTTGGCCTTCAAGGTGGCACCGGAGCTGTTTCTCGGCATGGTCGATCGCCCGGGCATCCGCCCTGCCCCGTACCTTGCCCGCGCACACTGGATCAGCATGAGCGAGCCCTACCCTTTGAGTAGCGATGAACTGCGCGCGCTGCTCAGCGAATCGCACCAGCTGGTGGTGCGCCGCCTACCCAAGATCCGTCGGATCGGCCTGCTGCTCGACTAGAACGGCAGCAGGTGACCCAGGTAACGACCACCAAGTACCAACCGATCCAGCCAAAACGCCTGGTGCAGCAGAACGATGCCCCAGAACACCAGCTGATAGGACAGCTTGCGCGTCTTGTGGCGGAACACCTGCTGGGCGATCAGCGCGCCCGGCCAGCCGCCCGCCAACTCGGCGATATGCAGGGTGTTTTCCGGGGTGCGCCAGCGGCCCTTCTGCGCGCTCTGCTTGTCCAGCCAGTACTGACAGACGCTCACCACGCTGACCAACAGATAAGCCAGCGCAGCCCACATCACACCTTTGCCGAGCAGCGCCAGGCTGCCCCAGACCGGCAACACACAAAGCAACAGCCAGACCAGTACCTTGAGCGGCAGCTGCTGGATTGGCAGCGAGCTGCGCTCGGAGCGCTGCCGCCGTTTAACTGGGACAGGTTTCGCCTGGTCAGCAGGCTTGGGGGCAGGAGCCTTCGGCTTGCGCCGAATCGCCGGGCGGTCGAGGCTCAGCTCGGCGTGGCGCATATGCTGCGCCCGCAGCCGGCCCTGCCCATCGCTGCCGGCGACATACATCACCCGCTCGCCAGCCTGGGGGCGGCGTTCGCCGCGCACCGCCGAAATATGTACGAACAACGGCTCGCCACCACCTTCGGGCTGGATGAAACCGAAGCCCTTGTCGTCGTTCCAGCTTTTCAGCAATCCGTGCTTTTCCATCTGCATCAGCCCTGTGTACTGCTCCAGTCGATCAAATGAAACTGCCAGGTGGCCAGGATCAGCAGGCCGAAGCCGATGCGGTACCAGGCGAACAGCGCGTAGCTGTGGTTGGCGATGAACTTGAGCAGGCCGCGCACCGCGATCATGGCGAACAGGAACGACACCACGAAGCCAATGGCGAACACCGGCAGGTCGCCCGGCTGGAACAGGTCGCGGTACTTGTAGCCGG
>JBKEBH010000211.1:0-3714 GCA_047973065.1 Paracoccus sp. (in: a-proteobacteria) | reverse complement strand
ACATAGCCCGCGACGATGGCATTGGGCGGGCTGCCCAGAAGCGTGCCAAGCCCCCCGATGGTCGCAGCCCAGGCGATGGAAAGCACCAGGCAGATGCCGAATGCCCGGATGTTCGGGTCGTCCACGACATCCGAGATGGTGTTGCCGGCAGCGATCGCTTCGCCCGCCTCCGCGCCCTGATCGGTGTGGTGGCTGCGCTCGATCACCAGGGTCAGGATCGACAACCCGATGGGCAGCATCATCAGCGTGGTGGCGGTGTTCGATACCCACATGGACAGGAATCCCGTGGCCAGCATCATGCCGAGGATGATGCGCTTCGGCTGCACGCCCACTTGGCGCTGGGTCAGCAGCGCGAGGCGGCGGTGCAGGTTCCATTGTTCCATGGCGATGGCGGTATCGTCCAGACCGCCGAGGAAGCCGAGGGCGGGGATATTCGCCAAGAGGCCCGGCACGATCCACAGGAAGGCCGCGCCGCAGAAGACCACCAGCACCATCTTCTCGCCCTGGCTCAGCGGGCCCAGCTTGGCGATCTCGTCATCGATCATCGCCCGCCCGCCCTGCACTTCGGGCAGGTTGAAGCGATAGAGGATCTGGGTCATCAGCACCCAGGCGATCAGGATGAAGGTCAGGGCCAGGGGCACGCCGACCAACATCCATTCCAGAAAGCCGATCTCGCGGCCCAGCTCATCCGCCGCATAGCCCGCGACGATGGCATTGGGCGGGCTGCCCAGCAGCGTCCCCAGCCCGCCGATGCTGGCCGACCAGGCGATCGACAGCACCAGGCAGACGCCGAAGGTGCGGGTATTCGGGTCGTCGACGATATCCGAGATCTTGTTGCCGGCCTGCAGCTGGTCCGCCACCACGGCCCCCTGGCTGGTATGGCCGCGCTCGATCACCAGCGCGAGGATCGACAGAGCGATGGGCAGCATCATCAGCGTGGTGGCGGTGTTCGAGACCCACATGGACAGGAATCCCGTGGCCAGCATCATGCCGAGGATGATGCGTTTCGGCTGCACGCCCACCTGGCGCAGGGTCAACAGCGCGATACGGCGGTGCAGGTTCCATTTTTCCATGGCGATGGCGATCAGGAAGCCGCCGAGGACCAGGAAAACGATGGAGCTGGCATAGGGCGAGGTCGCCTCGGCGACCGTGCGTTCGGTCAGCATCGGGATCAGCACGATGGGCCGAAGCGAGGTGGCCGAAAGCGGGATCGCCTCGGTCATCCACCAGATTGCCATCAGGGCGCCGATGGCGGCAACGGCGCGGGCATCGGGCGACAGCCCTTCGGAGCCCCCGAGCAGCAGCCAGACCAGCCCGGCTACAATCAGCCCGGCTGCCCGCAGCAACCATATGGTCCGCGCCGGCCGGCCCGGACCCTCCTCGTAATCGTCATATTGCCCCTGCTGATGCAGGTTTTCCGGCAATTCATGTTCAGACATGAAATCCTCCCCATACGTAATACCTACGTTCCCTTATGGATAGGTTTAAGCTGCCTTGAACAGGGCCGGCAAGGCAAAGATGGCTTCGGAGAAGCCGCCATTGACGCGCGCCCCTCACCTGCTACCAACAGGGAAATGGAAGGAGCCGCCGATGCAGATAGCCCTGATTGTGATCGACGCCCAGGTCGATTTCTGCCCTGGCGGACGGCTGGCCGTGGCCGGCGGGGATGAGATCATCGCCCCGATCAACGATCTGATGGCCGATTACGATAGCGTGGTGCTAACCCAGGACTGGCATCCGACCGATCATTCCAGCTTCGCCGACACTCATCCCGGTGCTGAACCCTTTTCGACAGTGCAGATGGCTTACGGCCCGCAGGTGCTCTGGCCGCGCCATTGCGTGATCGGTTCGCCCGGTGCGGCTTTTCATCCCGGCCTTGCCGTCGATATCGCCGATCTGGTCATCCGCAAGGGCTCGAACCCCGGCATCGACAGCTATTCGGCCTTTTTCGAGAACGATCACCGGACCCGGACCGGACTGGAAGGCTACCTGCGTGAGCGCGGGCTGATGCGGCTGGATTTCGTCGGTCTCGCCCATGATTTCTGCGTCGCCTGGAGCGCGATCGACGCGGCGAAGCTGGGTTTCGAGGTGCGCGTCATCGAGGACGCGACCCGGGCCATTGACCTTGACGGCTCGCGCGCGGCAGCGCAGGCAGCCATGCGTGCGGCGGGAGTAAGCCTGATATGATGATGCCCAATGTTGATATTGCAAGCCGGGTCTATAACCACCGCTGGAAGATCGACCCGATCGTGCGTTCGCTTCTCGATACCGATTTCTACAAGCTGCTGATGTGCCAGTCGGTATTCCGCAACCGACCGGACACCAATGTCACCTTCCAGCTGATCAACCGCACCAAGGCCGTGCGCCTCGCCGAGGTTGTCGATGAGGTGGAACTGCGCGAGCAGCTCGATCAGGTGCGGGCGCTGCGGCTGACGCGCGGCGAATCGACCTGGCTGCGCGGCAATACCTTTTACGGCAAGCGCCAGATGTTCCGGCCCGACTTCATGGAATGGCTCGAAAACGTGCAATTGCCGGAATATGAGCTGACCCGCCGCGATGGCCAGTATGAGCTGCGCTTCGAGGGCAAATGGCCCGAGGTCATGCTGTGGGACATCCCGGCCTGGGCGATCATCATGGAGCTGCGTTCGCGCGCCGTGACCAAGGATATGGGCCGGTTCGAACTTCAGGTGCTTTACGCCCGCGCCATGACCCGGGTCTGGGAAAAGATCACCGAGCTGGACAGGCTTCCCGATCTGAAGATCGCCGATTTCGGCACGCGGCGCCGCCATTCCTATCTGTGGCAGGACTGGTGCGTGCAGGCAATGGGCGAAGGACTTGGCCACGCGTCTGACGGCAAATTCATCGGCACGTCGAACTGCCTGATCGCCATGCGCCGCGATCTCGAAGCGATTGGCACCAACGCCCATGAGCTGTCCATGGTCTATGCCGCGCTGGCGCAGAGCGATGAGGAATTGCGCGAAGCGCCCTATCGCGTCCTTGCCGACTGGCATGAGGAGCATGAGGGCAATCTGCGCATCATCCTGCCCGACACTTACGGCACTGCGGGCTTCCTGAAAGGCGCCCCCGACTGGCTGGCCGGCTGGACCGGGATCCGGGTCGATAGCGGGGATCCGGTGCTTAATACCGAACTGGCGATTCAGTGGTGGAAGGATCGGGGCGAGGATCCGCGCGAAAAGCTGGTGATCTTCTCGGACGGGCTGGATGTGGCCGAGATCGAGGATCTCTATACCCGCTTCCACGGCCGGGTGAAGGTCAGCTTCGGCTGGGGCACATTGCTGACCAATGACTTCCGGGGGCTGGTCCCGGGCGACGGGCTCGACCCGCTCAGCCTGGTGTGCAAGGCGGTCGAGGCCAATGGCCGCCCGACGGTGAAGCTGTCGGACAACCCGGCCAAGGCGATGGGTCCGCCCGACCAGATCGAACGCTACAAGCGCGTCTTCGGCGTCGGCGATCAGCAGCGCGTCGATCTGTTCGTGTGATCCGGCGGATATCTGAGCCAGAGCCGGAACAGATACCGGCATGATCCAACGCAGAGCGATGAGCCAATGAAGATCCTTTATAGCTGCGGCCAATTAGTTGTTTGATCCCACGGTTTGATGGTGCGATCCTTTCTTTGGAATGGAAGGATGCCCTATGGGACAAGTTCGTCACGGCAGCGCCACGACCACGCACGCTGTCAGAGCAGCAATACAG
>JBKEBH010000103.1:0-1693 GCA_047973065.1 Paracoccus sp. (in: a-proteobacteria) | reverse complement strand
CCGCGCAGGTGGCTGCGCATGTGGTCGATGATGGGTGTCAGGTGGAAACAGGCCCGCCCGACCCAGTTGCCGAGGGTGCCGCGATCCAGATCGATCCCCTGTCGCCGGAAGATCTCGGCCTGCCGGTAGAACGGCAGATGGTCGCCGAATTTCGAGACAATGATCCAGGCGATGAGCATCTCCGTCGGCAGCCCGCCGGGCACGACATGCTCGGGCGCATGGGCCTGCACCACGGCCTGCGAGCAGCGGCGGCAGGCATATCGCGGGCGGCGTGTCACCAGCACCCGGAACTGCGCCGGGATCACATCCAGCCGTTCGTTCGGCCATCACTTGAACCAGTGGCGTGATGGCCTCACCATCCTCGCCAATCCTTGCCATCTCGCCGCAGCCACAGGGACATTGCGTGCTGGCGGGTTCGATCACCCGCTCTATCCGGGGCAGATGCGGCCGCAGATGGCCACGGTTGCGCCGGACTTTGCGGGGCGCGTCTGCGCCCTTGGCCGCCTGCAGTGCGGCCTCGGCCTTCTCCTGCGCAGCCTCAAGCACGCCCTGCGCCAGTTCGTTCGCCGCCGGGTTCGAACCGGTGGCGCCTCGGCGGCTCACCCTCCCAAGGCAGGTTGAACTGATCGGGCGACAGCTTCTCGGAGCTTTTGCCGAACCTCTCGCGCTGTGCTGCACGGAGGATGCCCTCCAACCGGCGGTTGGCCTCTTGGACTTCGGCCAGAGCCGCCTCGACCTCGACCAGGCGGGCTTTCAACAGGGCGTCCTCGCGGTTGAGGGCGTCGGCATCCATGGCCGAAAGTGAATCACGGAATGCCCGCTCTGGCCAGCAAAATCAGGGCTTGCGCGCGCCTTTCGGCGTCAGCCCGCCACCAGCGGACGCCGCGCCCGCTCGGGCCGCACCAACCGCCAGTCATTCGTCGGGACGACAGTCCCCCGGACTGTCGCCTGATCCTCCTCATCCTTCGAACAGGGCCGCCAACTGCGCTGAGGACATCCGCATCACCCCGTCGGTGCAGGCGCGGCAGGCATATTTCGGGCGCACCGTCACGATGACGCGAAGCTGCGCGGGCACGATGTCCAGACGCTCGGTCCGGTCCTCGCCGATCCGGTGCAGTCGCCATGGAAATGCCACTGATGAAGTGGATGGCGCCCGCTTCCGGCATCGCAATGTGCCACATTGGGTGTCGTATAATCACCAATGACGGGAGCCATCCATGAAAGAGATTACCACAATCGGTGTCGATCTGGCGAAATCTGTTTTCCAGTTGCACGGCGTCGATGCAGAAGGATGCGTTGTTCTGCGCAGGCAGCTCCGGCGCAACCAGATGCTCGAGTTTTTCCAGCGCCTGCCGGGATGTCCTGTCGGCATGGAAGCCTGCGCCGGGGCGCATCACTGGGCGCGCGAACTGACGAAGCCCGGGCATGACGTGCGACTGATGCAGCCGAGCCATGTGAAGGGCTACGTCAAGCGCGGCAAGACCGACGCGGCCGATGCGGCCGCCATTTGCGAAGCGGTGTCGCGCCCCTCAATGCGGTTTGTTCCGGTCAAGCGCGAGGAGACGCAGGCTTTGCTGATGACCCGCAAGGCCCGTGAATTCCTGGTCCGCCAGCAGACCCAGACTGTAAACGCGATCCGGGCGCATCTGGGTGAGTTCGGGATCGTTGTCGCGCAGGGTATCCACAACATGGG
>JBKEBH010000102.1:0-29737 GCA_047973065.1 Paracoccus sp. (in: a-proteobacteria) | reverse complement strand
GAAGCTGGGCTAGGCAAACGCTGATCGCGGGCCTGACCCCAGACGCGTTGATCGCGCCATGGCTCATCAAGGGTGCCATGGACGCTCCGACCTTCGCCGCCTACATCCGCGAAGTGCTCGTTCCAGAAATCAAACCGGGTACGGTTGTCATCCTGGACAATCTGGCGACCCATCGGAACAAGGAGGCCGCGCAAGCCTTGCGAGACCACGGCTGCTGGTTCCTCTACCTCCCGCCATACTCGCCCGACCTGAACCCACCGAACAAGCCTTCTCGAAACTGAAAGCTCACCTTCGAAAGATCGGGGCCAGAACCTTCACCGAGATCTTTGAGGCCATCGGAGCAATCTGCGGTCTTTACGATCCAGCCGAGTGCTGGAACTACTTCAAGGCCGCCGGATATGTCGAAGGTTAACATCAAAACGCTTTAGGTGTTCGTTACACCGACGGGGGCGACGTGGCGATGCCAAATAATAAAAACTGCATTTGGACGGTCCAACAGCGCTGCATCTACGATGTAATAAACGGGCGCTTCATCGAGCCCGAGTAAAACACAAGCATCAGGATCATGGTAATCCCATTAAAGGAAGGCCGCCCCGAACCAGTGGCAGCCTGACCGTGTCGAGGTCCATAAAAATCCCCCCTTTTGCCCCCTACTCCGCCAGCGCCTTTTCCAGTTGGGGCAGGAAGCGGGTGGTGTAATCCTCGCGGATCAGCGGGCCGGCGTGGCGGTAGAGGATGCGGCCCTCGCCGTCGATGATGAAGGTCTCGGGCGGGGCAGTCACGCCCCATTCGATGGCACCGCGGCCCTGCGGGTCGGTAGCGATGGCGGCGAACGGGTTGCCGTCCTGGGCCAGAAACGCCTGCGCATCGGCCTCATTATCCTTCAGGTCGACGCCGTAAACCGGCAGACGCTGGGACAGTTCCATCAGGGTCGGGTGTTCGGCCCGGCAGGGCGGACACCAGCTCGCCCAGAAATTCACCAACTTGACGCCGGGCTGGCGCAGCATTTCATCGGTCAGCTGGACCGCGCCGGGCAGCGTGGTCTGGGGCAGCGCCGGGGCTTCGCGGCCGACAAAGGCCGAGGGGATCTCGTTCGGATCGTCGCGGCCCATCCCCCACAGGAACAGCAGGGCCAACCCCAGAAAGATCAGGGGCGGCAGCAGCATCAGGGGTTTAACGCGCATCGGTCTTGTCCTTCATCGCGGCTTCCTGCGCTTCCAGTGCGCGGCGCACCTTCGCATTGCGGGCGAGGCTCTGCCAGATCAGCAGGGCCAGGAGGATCAGGCTGACGCCATAGGCAATCAGAATGGACTGGGTATATTTGCCAAGCTCGATCACAGGCGGCTCTCCCTTGCTTGCAGGGCGGCGGTGCGGCGGATACGGATCTCGGTCCGGGTGCGGATCAGCAGAAGCGCGACGAAAAGCAGGAAGAAGCCGAGCATGGCGATATAGAGCGGGTAGCGATAGACCTCGCTCATCCGCTCGCCCGGGGCCAGCGACAGCGAGGCGCCCTGATGCAGGCCCTGATTCCAGAAATTCGCGGCATAGCGCGACAAAAGCGCGAAGACCGAGCCGACAAGGCAGAGAACCCCGGTCAGATCGGCGGCGCTGTCAGGGTTTTCGACCGCTTCCCAAAGCGCGATATAGCCCAGATAGAACAGGAACAGGACCAGAAAGCTGGTCAGCCGCGGGTCCCATTCCCACCAGGTTCCCCAGGTCGGCTGGCCCCAGGCGGCGCCGGTCACCAGCGCGATCAGGGTCATGACGGCACCGATCGGGGCAGCGCCCTTGGCGGCCAATGCGCTGACATGGTGGCGACGGATGATCCAGATCAGCGAGGTGAGCAGCATCATCAGCCAGATATTGATCGCCATCATCGCCGCCGGCACATGCAGATACATGATCTTGACCGAGGCGCCCTGCTTGTAATCGGGCGGGGTCAGAAAGCCCCAGACCACCCCGGTCACGGTGCAGATGACCGCTCCGGCCACGACCCAGGGCAGAATCGCGCCCGAGGTGCGCATGAACTTGACGGGGTTGGCGTATTCCCAGATCGACATCGGTCTTTCCTAGCGCGTGGCGGGGTCCGGGTGAAGTCTTTACGATGCCGAAGCGGCGAAGTCTTCACCGCAGATTGATACGTAATGCCGCAGCCGCCGCAAAGGGGATCAGCGCCAGCACCAGCAGGCTGATCGCGCCCTGAAAGATCAGGGGCGTGGCCGGGTCCATGCCGGCGGAAGCACGGCGCACGGCCTCGGCCCCAAAGATCAGGGTCGGCACGTAAAGCGGCAGGACCAGCAACGAGAGCAGCAGACCGCCGCGCTTCAGCCCGACGGTGATCGCCGCGCCGAATGCGCCGAGCATCGACAAGGCTGGCGTGCCGATGGCGAGCGAGATCATCAGCACCCCCATCGCCTGCCCCGGCAGGTGCAGCAGCAACCCGAAAAGCGGCGCGGCAATGATCAGCGGCAGGCAGGAGGTCAGCCAATGGGCGGCGGCCTTGGCAATCACCGCGCCTTCCAGCGGGATCGGCGCGGTGGCCAGCAGGTCCAGCGAGCCGTCTTCGAAATCCAGCGCGAAGATCCGGTCGAGCGACAGAAGGCAGGCCAGCAGCGCCCCGACCCAGAGGATGCCGGGGGCGATGCGGGCCAGAATGTCGCCCTCGGGTCCGACGCCGAAGGGCACCAGCGTGCACAGGATCAGGAAGAAGGCGAGGCCAAGCCCGAAGCCGCCGCCGGCGCGGGTGGCAAGTTTCAGATCGCGCAGCAGAAGGGCGATCATGCGAAGGCCTCATTGAAGCCGGCGGGCCGTGCCCCTGCCCGGCCCGGCCGGGCGCGGTAAGGGGTGAGATCCAGCACCTCGGCCTCGGGCAGACCGAGGTCGATATGGGTGGCGATCAGGGCTGCGCCGCCCTGCCCCAGATGGGCACGCACGACCTGAGCAAAAAGCGCAACGGACGCCGCGTCCAGCGAAACCGTGGGCTCGTCCAGAACCCAGACCGGACGGCCGGTGACCAGCAGCCGCGCCAGCCCGAGCCGGCGCTTCTGCCCGGCGGACAGCGCGCCGGCGGGACGTTCCGACAGCTCGCGCAGGTTCATGGCGTCAAGCGCGCGCTCGATATCCGACTGCCCGAAGATCCGCGCCCAGAAGGCGAGGTTTTCCGCCACGCTCAGCGCGGTTTTCAGACCATCGGCATGGGCGGCATAGGTGATATCGTCGGGATCCGCCTCGATCCGGCCCTCGACCGGCGGCTGAAGGCCGGCGACGCAGCGCAAAAGCGTGGTCTTGCCGATGCCGTTGGGCCCGCGCAGGATCAGCGCGCGGCCGGGTTCGAGCATGAAGGAAACGCCTTCGACCGCCCGCATGCCGCCGCGTGCAACAGCGATATCATGGGCGGCCAGCAGGCTCATACCGGGATCAGCGCACAGGCGACGCGCCGCCCCTCGGCCAGAAGGACATTATAGCCGCGCGCCGCCGAGGGCGTGGCCATGGGTTCGACCAGAACGCCGGCCGCTTCCAGTTCGGCCACCAGATCGCGGGGCGGGATGGCGATATCGGCGCCCATGCCCAGAAACAGCAGATCGACGCGTCCGGCCAGTTTCAGCAGCGGGGCCCGGTCATCGAGCCCGGCCCAGCCATGGACCCCGGCCGAAGACACGACCACGCCGCTTTCATGGACCTGCCCTGCAATCCGGAAAAATCCGGTGCCGTAGCCGTCCACGGGCACGGCCCCTTTCGGATATTCGGCACCGGTCAGATACATCAGGGCGCTTCCCGAAACTGATCGGGCAGTTCTTCGGGATCGGGCTTCGACCAGTCGCGCTTGACGCCGAGCCAGAGCACGATGTTCTTGGCGACATAGACCGAAGAATAGGTCCCGACGATCACACCCCAGATCATCGCGAAGACGAAGCCCCGGATCACGTCGCCGCCCAGCACAAAGAGCGCGATCAGCGCGATCAGCGTGGTCACGGCGGTCATGACGGTCCGCGACAGGGTTTCGTTCACCGAGAGGTTCATGACATCGACCAGAACCATGTTCTTGTATTTGATCAGGTTCTCGCGCAGCCGGTCGAAGACCACCACGGTATCGTTGATCGAATAGCCCAGAATGGTCAGCAATGCGGCAATGGTCGAAAGATCGAAGCGCAGTTGAAGCAGCGCGAAGATCCCCATGGTGACCAGCACGTCATGGACAATCGCCACCACCCCGCCCACAGCAAACTGCCATTCAAACCGGATCCAGATATAGAAAAGGATCCCGGCCGAGGCCGCGACCACCGCATAGACAGCGGTCTTGATCAGCTCGCTCGACACTTTCGGGCCAACCGATTCGACGGCGGCAAAGCTCACGTCGGGATCAGCGGTCTTCAGCGCGTCCTCGACCGCGCCGATCTGCTCGGGCGTCATCGCCTCGGTGCCGTCAGTGGCGCCGATGCGAACCTGGGCGACGTGCTTTTCGGACCCGAAAGTCGGATCGAACACTTCGGTGATCGAGACATCGCCAATCCCCGGAACCCCGGTCAGCGCCGCGCGGTAATCGGCAACGTTGAACTCGTTCGGGCTTTCGGTGCGGATGGTGGTGCCGCCCTTGAAGTCGATGCCGAAATTCAGCCCCATGGTCAGCAGAAGCACGACCGAAGCGATCATCGCGAAAGCCGACAGCCCGAAAGTATAGCGCTGCCAGCGGAAGAAGTTGAAATGGGTTTCGTCAGGGACGAGTTTCAGACGGAATGCCATAATATCCCCCTCAGAGAACCAGTTGTTTCGGTGTGCGGCGCTCATACCAGATCACGATCATCAGCCGCGTCAGATAGATCGCGGTGAAGACTGAGGTCACCAGACCGATGGTCAGGGTGACGGCAAAGCCCTTGACCGGCCCTGCCCCCAGGAAGAACATCACCAGGCCGGCGATGAAGGTTGTCACGTTCGCATCGACAATCGCCGACATCGCATCGCGGAAACCGCTGTCGATGGAACCGGCGACCTTCTTGCCGCGCCGGATTTCCTCGCGGATGCGTTCGAAGATGATCACATTGGCATCGACCGCCGTGCCGACCGTCAGCACGATCCCGGCAATCCCGGGCAGGGTCAGCGTGGCGCCAATCGCCGACATCAGCGCAATCAGCAGAACCACGTTCATGATCACCGCGGCCGAGGCGAAAACGCCAAACAGCCCGTAGGAGGCAATCACATAGCCGGTCACACCGATCACCGCGACCAGAGCCGCCAGCTTGCCGGCATCGATGCTGTCCTGTCCCAGTTCCGGCCCGATGGTGCGTTCTTCGAGGAAGGTCAGCTCGGCCGGAAGCGCGCCAGCGCGCAGCAGAACCGCAAGCTGGGTCGATTCCTCGATGGTCATCGAGCCCGAAATCTGTCCCGAACCCGTCGCGATCACATCGCGGATCACCGGGGCCGAGATCACCTCGTCATCGAGGACGATGGCGAAGGGCTGGCCGATATTGGCCTCGGTATAGGCCCCGAACTTGCGGGCGCCGCCGGCATTGAAGGTAAAGTTCACCGCCGGCTGACCGTTCTGATCGAAGGCGGGCTGGGCGTTGGTCAGCTCTTCGCCAGTCACGACCGGGCTGTCGTCGATGATGTAATAGACACCCTGCTCGCTCAGCGAAGGCAGAACCTTGTTGCCGACGCCAGCCCGGGCCTCGGGATCCTGGGTGCGGCCAACCACCGGGTTGAATGTCAGCTGCGCGGTGGTGCCGATCAGCTCTTTCAGTTCGGATGCAGAACCGATCCCCGGCACCTGGATCAGGATGCGGTCCACGCCCTGCCGCTGGATGGTCGGCTCGCGCGTGCCGACCTCATCGACCCGGCGGCGGATGATTTCCAGCGATTGCTGAACCGTCCGGTCATCGGTCGCGGACTTTTCAGCCTCTGACAGCTGAACCGTCAGCACATTGCCGCTGGCCGAAACCTCGATATCGGACTGGCCGGCCCCGGTCAGTGACACGACCGGCGTAGCCAGACCGCGCGCGATTTCGACGGCCCTGGCCATCTGATCGGGATTCTCGATCTCGATATTCAGCTCGCCATCGGGTCCGGGTACACGGCGCACCGCACCGATCGTGTCGCGCTGCTCGGCAAGCGCCCGGCGCATTTCCGGCCAGAGCGGATCCATCCGCGACTTATAGACATCCTCGACATGAACCTCGGCCAGAAGATGCGCACCGCCGCGCAGATCCAGACCCAGATTGACCAGACCGCTCGGCAGCCACATCGGCCAACCGTCAATCGCCGCCTGCTGTTCTTCGGTGACGAAGCCCGCCTTTTCCGAGGCGGCAAGCGCATCGTTATGGGCTTCGACCCGGTTATAAAACAGGTTCGGCAAGGCCCAGAGAAAGCCGATGACCACCACGCCCAGAATCAGGGCGCGTTTCCAGAGCGGAATATCGAGCATGTTAAAAAGCCTTAGGAATTGGCGGCAACGGGAGCGGTCTTGTTGACAACATTGGTGATCGAGCTGCGCACGACGCGGACCTTGACGCCCTGAGCGATCTCGACGCTGATTTCCTCATCCTTCACATCAGTCACCTTGCCGATCAGCCCGCCCTGGGTGATGACCTGATCGCCGCGCTTGAGCGCCTCGACCATGGCGCGGTGTTCTTTCACCCGCTTCTGCTGCGGACGCAGGATCAGGAAATACATGATCACGAAGATCAGGATCAGCGGAATGAACTGGGTGATGGCGCTTGCGCCACCGGCACCACCAGCAGCTTGTGCATAGGCAGGAGAAATGAACATCGGCGGTCCTTTCGGAAGGTCGGTCAGATTGGCCCCGGATGCGAAAGTCCGGGAATTGCCGCGCAACCTAATCTTCGCCGCCGCCAATAGCAAGAAAGGCCGGGGCCGATTGCGCAATCGTCATCGCTTCCGCGCCAATGGACTCGGCCCCGCCACTGTGGCACGGCAGGGGCCATGAAGGAGAGAGCCATGACCGACCGCAATCAGACCGAAATCGCCCGCCTCATTTCCATCATGGCCGCACTGCGCGATCCTCAGACCGGCTGCCCTTGGGATATCGAACAGGATTTCGCCTCGATCTCGCCCTATACCATCGAGGAAGCCCATGAGGTCGCCGATGCAATCGCCCGCGAGGCCTGGGACGAGTTTCCCGGAGAACTCGGCGATCTGCTGCTCCAGGTGGTCTTTCATGCCCAGATGGCCGCGGAAAAGGGCATGTTCGATTTCGCCGATATCGCAGCGAAGATCTCGGACAAGCTGATCGACCGCCATCCTCATGTCTTCGGCGACGAATCGCGCGACAAATCCGCCGAACAGCAGGTGAAGGACTGGGAAGCAATCAAGGCGAAGGAACGCGCGGCAAGGGCGGAAAAGGGCGTGCTCGACGGGGTCGCACTTGGCCTTCCCGCTCTGACCCGCGCAGTCAAGCTGCAAAACCGCGCCGCCCGGGTCGGCTTCGACTGGCCGGAAGCCGATCAGGTTCTCGACAAGATCGTCGAGGAAACCGCCGAGCTGGTCGAGGCCCGAGAGAGCACCGATCACGCCCATCTGACCGAGGAATTCGGCGATGTGATGTTCGTCATGGCCAATCTTGCCCGTCACCTGAACATCGACCCCGAAGAGGCCCTGCGCAGCGCCAATGCCAAAGTCACCCGCCGCTTCGGCGCGGTAGAGCTCGCTCTGGCCAAGGACGGACGGCGCCCGGAAGATTCTACGCTGGCGGAAATGGATGCGCTCTGGGATGCCGCCAAGCTGGCGGAACGCGGGTAATGCCTCCGGCGGGGATATTTTTACCAAGATGAAAGGAATGCCTGCTATTCAGGCTTGGCGGTACAGGCGGGGACGCCGATGACCGCCCAAGGTGAAAGCGCTCTGTCGGGACCGCCTGAATCCAGGCCGCCCCGGCAGGGCGCCGCTTTTCATCTTGGCATAAATATCCCGGGGTCCGGGGCAGCGCCCCGGCCTTACACCCGGCGGAAGGAAATATAGGTCGGACAGCGGTTTTCGCGCAGGGCTTTCTGCTCATAGCGGGTCGAATACCAATCGGGCCAGGCCTCGGCGCGCAGAGTTTGCAGATCGAAGCCGGCCTTGGGCACTTCTTCCAGCGTCTGACGCACATAGGAGGGAATATCGGTCGCAACCCGGAATTCGGCACCCGGCGCCATCATCCTGTGCAGCGGCAGCAGATGTTCGGGCGTGACGAAGCGGCGGCGGTGGTGACGGGTCTTGGGCCAGGGGTCGGGATAGTTCAGGAAGGCTTTCGCAATCACCCCTTCGGGCAGTACATCCATCAGGTCGCGGGCATCGCCGGGATGGACCGAGACGTTCTTGACCCCGGCCGCCTTGATCTTGCCGACCAGCATGGCGACGCCGTTGATGAAGGGCTCGCAGCCGATCACGCCGATTTCGGGATAGGTGGCGGCCATATGGACCATGTGCTCGCCGCCGCCGAAGCCGATTTCCAGCCAGATCGGGCGGTCATCGCCGAAGAAGAGTTTCGGATCCAGCGTCTTGCGTTCGGGATTGTCCTGAACGGTGATGCCATGCGGGCGCAGCGGGCCGAGATCTTCGGCCAGATATCCCTTCTGGCTCTGGCGCAGGGTCTTGCCATGGCGGCGGCCATAGAAATTGCGATGGGTCGGGTTCAGATTGAAGGGTTTGTCGGACATGGTCGCAGCATGTGGCAAGCTGCGGCCCGCCCGTCAAGGCGCCGCGATCGGCACTCATGCAGATCGCGGCGCGGGTTCTCAGGGGGCCAGACGGCTGATGATGACGGTGACCTCGGGCTTCTTGCCGATTTCCTCCATCGTCACCTGACGGGTGATCTTGCGCACCGCATCTTCCAGCTTCTTGTCATCCGAGACGGTCTTGGCATCGGCGCCTTCGAGGAACTCGGCCAGCTCGGTCTCGATCTGCTGGGCCAAGGGCGCTTTCGAGCGGCCCTGTTCGGCCAGCCCCATCGGTTCGACCCAAGCGTCGGGGAAGGGATTGTCTTCTTCATCGACGATGACGCTGACCATGACATGACCGTTCAGCGCCATGCGGATCCGGTCGCGGATCACCCCGTCCATCGCGCCGATCAGCACCGAGCCATCCAGATAGATGCGTCCGGTCTCGATCTGGTCCACCACCCGGGGTCTGTCGCCGCTCAGATCCAGCATGGTGCCATTGAGCGCCACCACCGAGGCCATACCCTTGGCCGCCCCGATCGCGGCATGCTCGCGCAGATGCATATGCTCACCATGCATCGGGATCAGGATCTGCGGTTTCAGCAGGTCATGGACGGCTTCCAGATCCGGGCGGTTGGCATGGCCAGAGACGTGATAGGCGCCGTCATCGGGGTCGAACACATCGACGCCTAGCTCCGAGAACTGGTTCATGATCCGGATCACACCGCGCTCATTGCCCGGAATCGTGCGCGAGCTGAACAGGAAGCTGTCGCCTTCCTTCAGGCGCAGCCCCAGATAGGAGCCGCGCGCCAGCTGCGCACTGGCCGCGCGCCGTTCGCCCTGAGAGCCGGTGACGATCAGCATGACCTTGTTGCGGGGCAGTTCGGAGGCTTCTTCCGGGCTGATCGTCGCCGGGAAATCGCCGAGAATCCCGGCCTCCTGCGCGACCAGCACCATGCGCCGCATGGCCCGGCCCAGCAGGCAGATCTTGCGCCCGGCGGCGGTTGCGGCATCGGCCAGGGTTTTCAGACGCGCCACGTTCGACGCAAAGGTCGTCGCCACCACCATATTCGGCTGGGCCATGACGAATTCCAGCAGCGGATTGGCCAGCATGGCCTCGGAGCGGCCGGGATTGGGACTGAAGACATTGGTCGAATCGCAGGTCAGGACCTTCACGCCCTGCCCTTCATTGGCGATCTCGTGCCAGAGGATCGGGTTGAAGGACTCGCCCACCACGGGCGTCCCGTCCAGCTTGAAATCGCCGGTATGGACGATCCGACCGGCCGGGGTGTCGATGATCAGGGCCGAGCTTTCCGGGATCGAGTGGCTGATCGGCACGAATTGCACGCGGAACGGGCCGGCTTCGATCACCGAGGGACGCGCCTCGTGGATCTGGATGGCCTCGGTCGGCAGGCCGCGCTCTTCCATCTTCAGCCGGGCGATGGCGCCGGTGAAGCGGCGGCAATGGATCGGCACTTCCAGCCGGTCCCACAAAAGGCCGAGCGCGCCGACATGATCCTCATGGGCATGGGTGATGAAGATCGCCTCGATCCGCGCGCGATTGGCCTGAAGCCAGGCGGTATCGGCCATGATCAGATCGACGCCGGGCGTCGTATCCATATCGCCGAAGGTCACGCCGAGATCGACCAGGATCAGCCTTTCCTTGCCGGGTGGGCCGAAACCATAGACATAGGCGTTCATGCCGATTTCGCCCGCGCCGCCAAGCGGCAGATATATCAGACGGTCAGACATTCCCCGCCTCCCTGTTAAAATCATAAATAAGGCGCAGCCCGTGCACCGTCAGATCGTCCTCGACGCTGTCGAAGGCATCTGTGCCCTGCTCAAAAAGCGGTGCCAAGCCGCCGGTGGCAATCACCCGCATCGGGCGACCGCGTTCGGCGCGAACCTGCCGGATAATGCCTTCGACCAGGCCGATATAGCCCCAGAAGATGCCGGACTGGATGCAGGCCACGGTATTGGTGCCAATGGCGCGCGCCGGTTTCGTCACATCGACATGGGGCAGTGACGCAGCCCCCATATGCAGCGCCTCAAGCGAAAGGTTCACGCCCGGCGCAATCACCCCGCCGATATAGGCACCATCCGTATCGGCCACGTCAAAGGTGGTGGCGGTGCCGAAATCGACCACGATCAGATCGCCGCCATGGCGGGCATGGGCCGCCCAGGTATTGACGATCCGGTCAGGACCGACCGTGACCCCGGCATCGACGCGCGGCCCGGCCGGCAGAAGGCAATCGGGCTTGCCGACGACCAGCGGGCGGGTGTTGAAGTAGCGGTTGCAGAGCACGCGCAGATTGAACACCACCCGGGGCACCGTCGATGAGATGATGCAGCGGTCGATATCCAGTTCAAAATGGGTCAGCGAAATCAGCGTCTGCAGCCAGACATAATATTCATCGGCGGTCCGGGTGTGATCGGTGGCGATGCGCCAATGCGACAGGAAACGCTCGCCATCCCAGATCGAGAAGACGGTATTGGTATTGCCGGTATCTATGCAGAGCAACATGGCCATGGTCAGAAATACACATCAGCAGCCGGGACCGACTGGCGGCCGGCGGCGGTGGTCAGGATCAGCGCACCGCCAAGGTCGATGCCGTCGAAACGGCCGGTCAGCTCGGCCTGGCCGGTACGCGCGGTGATGGTCTCGCCCAGGCGGGCGGCGCGGGCCAGAAAGGCCTCGCGGATCGGGGCGAAACCCTCGGCCAGCAGCCGGGCCTGCCAGGCGGCGAAGGCCGGGGCCAGCAGGTCGAGAAAATCTTCGGGGGTGACGGTGATGCCGGTCTCGCCCTTCAGGCTGACCGGGGCAAAGGCCGCATTGGAATCGGCCGGGGGCGCGGCGGCCAGATTGACGCCGATCCCGACCGCCAGCGCCGCCTGATCGCTGCCATGGCCGGCGCTTTCCAGAAGGATGCCGGCGATCTTGCCACCGTTCAGCAGCACGTCATTGGGCCATTTCAGCGCAAGCCGCAGCGCAGGGCCGCCGGCAGCCGCCAAAGCGTCATAAAGCGCCAGGGCCGCAACGAAGGAATAAAGCGCCGACCGTGCCACGCCCTGATCGGGGCGCAGGGCCAGCGATCCGGCAAAATTGCCCGGCGGCATCGCCCAGTCGCGACCGCGCCGGCCCCGGCCCTGATATTGATCATGGGTGATGATCCAGGCCGATCCGCTGAGGCGGGGCGCCATGCGCAGGGCCTCGGCATTGGTCGAAGGGCAGCGCGGCAGGACATGCCGCGCCACATTGTCAGGCCAGACAGCGGGATCAGCCACCGGGCTGGTTCACATCGGCAGCCGTGGCAGCGGGTTGGGCGATTTCGGCCGCGCCGGTCAGGACCAGCGATTCGGCCGCACGGGTCGCGGCGCCGTCCAGACCGAACATGCCGACAAAGGCACCGCAGAGGATGACCGCAGCCGAGCCGAGCAGCATGACATAGGAAACCGGCCCCATGCGGCTGTCCACGGCTTCGACCTCATTGCCGAAATACATGTAATAGACGATGCGCAGGTAGTAGAAGGCGCCGATCACCGAAGCGATCACACCGGCCACTGCCAGCCAGGTCAGCCCGCCCTGAACCGCCGCATTCAGCACGTTCAGCTTGGCGAAAAAGCCCAGCATCGGCGGCACACCCGCCAAGCTGAACAGCAGGATCAGCATGGCAAAGCCCTTCAGCGGCTCGCGCAGGGCGAACTGGTTCAGGTCCACAAGCTTGGTCACCGGCTCGCCGTTGCGTTCCAGCGACAGGATCCAGGCGAAAACGCCGACATTCATCACCGCATAGATGGTCATATAGACCAGCATCGCCTTGACGCCGTAGCCGGTGCCGGCAGCCAGACCCATCAGCGCAAAACCCATATGCGAGATCGAGCTGTAAGCCATCAGGCGCTTGATATCGGTCTGACGGATCCCGGCAATCGCGCCGAGGAACATCGAGAGCACGGCCAGAACCGCGAGGATTTGCCCCCAATCGCCCGGCACATTGCCGAAAGCATCGACCAGAACCCGGGCGATCAGCGCCATGGCGGCGACTTTCGGCGCGGTGGCGAAGAAGGCGGTCACCGGGGTCGGCGAGCCCTCATAGACATCCGGGGTCCACATGTGGAAGGGCACGGCGGAGACCTTGAAGGCCAGACCGACGATCACGAAGACCAGGCCGAACAGCACACCGACCGGCAGCGTGCCGCCCTGCACGACATCGATGATCCCGGCAAAACTGGTGGTGCCGGCAAAGCCGTAGACCAGCGAGGCACCGTAAAGCAGCATGCCCGAGCTGAGCGAGCCCAGCACGAAATATTTCAGACCGGCTTCCGAGGAGCGTTCCGAGCTGCGGCGCATCGCGGCGACCACGTAAAGTGCCAGCGATTGCAGTTCCAGACCCAGATAAAGCGTCAGCAGATCGCCCGCCGAGACCATGAACATCATGCCCAGCACCGACAGGGCGATCAGGATCGGGAACTCGAAGCGCAGCATGTCGCGGCGCTGCAGGAAATCGGCGCTCATCGCGATCACGGCGGCAGCCGAGACCAGGATGACGACCTTGCTGAAGCGCGCGAACTCATCCGAGGTGAACATGCCGAAGAAGGCGCTGCCCTCGGGCGCACCGCCCAGACCGATGAACAAGGCAAGCGCCAGAAAGACCCCGACCGTCGCCCATAGAAGCGGGCGCGCAATCGCGTCCTTGCCGAAGTAAGCCCCGGCCAGAAGCGCCAGCAGCGCATAGGCCGCCAGCAGGATTTCCGGCATGATGATCGTGAAATCAAGCGAAGTCATGACGGTCCTCTCAGTGCGCTGCCGGGGCCGCAGCGGCCTCGGTATTGGTTCCGACTACCGTATAGGCCGCCGGGCTTTCAGGCATGCCTTCGGTGGCGGCATGAACATGGGTGACAAGCGCGTTCACGCTCGGCCCGGTGATGTCAGTGACGACGCGCGGATAGATCCCCAGCCACAGCGTCATCACGATCAGCGGCACGAAGATCCAGCGCTCGCGCGGGGTCATGTCCGAGATCGTCTTCAGGCTTTCCTTGAACAGCGATCCCAGCGTCACCCGGCGATAGAGCCAGAGCGCATAGGCCGCCGAGAAGATCACCCCGGTCGCCGCCACGGCCGCCACCCAGGTATTGACCCGGAAAGTGCCCAGAAGCGTCAGGAATTCACCCACGAAGCCCGAGGTGCCGGGCAAGCCGACATTGGCCATGGTGAAGAACATGAAGACCAGGGCGTATTTCGGCATCCGATTGACCAGGCCGCCATAGGCGTCGATCTCGCGGGTATGCATGCGGTCATAGATCACGCCAACGCAGAGGAAGAGCGCGCCCGAGATGAAGCCATGCGACAGCATCTGGAAGATCGCACCATCGACACCGATCTGGTTCAGCGTGAAGATACCCATGGTCACATAGCCCATATGGGCAACTGAGCTATAGGCGATCAGCTTCTTCATGTCGGTCTGAACCAGCGCCACCAGCGAGGTATAGACGATGGCGATCGCCGACAGCCAGAAGATGAAGGGCTGGAACAGATCGGAGGCGACCGGGAACATCGGCAGCGAGAAGCGCAGGAAGCCGTAACCGCCCATCTTCAGCAGAACCGCGGCCAGCACGACCGAACCGGCGGTCGGCGCCTGAACGTGGGCGTCCGGCAACCAGGTATGGACCGGCCACATCGGCATCTTGACCGCGAAGCTGGCGAAGAAGGCCAGGAACAGCAGGGTCTGCAAGCCGCCGGTGATGGTGATGCCCCAGAACATGATCGGCTGCGACGAGAAATCGGCCTGCATCAGCAGCTCGATATCCGAGGTCCCGCTGACCTTGTACATGACGATCATCGCGATCAGCATCAGCACCGATCCGAGGAAGGTATAGAGGAAGAACTTGAAGGCCGCGTAAATCCGGTTCTGCCCGCCCCAGATCCCGATGATCAGGAACATCGGGATCAGACCGGCTTCGAAGAACAGATAGAACAGCACCAGATCGAGCGCGGTGAAGACGCCGATCATCAGCCCTTCCAGCACCAGGAAGGCGATCATGTATTCCTTGACGCGCTTTTCCACCTCCCAGGTCGAAAGAATGGTGATCGGCATCAGGAAGGTGGTGAGCATGACGAACAGGACCGAAATCCCGTCAACACCCATCTTGTAGCGCAGGCCCATGATCCAGTTGCGATCCTCGACGAACTGGAAGCCGGGATTGCCGCGGTCGAAACCGAACAGGATGGTCAGCGAGATGACGAAGGTCGCCGTGGTGGCGATCAGCGCCAGCCATTTCGCATTGCGATTGGACGCCTCATCATTGCCGCGCAGGAAGATCGCCAGGATCAGCGCAGCAATCAGCGGCAGAAACGTGATGATGGAGAGAATATTGGTCATCTGATTACATGCTCCCGCGCATCATCACCCAGATCAGCAGGCCGAGCACCCCGACCACCATTGCCAGCGCATAGTGGAAGACATAGCCCGACTGCAGCCGGCCCGCGAAGCGCGCCAGTCGCGGCATCAGCCCGATGGCGATGCCATTGATCGTGCCGTCGATGATCTTGCCATCGCCGCCCACCCAAAGCACGCGGCCCAGCCAGCGTGCCGGACGCACGAAGATCCGGTCGTAAAGCTCGTCGAAATACCATTTGTTCAGCAGGAAGTTATAGAGCGGACGCTGCGATGCTGCCAGCTTGGCCGGAAGCTCGGGCGAACGGATATACATCAGCCAGGACAGGCAGAAGCCGATCAGCATGGCGATGAAGGGCGAGACCTTCACCCAGGCCGGTGCGGCATGTGCCTCATGGATGACATGGTTATCGGGGTGCATATAGATCGCCCCATTGGCCGGAGCCGGCACATTGGTGTCGAGAACCCCGTCAGCGGCGTGACCGGCGGCGGCGGTGTGCTCGCCCTCGACCGCAGCGCCATGCCCATCCTCGGCAGCCGGCGCATCATGGCCGGTATCGGCCTCGGCGGTGGTGGCAACCGCATTGGTCGCATGTTCGCTGGTCGCGGTTTCGTGGCTTTCCTCGACCACTGCGCCATTCACGGCGAAGAAGCTGTTTACCTTGTCGCCGAAGAAGTCGCTGTAGAAGACCATGCCCGAGAAGATCGCGCCAACTGCCAGCACACCAAGCGGGATGGTCATCACCGGGGGCGATTCATGGGCATGTTCATGCGCATGATGATCGCCGCGTTCCTTGCCCCAGAAGGTCATGAACATCAGGCGCCAGCTGTAGAAGCTGGTCATGCCAGCCGCGATCACCAGCATCCAGAAGGCGAAGCCGCTGCCGACCCAGGCGCTTTCGATGATCGCGTCCTTGGACAGGAAGCCGGCGAAACCGATATGGGTCAGCGGAATGCCGACACCGGTGATCGCCAGCGTGCCGATCAGCATCGCCCAGAAGGTCAACGGGATCTTCTTGCGCAGATTGCCATAATTGCGCATGTCCTGTTCGTGATGCATGGCATGAATGACCGAGCCGGCACCGAGGAACAGCATGGCCTTGAAGAAGGCATGGGTCAGCAGGTGGAACATCGCCACCGAATAGACGCCGACACCGGCCGCCACGAACATATAGCCGAGCTGCGAACAGGTCGAATAGGCGATGACGCGCTTGATGTCGTTCTGCACCAGACCCACGGTCGCGGCGAAGAAGGCGGTGCAGGCACCAATCACCACGATGAAAGCTTTCGCTTCCGGCGCAAATTCGTAAAGCGGCGACATCCGGCAGACCAGGAAGACGCCGGCGGTGACCATGGTCGCCGCGTGGATCAGGGCCGAAACCGGGGTCGGACCCTCCATCGCGTCAGGAAGCCAGGTGTGCAGGAAGAGCTGCGCCGATTTCCCCATGGCACCGATGAACAGCAGAACCCCAATCAGATTCGCCGCATTCCAGTCGGCCCAGAGGAAATGCACCTCGGCCTGCGCGATCTCGGGGACTTTCGCGAAGATCTCGGCGAAGGAAATCGTGCCGGTGAACCACCACAGACCGAAAATGCCCAGAAGGAAGCCGAAATCGCCGACGCGGTTGACGATGAAGGCCTTCATGGCTGCGGCATTGGCCGAGGGCTTCTTGTAGTAGAAGCCGATCAGCAGATAGGAGGCCACGCCCACGCCTTCCCAGCCGAAGAACATCTGCAGCAGGTTGTCGGCGGTCACCAGCATCAGCATGGCGAAGGTGAAGAAGCTCAGATAGGCGAAGAACCGGGCCTTGTAATGCTCGTCATGGGTCCAGTTGTCGTCATGGGCCATGTAGCCGATCGAATAGAGGTGAACCAGCGCCGAGACCGTGGTCACCACGATCAGCATGATCGCGGTCAGCCGGTCGAGCCGGATCGCCCAGGCCGAGCTAAAATCGCCGACAACGACCCAGTCGAGCACCGGGATATGCTGGGTCACACCATCAAAGGTCAGAAAAACCGTCCAAGACAGCACGCAGCACAGGAACAGGATGCCGGTGGTCAGATACTGGGCGGGCTTTTCGCCAATAACGCGCCAGCCGAAGCCGGCGATCAATGCGCCGATCAGGGGCGCGAACAGGATGATCTTTTCCATTTGCGCTTACCCCTTCATCACGTTGACGTCTTCGACGGCGATGGTGCCGCGGTTGCGGAAGAACACCACCAGGATCGCCAGACCGATGGCCGCCTCGGCGGCGGCGACGGTCAGCACGAACATGGTGAAGACCTGCCCGGTCAGATCGTCCAGATGGTTCGAGAAGGCAATGAAGTTCATGTTCACCGCCAGCAGCATCAGTTCGATCGACATGAGAATGACGATGACGTTCTTCCGGTTCACGAAGATGCCGAAGATGCCGGTGACGAAAAGTATCGCCCCCACCACAAGATAATGTGCCAATCCGATCATCTTATCCCCCGATAGTCCTGCTCTTCTTCCAATCAGCAATGAGCTCATAGACGCGGTCTTGAACTTTGTCGCTCTTGGCAGGGTCCCCACCTAGCCCCACTGTGGTGGCTGATGGCCAATTCAAATCAATGAGGCGCGGCGTTACATCGATATCCGCATCGGCGCACGCCTCAAAAAACTCTATATACCTGTCCTCATCAAGCTTGTGTAAGCCTGCTGGATTGGACAGTGTGATCGCTCTCTTGAGCTGATCTTTTAGTTTTGACGAAAGCTCCATTACAGCCCCTGCCCCGGCTTCACATCGCGCAGCTCAAGCTGCTTCTTGGGGTCGGTCCACATTTGCTTCAGGACGTTCTGGCGCTTGATGTCGCGGCGGTGACGCATGGTCAGCAGGATCGCCCCGATCATCGCGACCAGAAGGATCATGCCCGACATCTGGAAGGCCAAGAAATAGCGGTCGTAAAGCACGGTGCCGATGGCATTGGTGTTCGCCATTTCGGCGGTGATCGGTACGGCGCGCATCTCGGCGACGGCGGGGGCGCTCTGCCAGTTCGCAAAGCTCATGCCCAGCACGGCCAGCAGCACCAGCGCAATCACCAGACCCAGCGGCATATAGCGGACCAGTTCGCCCTTCAGCTCGGCGAAATCGACGTCGAGCATCATGACCACGAACAGGAACAGCACCGCGACCGCGCCGACATAGACGATGATCAGCAGCATGGCGACGAATTCGGCGCCCTGCATCACAAAAAGGCCGGCGGCCGACAGGAAGGTCAGGATCAGCCAGAGCACCGAATGCACCGGGTTCTTCGACATCACGACGTTGAATCCGGCCACACAGGCGAGGATGGCGAACAGGTAGAATGAAAAGACGGTCATGCCTCGTCCTCCTCGTCATAGACGCTTGCGGCAATCGCCAGCGCCTTCTGCATGGCGGGCAAGCCCGCGAACATGCTCATCTGATAGATGGTTTCTGCAATTTCACGCTTGGTCGCACCAGCTTCCAGCGCGTGGCGAATGGTCAGGCGCAGCTGCGGCTCGGCCAGAGCACCCTGAACGGTGATCGCGCCGATGGTCAGCAGCAGCCGGGTCTTGGCGTCCAGCCCCTCGCGGTTGAAGGTCCGGCCGAACCACATTTCCAGCACATCGGCCGGCATGGTCGGAACCAGCTTTTCAAAGGCCGAAGTATCGACCTGCTCCAGCGCCGGGTTGAAGACACGCGCCATATCCTGCCCCGACTGGAGCATCTGCTGGAACAGGCGTGAAAAGGCGTCGTTCATCTGTAGGGCGCATCCATAGCAAGGTTGCGGGCGATCTCGGCTTCCCAGCGGGCGCCGTTTTCAAGAAGCTTTTCCTTGTCGTAGAACAGCTCTTCGCGGGTCTCGGTGGCGAATTCGAAATTCGGACCCTCGACAATCGCATCGACCGGGCAGGCTTCCTGGCAGAAGCCGCAATAGATGCATTTGGTCATGTCGATGTCATAGCGCGTGGTCCGGCGGCTGCCATCGTCGCGCGGTTCGGCGTCGATGGTGATCGCCTGCGCCGGGCAGATCGCTTCGCAAAGTTTGCAGGCGATGCAGCGTTCTTCCCCGGACGGATAGCGGCGCAGCGCGTGTTCACCGCGGAAACGCGGACTCAGCGGGCCCTTCTCATGCGGGTAGTTGATCGTGTCCTTGGGGGCGAAGAAATACTTCATCCCCAGGCCGAACCCCTTCAAAAGATCGAAGAGCAGGAAATATTTCGTCGCGCGGGCGAGATCGAATGCCATTCTCAGCGCTCCTTCAGGCGTTCGGCAACATAGCGGTCGAAAGCCGCGACCAGCAGCCGGATCTGAGCCGCATCGCGGCCGAGATCGGCATGATCGGCCAGGAAATGGGCGAACTCGACCTTGTCGGTTTCACCGGCATTGGCCAGTGCATGGGCGATGGTTTGCTCCGACATCAGCTTAGCCTCCGAGGGTGGCGCGGGCCCAGAACCCGCCAAGGATTTCGTAACGGGCGGCAATGGCGACAAAGACAACCCAACCCAGCGACAGCGGCAGGAAGACCTTCCAACCGATCCGCATCAGCTGGTCGTAGCGATAACGCGGAACGATCGCCTTCACCATCGAGAACATGAAGAACCACAGCCACATCTTGATCACCATCCACAGCGCGCCGTCAGGCAGGCCCGGGATCGGCGACAGCCAGCCCCCGAAGAAGAAGATCGAGATCAGCGCGCACATCAGGAAGATGGCGATATATTCGCCGGCCATGAACAGCAGGTAAGGCGTCGAAGAATATTCGACCATATGACCGGCCACCAGTTCCGATTCCGCTTCCGCAAGATCGAAGGGCGGGCGGTTGGTTTCGGCCAGAGCCGAGACGAAGAACAACACCAGCATCGGCAGATGCGGCAGCCAGTACCAGCTGAGCAGCCCGGCACCGCTCTGCGATTCGACGATATCCGAGAGGTTCATCGAGCCGGCCGAAATGATGATGCCGATAATGATCAACCCCATCGAGACTTCATAGGAAATCATCTGCGAGGCCGAACGCAGCGAGGCCAGGAACGGGTATTTCGAGTTCGAGGCCCAGCCGCCCATGATCACGCCATATACTTCAAGCGAGGACATGGCGAAGATGAAGAGCAGGCCGACATTGATATTGGCCATGACCCAGCCCGGCCCGAAGGGAATGGCGACAAAGCCGATCAGGGCCAGCACCATCGACAGGAAGGGCGCCAGGAAGAAGACGAACTTGTCGGAACCCGCCGGTACGACGATTTCCTTGACGACATATTTCAGCGCGTCAGCAAAGGTCTGCAGCAGGCCCCAGGGGCCGACCACGTTCGGGCCGCGCCGCAACTGCACGGCGGCCCAGATCTTGCGGTCGCCATAAACCATGAAGATCAGCGAACCCATGACGAAGGCGATGATCGCCAGGCCCTGAGCAAGCAGGATAATCGCTTGTCCCCAGCCGGATGCCCAAAATTCAGCCATTCTTTTCCATCCCTTCCGCAGGCCCGACCATGACTCGGGCGGGAATGCCATTCGCCCTGCATTCACTCAGGGTCTTATCTCGTTCCATGACTTGCAAGCCCATCGGGATGGACTTCGACATGATGTAGGTCGATTCGACCGCCAGCACGCCATTATCTTCCCGCGTCAGGGTGCGGATATGGCGCGCATAAGGCGTATTCGTCGTCTTCGACCAGGCCGCCAGCGTGCATGTCGCATAAGCAAAGGCAGCGCTTTCGTCCACCCCCTGCGCCACATTCACCAGCACTGCGACCAGATCGCTCGGCTTGCCCTCCTCGCGCGTCGCGTAGGGCCGGACCGAAACCAACAGGAACTTGTCTGCCTCGGCCGGCACGATCCGTGCCGGCAGGGCCGAGCCGCGGCGCGCGGCGAATTCCTCAAGCGCGATATCCTGCGCCTTGGGCGGTTTGGGCAGATCCTCAAGTGGGATCAAATCGTCAGAGACCAGCACATCGCTCAGCGCGAGCATGTCGGCATCCGACTGGCGCAGGGTCATCCGCCCTTGCGTGGAATCGACCTTGGTCCTGGTCACCGATCCGTCGTTTTCCAGGATCCGAAGCTCGCCATCCCTGGTCGAAACGCTGCCGAGGATCGCGGTGTCCTCGGTCGGCCCGTCCAGCTGGACGGGCAGCGTCGCCGGCTTCATGCGCGGCGGGGTGGACAGGTTTCCGCCATCGGACGCACCGCAGCCGGACAGGGCGGCCAGAGCCGCCATCCCCGCGATCATCCCGATGGTTCGTTCAAGCCGCATCGTGTTCTCTTACTCCGCCGCCAGCTGCGCGCCAGACGCACGGGCCGCCGCCAGCGCCGACAATTCGCCCATCAGGCTGGAAGCCCGGGCAATCGGGTTGGTCAGGTAGAAATCGCGGATCACATAGCGGAAGTCGGCCTGGCCCAGATCGAAGCGGGTCAGCGGCTGCCAGGCGTTTTCCGGCACCTGATCGACATCGGCCAGATGCGGCACCGCCGCAACCATGGCGCGGCGCAGCGCCGCCAGGCTGTCCCAGGGCTGGGTCGCACCCAGTTCCGCCGAAAGCGCCCGCAGGATCGCCCAGTTTTCCTTGGCCTCGCCCGGCGCGAAATTGGCGCGCATCGCCAGCTGCGGACGGCCCTCGGTATTGACGAACAACCCGTTTTCTTCCGTGTAGCAGGCGCCCGGCAGGATCAGATCGGCGCGATGCGCGCCGCGGTCCCCATGGCTGCCCTGATAGATCACAAAGGCACCCGGATCGATTTCGACCTCATCGGCGCCAAGGTTGTAAATCACCTCGGCCCCGGCGATGGCAGCATCGAGCCCGCCTTCGGTCACGGCGCCGACATCCATCGCGCCGACGCGGGCGGCGGCGGTGTGCAGGACCAGCAGCTTGGAATTGGAATTCTCGGCCAGACGCATGGCATGGGCCAGCACCGCCTCGCCATCGGCTTCGCGAATCGCGCCCTGCCCGACGATCACGATGGTCGGCCTGGCCCGGGTTTCGTCGGTGATATCCTGCGCCGACAGCTTTTCCAGCGCAGCGCGGTCATTGCCGAGATGGGCGTAATCATAGGTCAGATCGACCGGCGCGCCGATCAGACCGACCTTGGCGCCCTTCATCCAGGCCTTGCGGATCCGTGAATTCAGCACCGGCGCTTCCTCGCGCGGGTTGGTGCCGATCAGCTGGATCATCGCGGCATTGTCGATATCTTCGATCCGGGCCGTGCCGACATAGGCCGAGCGGTTGCTGATCGGCAACCGGGCATTGTCGGTGCGGCATTCGACCTTGCCGCCCAGACCCTCGACCAGTTGCTTGAGCGCAAAGGCGGCTTCGGTCGGGACCAGATCGCCGATCAGACCGGCAACCTTCCTGCCCTTCATCGCCGATGCCGCAAGGCTCAGCGCCTCGGGCCAGTTCGCCGGGCGCAGCTTGCCGTTTTCACGGATATAGGGCCTGTCGAGCCGCTGGCGGCGCAGACCGTCCCAGACGAAACGGGTCTTGTCGTTGATCCATTCCTCATTCACGCCGTCATTGTTGCGCGGCAGGATGCGCATGACTTCGCGGCCCTTGGTATCGACCCGGATATTGCTGCCAAGCGCGTCCATCACGTCGATGGTTTCGGTCTTGGTCAGTTCCCACGGCCGGGCGGTGAAGGAATAGGGTTTCGACACCAGGGCACCGACCGGGCAGAGGTCGATGATATTGCCCTGCATGTTCGAATTCAACGTCTCGTTCAGATAAGACGTGATCTCGCTGCTTTCGCCGCGCCCGGTCTGGCCCATCTGGGTGATGCCGGCAACCTCGGTGGTGAAACGCACGCAGCGGGTGCAGCTGATGCAGCGGGTCATGTGGGTCTCGACCAGCGGGCCGAGGTTCAGATCTTCCGAGGCGCGCTTCGGCTCGCGGTAACGGCTGAAATCGACGCCGTAGGCCATGGCCTGATCCTGCAGATCGCATTCGCCGCCCTGATCGCAGATCGGGCAATCGAGCGGATGGTTGATCAGCATGAACTCCATCACGCCCTCGCGGGCCTTCTTGACCATCGGGCTGTTGGTCCTGACCTCGGAGGGCTGGCCTTCCGGCCCCGGCCGCAGATCCTTGACCTGCATGGCGCAGGAGGCGGCGGGCTTGGGCGGCCCGCCGACCACTTCGACCAGACACATCCGGCAATTGCCGGCAATGGACAACCGCTCATGATAGCAGAAGCGCGGCACCTCCACCCCGGCCTGCTCACAGGCCTGAATCAGGGTCAGGTTGGGATCAACCTCGATTTCCCGACCGTCGATGATGATTTTCCGCAAATCTGCCATATCGTCGTCCTTACTTGGCCACCAGAAGCGATCCGGCGACCGACTTGCTTGCGATTTCGGCCCGCCCGACGCGGCAGAAGGATTGCGCATCCCCCTTCACCGCGCCGTTGCGGGTCAGATAGTCCTCGGCCGCGGCATAGATCCGGGCCTTGTCCTGCTTGCTGTCCAGAAATGCCTCGATCTGGGCTGAAGAGTAACCCTTCTTCTCGGCATATTTCTTGAGCGCCCGCGCCTGCGACCAGGCATAGACGATGCGCGCATCAATCGAGGGGCATTCGCGGCGCACGCGGTCCGCGACCCGCGCGGCGATCAGCCGGTTATTGACGTATTTTTCCTGAGCCAGCGGCTCCAGCGCCAGCGCCGGCGTTGCCAGCATCGCTGCGATCAGAGAGGTGACAGTCAGGACGCTTGCGATCAGTTTCTTCATGGCTCGTGCCTCCATTCATTCATGAAGACAGCCATAGCATCCGAGCAGCCGGACATCCCGACACGGAAGGGTGTGCCCCCCGTGATCGCGACCGTCGCATGGATGTCCTGCCCGTCGCACATTCCTGCTTACTCCGCCGCCATGGCGCCCATGCGCCCGGTTTTCTTGGCCTTCAGGCGATCCTCGATTTCCTCGCGGAAATTGCGGATCAAGCCCTGGATCGGCCAGGCGGCTGCGTCGCCGAGCGCGCAGATGGTATGGCCTTCGACCTGCTTGGTCACGTCGAACAGCATGTCGATTTCCTCGACCTCGGCTTCGCCGGTGACCAGACGTTCCATAACGCGCATCATCCAGCCGGTGCCTTCGCGACAGGGCGTGCACTGGCCGCAGCTCTCATGCTTGAAGAATTTCGACAGACGCCAGATCGCCGCGATCACGTCGGTGGACTGGTCCATGACGATCATGCAGGCGGTGCCGAAGCTGGATTTCAGCTCGCGCATGCCGTCGTAATCCATGATCGCGCTTTCGCACATCTCAGCGGTCAGGATCGGACAGGAGGCCCCGCCCGGGATGACGGCCTTGAGGTTCTTCCAGCCGCCGCGCATGCCGCCGCCATGTTTCTCGATCAGCTCCTTCATCGGGATCGACATGGCTTCTTCGACCACACAGGGCGTGTTCACATGGCCGGTCAGACCGAACAGCTTGGTGCCGGCATTGTTGGGCCGGCCGAAGCCCGCGAACCATTCCGGGCCGCGCCGCAGGATGGTCGGCACCACGGCGATCGATTCGACATTGTTGACGGTGGTCGGGCAGCCATAAAGCCCCGCCCCTGCCGGGAAAGGCGGCTTCATCCGGGGCATGCCCTTCTTGCCTTCCAGCGATTCGAGAAGCGCGGTTTCCTCGCCGCAGATATAGGCGCCGGCGCCGTGGTTCAGATAAAGATCAAAATCCCAGCCGGAACCCGCAGCATTCTTGCCCAGAAGACCGGCGTCATAGCATTCGTTGATGGCGTTCTGGAGCGCCTCGCGCTCGCGGATGAATTCACCGCGAATATAGATATAGGAGGCATGGGCGCCCATGGCGAAGCTGGCGATCAGCGCGCCTTCGATCAGCGTATGCGGATCATGGCGCATGATCTCGCGGTCCTTGCAGGTTGCCGGCTCCGAGTCGTCGCCATTGATGACCAGATAGGCCGGGCGGCCATCCGATTCCTTGGGCATGAACGACCATTTGAGGCCGGTCGGGAAACCCGCCCCGCCCCGCCCGCGCAGACCGGAGGCCTTCATTTCCTCGACGATCTTGTCACGGCCACGCTGAATGATCGCGGCAGTGCCATCCCAGCAGCCACGCGCCATCGCGCCTTTCAGCGAACGATCACCCATCCCGTAGATATTGGTAAAGATCCGGTCCTGATCCTTCAGCATTCCGTCGTCATCCTTCTTTGCCCGGCAGCGTCCCGCGCCGCCAGATACGCCAGGTCACCAGCAGCGACCAGACAAAACCACCCATCGCGGCCAGATCCGCGAGGAACGCATATTTTGAGGGCCAGCCATAACGCTGCCCGGCCCAGTTTGCGGCCAGCCACAGCAACGCTGTCGCCGCCAGAACGAGCGCCACCAGGCGCATCTGCGCCGCATCCTGAGCCGCCCTCTCGATCATCAATAGACCTCGCCCTTGTCGACACGGCGCGAGAACTCGGTAGAGCCGCCGGCGGCCAATACCTTCGCCTGCGCGACCCAATCATCCGAACGGATACGGCCACCCATGCGGCCGATCAGTTCCGCAAAGCGTTCGATCTCGGCATCGGTCCAGGCAGCGATCTGGGCAAAGCTTGTCACACCATTTTCACGCAGCAACGTTTCCAGTGCCGGGCCGACACCTTTGATTTCCTTCAGGTTATCAGATGTGGCGGCCTTGACCTTCTGCGCCTTCGGCTTCACAGTTTTCGGCTTTGCAGCCGCCGGCTTCGCCACCTTTGGCTTGGCTTGCCGGGACTTCGGAGCATCCGGCTTGAGCACTTCAGCCTTTGACGTTTCAGCCAACGGAACACCGGCGGCAAGAGCTTGCGGCACACGCCCATCATCAGCATCGTCACGAGAGGTCAGAGAACCGATCGCCTCCTTGCCACGCGCAGCCAGCGATCCCATGGCCCCCTTGACGGCCTCGCCCGCCTTCTCCAACTTCTCCTCGGCGCGCTCAAGAATGCTGTCATCGTCGTCATCCGCACGGGTTGCCCGGCGATCATCATCATCGTCGCGGTCACGCATGTCCTGCAGCGCCTCACGACCCTTGGCGACAGCGGCAACGGTGCCAGCCGCAAAAGCCTGACCGGCGTCGACAACGGCCTGCTCCGCCCGGTCCAGAACGCCGTCACCCACCGGCTCGGCCGGCACTGTCTGACCCAGCACCTCGGCATCCTCGACGGCACCGCCACGTCCCGAGCAAACCAGCCAGATCAGGGCGCTGCCCAACAGGAAAAACGCGATCAGCCCCATTACGAGACCGCCGAAGAAAGTCCCATTGAAGATCCACACCAACAGGCCAAAGACCGCAGCGGCCAGCCAGCAATTGCGCGAGCATTCGTTTTTCAGCATCGTTCCGCCCCGTTCCGGTTTCCGTCCAGTCTAACTGTTGTCGTTCTTGCGTTCCTTGACAAATACCTGTGCCTGCCGGACCCATTCATCGCGGCTGACACGGCCCTTGAAGCCTTCCAGATTCTCGTCAACCCAGGCGATTTCAGCATCTTCCCAGTTGGCGATCTGTTCGAAGTGATAGATACCAAGGCTGTGCAGCAGTTTTTCCAGCACCGGCCCTACGCCAGAAATTTCCTTCAGATCATCCGCCCGCCCGCCTTGGGGAGTTTCCAGTTTGCGCGGCTGGCGGCCGGTAATCGCCGGCTGGCCAGCGGTGCGGTCATCCGCAACAGCCGCCGTCTCGGCCTTGGTTTCCGCTTTCGCCCTGCCCGATTTGTTCAGCCAAGGGGTCAGGATTGGCACCTCGGTCCCGTCAATGCGCTTGATCGTGTCCTTCAGACCTACCGCCAGCGTTACCGAGGCATTATAAGCCTCGGTCGCCGGGGCCAGCCCGGTCAGCGCGTTCGGGCCGCCCTTGGGTTCGGACGAGAAACGGCCGTCCTGCGGGCCGGGAACCGGCACCTTGCCTGCGGCCAGGGCGTCGATTAGCTGCTCCAGCTTTTCGGCGGTCAGATCCTCGTACTAATCCTTGCCAATTTGCGCCATTGGCGCGTTTGAGCAGGCAGCAAGGCATTCGACTTCTTCCCAGGAAAACCTGCCGTCTTCGGACAACATATGCGCCTGCGGGGCGATCTTGTCCTTGCAGACCGCGATCAGTTCTCCTGCGCCGCAGATCATGCAGGTCGTGGTGCCACAGATCTGGATATGGGCAACACTGCCAACGGGCTGCAGTTGGAACATGAAGTAGAAAGTCGCCACTTCCAGCACGCGAATATAGGGCATACCCAGCAGTTCGGCACAATATTCGATTGCTGCGCGGGTCAACCAACCTTCCTGTTCCTGCGCGCGCCACAGGACCGGGATAACGGCCGATTGCTGACGGCCTTCAGGATATTTGGTCATCTGTGCCCGCGCCCATTCAAGGTTCGCTGGCGAGAACTCGAACGAGTCCGGCTGGACAGGGCTGAGGCGGCGAAGCATGGTCTTCTATCCGTTCCTTACTGTTGCGATCCGCGCTCGCTTGGCGCGCGCATTTCTCATTCACTGGTCCGGCCGCCGGGCGGCCGGCAAATACTATTGCGCCGGTGGGGCTGGCTGAGGGTTCAGGACCTGCGGCCCGCTACGCTCCGCCGACAACCCGATCTCGGGATCGCGCTGGCAAGCGGCGAGGCCCAGCAAGGTCAGCCCGGCAAGAACCGCGATCCGAAGCCAGTTCATCGGTCGACCTCGCCGAAAACGATATCCAGCGTTGCAATGAAGGCCGGAATATCCGACAGCATGTGCCCGGTCGCCATCCAGTCCATCGACTGCAGATGCGCAAAGCCCGGCGCACGCAGCTTGGCGCGATATGGCTTGTTGGTGCCGTCCGAGACCAGATAGACACCGAATTCGCCCTTCGGGGCCTCAACAGCGGCATAGACTTCGCCCGCAGGCAACTTGAAACCCTCGGTGTAGAGCTTGAAGTGATGGATCAGGCTTTCCATGTCCGACTTCATCGCGCCGCGCTTCGGCGGCGTCAGCTTGCCCCGCGCCAGCACATCGCCGGGGGTCTTGCGCAGTTTTTCAACGGCTTGGCGCATGATCTTGCAGGATTCACGCATCTCGGCCATGCGGACCAGGTAACGGTCATAGCAGTCGCCATTCTTGCCGACGGGAATCTGGAAATCATATTCCTCATAACCGTCATAGGGCTGGGATTTGCGCAAGTCCCAGGCAAGGCCCGAGCCGCGCACCATGACCCCGGTATAACCCCAGTTCAGCGCATCCTGCTCTGTCACGATGCCGATATCGACCAAGCGCTGCTTGACGATGCGGTTTTCGGTCAGAAGTGTGTGCAGATCGTCGAGAAGTTTGGGGAAACCGTCGCACCAAGCCTCGATATCGTCGATAAGATCTGGCGGCAGATCCTCATGCACACCGCCAGGTCGGTAATAGGCCATGTGCAGCCGCGCGCCCGAGGCGCGTTCGCAGAAGACCATCAGTTCTTCCCGGGCTTTGAAACCCCAAAACGGCGGGGTCAGCGCGCCAATATCCAGCATCCCGGTGGTGACGCCAAGAAGGTGGTTCAGGATCCGGCCGATCTCGTTGAACAACACGCGGATAACTTTGGCGCGGGGCGGGATCTCGACCCCGGCCAGCTTCTCGATCGCCAGACACCATGCGTGTTCCTGGTTTTGCGGCGAAGAATAGTCCAGCCGGTCAAAATAAGGCAGGTTCTGCAGGTAGGTCCGCGATTCCATGAGCTTTTCGGTCCCGCGATGCAACAGGCCTATATGCGGGTCGCAGCGCTCGACCACCTCGCCGTCAAGTTCGACCACCATGCGCAGCACGCCATGGGCAGCGGGGTGCTGAGGGCCGAAGTTGATGTTGAAGTTGCGGATCGCCTGCTCATCGGTGCGTGTATCCACGGAACCGTCGTCATAGCTGTTGACGCGAATATCGCCGTCCATGGCTCAGCACTCCTTCTTCGGGGCGAATGGCATCATGGCCGAGATCAGATGGCACAGGCTCATTGGCCGCCCTCCTTCGCCTTTTCGTCGCCAGGCAGCACATATTTTGCGCCTTCCCAAGGTGACAGAAAATCGAACTGCCGGTATTCCTGCGTCAGGCGCACGGGTTCATAGACGACGCGCTTCAACTCGTCGTCATAACGGACCTCGACATAGCCGGTGGTCGGAAAGTCCTTGCGCAGCGGAAAGCCGTGGAAGCCGTAGTCGGTCAGGATCCGGCGCAGGTCCGGATGTCCCGAGAACATGACCCCGAACATGTCAAAGATCTCACGCTCATACCAGTTGGCACCAGGAAACAACCCAGTGGCCGACGGCACCAGTTCGTCCTCGCGCACCGCAACCTTCACGCGGATGCGCTGATTGCGATACATTGACAACAGTTGATAGACGACATCAAAGCGGGCGGGCCGCTCCGGGTGGTCAACGGCAGTGATGTCGGTCAGCGACGAAAAACGGCAATTCGCATCGGATTGCAGAAATTCCAGCACCCGCAGCAAGCCCGAAATGCCGACCGTCACAGTCAATTCCTCGTAAGCAACGCCGGCCGAGAGTACATCATCGGGAAAGCGGACCTGCACCAGTTCGGACAGATCGCTCAGCGCGTTGATATCGGGATAAAGGGCCATGAGCTTACCTCACCAACGTGCCGGTCCGGCGGATTCGCCGCTGCAATTGCAAGATGCCGTAAAGCAATGCCTCTGCAGTGGGCGGGCACCCGGGAACATAGATATCCACTGGCACGATCCGGTCACAGCCGCGTACGACCGAGTATGACTAATGATAGTAACCACCACCAGTG
>JBKEBH010000090.1:0-4707 GCA_047973065.1 Paracoccus sp. (in: a-proteobacteria) | reverse complement strand
CCGTGGTGCTGGCCGGCGGGCGCGGGATCTATGGCCAGATCAGGGCATGGGCGCGCAATGCTGAGGCTTGAGGGCATCGCGAAATCCTTCGGCGGGGTCGAGGTCATCAGCGGGCTGTCGCTGGAAGTTCCGGCAGGCGAAAGGCTGGTGATTCTGGGACCGAATGGTGCCGGCAAGACCACGCTGATGCGTCTGATCGCGGGCGAGATCCGCCCCGATGCCGGGCACATCCTTCTGGACGGGCGCGACACTACCCGCCTGCCCCCGGAAGCCCGCGCCCGCGCCGGGCTGGGGCGCGGCTTTCAGCAGGTCAGCCTTTTCGACGCCTTCACCGTCGAGGAAAACCTGATCGCCGCCGCCGCCGCTGCCGCCGGGCGGATCGGGCCGGGCCGCGACCCCCTGCGCGATCCGGGCCTGCGCGAGGCCGCGCATCTGGCCGCACGGCGGGCCGGGCTGGACGGGCTGTCACGGCAGGCGGGGATGGTCGATCACGGCAACCGTCGCCGGCTGGACCTTGCCATGGCGCTGTCGGGTGCGCCCCGGCTGCTACTGCTGGACGAGCCGGCATCAGGTTTCGGGCCGGGCGGTGCGGCAGAGATCCACACCCTGATCGCCGGACTGCCCCACGACCTGACCCTGATCGTCATCGAACACGATCTGGATCTCGCCTTCGCTATTGCCGGGCGTATCGTGGTTCTGGACCGGGGCCGGATTATCTTTGACGGCGCACCCGCTGATGCGCGCCCGGTGCTGCGGGCAATCTATGATGCTTGAACTAAGGGAACTTTTCGCCGGCTATGGCGCAACGTCGGTCCTGCACGGTCTGTCGCTGCGGGTCGGGCAGGGCAGCGTCCATGCCATGCTGGGCCGCAACGGCGCCGGCAAGACAGCGGCGCTGCGCCGGATCAGGGGGCTGCTGTCGCCGGATCGCGGCCAGATCCTGCTGGACGGGCAGCAGATCACCGACTGGGATACACCGCGCATCGCCCGCGCCGGCCTCGGATATGTGCCCGAGAATCGCGAGGTGTTTGCCAGCCTGACCACACGTGAGAACCTGCGGCTTGCCGGACGGATCGGGCGCGGCGACTGGACGATCGGGCGCGTCACCGCGCTGTTTCCCAATCTCGGTCAGCGGCTGGATGTGCCGGCGGCGGCGCTGTCGGGCGGAGAACAGCAGATGCTGGCCATCGGGCGGGCGCTGATGACCTCGCCCCGGTTGTTGCTGCTGGATGAACCAAGCGAGGGCTTGTCGGTGCAGATGGCCGGGATGCTGATAAGCGCGTTGCAGGCGCTGCGGGTCCAAGGGATCGCGATGCTGCTGGTGGAACAAAATATCGGCTTGGCCACGACACTGGCGGATGAGATCACGCTGGTCTCGCGCGGACGCACCGTCTGGTCGGGTGACACCGCCGCGTTTCGCGATGCGGGCGCGGTGCGGCAGCGTTATCTGGGCGCATGACCCCCGGACCGGGCTTCGCCCCCGGAACCCGAGATATTTGGGCACCAAAGAAGCCGGGCATTTGGGCTTTTGCGGGCCGGGCGTCGCGCCTATATCCGGGCGCAAGCAAAGGAGTTTTCCGATGGGTTACAGAATTGCCGTTGCCGGCGCCACGACCGATATGGGCCGCGAGATCCTGAACATCCTCGCCGAGCGCGAATTTCCCGCCGATGAGGTGGTGGCCCTTGGGCCGCGCAAGTCGCTTGGCCGCGAAGTCAGCTTTGGCGAGGAAACGCTGAAGATCGGCAGTATCGAGAGTTTCGATTTCGCTGGTTTCGACATGGTGCTGTTCGCGATGGATGCCGAGGATGCGAAGCAATATGCGCATCTGGCGACCGAACAGGGCTGCGTGGTGATCGATGCGTCATCTGCCTTCCGGCTGGATCCTTCGGTGCCGCTGGTCGTGCCCGAGGTGAACCCCGATGCCATCGGTGCCTATCGCGAGCGGATGATCATTGCCAGCCCCGAGGCCGCGACCTCGGAAATGGTGGTGGCGCTGAAGCCGCTGCATGATCGGGCACGGATCCGGCGCGTCGTTGCCTCGACCTATCAATCGGTCGTTTCGGCCGGCAAGAAGGGCATGGACGAATTGTGGAACCAGACCAAGGGCATGTATGTGCCCGGTCAGGAGGTCGAGCCTTCGGTCTTCCCGCGCCAGATCGCCTTCAACGCCATCCCCCAGATCGGCGAATTCATGGAAGACGGCACCAGCCGCAACGAATGGCAGATCACCGCCGAGCTGAAAAAGGTGCTGGACCCCGCGATCCGGGTTTCGGTCACCTGCGTGCGGGTGCCGGTCTTCGTCGGCGATGCCGAGGCGGTCAATGTCGAATTCGAGGATTTTCTGGACGAGGACGAGGCCCGGGAAATCCTGCGCGAATCCCCCGGCCTGCTGGTCGTCGACAAGCGCGAGGATGGCGGCTATATCACCCCGGTCGAAAGCGCCGGCGATTTCGCCACTTTCGTCAGCCGCATCCGTCAGGACAGCACGGTCGAAAACGGGCTGAATCTGTGGGTCGTCTCGGACAGCCTGCGCAAGGGCTCGGCGCTGAACCTGGTGCAGATCGCCGAATTGCTGGGCCGCGATTACCTGAAAAAGGGCTGAGGCTCGAGCCGAAGCCGGATAAGGGGACACATCAACTGACTGGCAAGCCTGCGCCCCACTTTCGCGAAGGCGCAGGTGTTGCCCTGCCGCCCCTGCGCGAGAGCCGTGGGCAGCGCCCATGCCCTACAAGACCGATTGAGCGGCCGGAAACGGTCATCGGTTCGGGACATGATGTCCCGCGCAATTGATCGCATTCTGAGGGCGCCTGCACCGCGTTCTGTTCCTGCTGAACAACGCCAAGGGTTCGACAGGATGAAGCCCGCATGGGGGCGGTGCAGGCGGAATATGAAGACGCGCTCGGCCCCGAGGGCGCACAGGGGATGAGCGATGATCCGGGCGTGCCAATCGGCGAGAAACGCCGCGCGAAGCGCGAGGATGCGGCAGCGCGGCTCCGGGCGCGTGGGTTACATGCATCATCGGCGGCGAGGAGCATATAACCGATGCAGGGTGGGGTGGAACCTCACCCTACGGCTCGCTTTAGTGCCCACCTGAGAAGACTAGTGTACGGAAGGGCATCATGGCGACCTGGATGCGCATCAGCATGGCGTGGACGAGGCCGAGGGCGTCTACGGCGTGGAGCGCGATTCCCTTGGTGGCCGATGTGTCGGGGTCGACGATTTCGTCGTGGTGATTGGAATAGAGGTTGGCGATGCACTGGCTGCCGGGCACGATATCGGCGAAGTCGCCTTCGTAGACAGGCTCAAAACACACCGTCACAGTTCCGTCGCGGGCGACGGAGGTGATGTCGATCAGACGCTCCCCTCCGGCGAACTGGCCGGTGGCGATGTAGTTCTGCTTGTCACTGACGACGACCGGGATGATCTGCTGGGGGATGGAGTCGCAGGCAATCTCGCCGATCATGCCGACTTTGATCACCGGGGCGGAGATCTGGCCGAAGCCCGCCTGAACCGAACGGCGGCCGGCCTCTGTCGGGATCAGCAGGCCGGCGGAGCGCAGGATCGGGCTGATGAAATCGCCGGGGCGCAGAGTGAATTGCTCGACGCGGCCGGTGACGCCGGCGCGGATGGTGGATTTTTCTATCTCGATTTCGGTCTGACGCAGCGAAGCCTCGGCGGTGGCCTTCTGGGCGGGCGGCAGCGTGTTCAGACGTTCGTGGGCGGCGGTCCGGGTAACTTCCGCCGCAGTTACGGCGCCTTCGGCGGCGGCGGTGTTCTGTTCCAGCGTCTCGATCTCGCGTTGGGCCACCGCGTTGGAGCCGGACGCAACAAGCTGCTGGCGTGTCTGCAATTCGTCCTGCGCATTGCGAAGCGCGGCCTGCGCCTTGGCTGACATTATCTTCGGCGGCGGCGACGGTCATCGCGGCCTCTGTTTCGGCGATCACCCGACGTTGCGTTTCAGCGGCGGCTTCCTGGCGTGACGTATCAAGGCGGAACAGCGGATCACCGGCCTGAACGTCGTCGGTGACATCCACATAGACTTCCTCAACCCTCCCGCTGGCGTCGGGCAGGATCGGCATGATGCGGAACTGGACCGCGACGGCTCTGGACGAGGGGTGGTAGAAGAAGACCACCGTGATCAGCGCAATGGTCAGGATGAAGCTGCCGGTGATGCCGTAGCGCAGCTCGTACCAGACCGAGAAGAAGGTGATTTCACGCCCCTGCCGTTTGCCCTGAGCATAGCAGCGATAAAGATAGTCGGGCAGGATGGTGATCAGCGAGCAGAGAAGAACTTCGAACATGTTATTCCCACGCCTTGTCACTGCTATCGGTTACTGCGGGCGGCGAGGCCTCTGCCGCAGGGGGCGCAGGCCGGTGCGTGGCGACGACGGTTCGGGGCGGCGCGATCAGGCGTTCCAGAGTATCGAAGATCCGGCCAAGCGGCGTCACAAGATCGGGCAGGTCGATCATCGCCAGCAGCAGCGCGGCACCCCAGAGCAGATTGTTATGCGTGAACAGGGCGAGCAGGCACAGAACGGCCTCGATCTCAAACTGAAGCTTATGGCTTCTGTGCACCAGACGTTCGGGCAGACTGAGCTACTCCCCAACTCTTGGACAGATTCCGGGGTAATTTAAGCTACTGCCTGCGCCTGCTGATCGGTTTCGATGCTGTTGAAGTAGACCACGGCAGGCGGCTGGCCGCCATG